>NZ_AP025523.1:1913652-2232594 GCF_027923555.1 Vulcanimicrobium alpinum | reverse complement strand
AGCGCCATGGACGCCGCACGAGTGGCTCTTTTCACTGGCGCTGGCGCTGGGGGTCGATCGCGGCATCCCGTGGGCGGTGCCGTTGGCATGCGCGATCCTCACGGGGGTCGCCCTGGCGCTCGTCATCGTGCGTAGTCAGCGCCGCGGCGTCTCGCCGGTGCTTTCGTCTGCGGCAGTGCTTTTGTGCGGGCTCGCGCTCATGCAATCGTACGGCGTCCGCGCGCAAGTTGTCGGATGGGCCGGCGTCGCCGTCGTCTTAACGCTGCTCGAACGGGAAGACCGATGGTCGTGGCTCGTTGTGCCGGTGACGCTGGTGTGGGCGAACCTGCATGCGAGCGTCTTTCTTGCGCCTGCAATCGTGCTGCTGTTTGGGATCGCGGCGGTCCTGCAAGATCGTCGCTGGTCGCGTGCGGTGTCACTTTATGCAAGCGTCTTTGCGTGCGCGGCCGCCGCGACGCTGGCAACGCCACTAGGCGCGGATCTGTTGCGGTACGCCGTCGGCTTGACGACGAGCCCGATCCGGCATTTAATCGCCGAGTGGGGTGCGACGAGCGTCGATAGTGCGTCGTTCACTCTGGGCGCCCTTCCATTGCTTCTGATCCTGGCTGCCTTCGGCGTTCGGGCGTCGGCGCGTGACCGCATCCTCGCAATCGCCTTTTCGGTGCTGCTGTTCGGCGCCGTTCGCAACGTCCCGGTATTCGCGTTGGCTACGGCACCCATCGCGCTCGCGGCCCTTCCCGTCTCGCGCGGGCGGGAAAAGGATCGCTCGCGCGTCGAGCGCGGCGTCGCATGGAGCACGGTGGGCGCAGCTGCTGCCGTTGCTGTCGTCGTTGCGGTATTGTCGTGGCGGGGAGCGCCGATTGCCGCGCAGACCTTGCCGGTGGGCCCGGCGCAGACACTCCTTGCGGAAGCGCGCACGACACCGCGCGTGTTTTGCGAGGACTTCGCATGGTGCAGTCTCTTTCTGGCCGACTCACGTCCGGCGGCGTTTTTCATGGACGGACGCTGCGACCCGTATCCGGCGGCAATATGGACGAAGTACCTGCGAGTGCTCAATGGCAACACCGGATGGAACGACGTCCTTGAGGCGTATCACGTCAACGCGGTGCTCGTCCGCCGGGACAGCGCCCTGGATAGTTTGCTTTCGGAGGCGCCCAACGAGTGGCGCTCGATCGGAGCCGACACGCATGCACGGCTCTACGTGCGTCCGGCGCTGATTGCGACGTCGCCTCCGCGCAGTCGGTCCGACGCAGCGGACGCTCCCTTGTGATCGGCGCGCGTCTCAGCCGCGTATGGGTGGTGCGCTACGAGTGGGCGGCGGCGCTCGGGCTTGGGCTGACGATCCTCGGGATCACCCTGACGAGTCGTCTCAGTGCAGACGTCATGGCGGACTTCCGGGCGTTCTGGTGCGGCGGGGTTGTCCTGGTGCACCATGCGAATCCCTATTTGCAGCAGCCGCTGCAGCGGTGCGAGCAGCACGCCGGGCCGCCGTGGGAGGGCGCGAGCCTTCGTCTAGCAGGCTGATGAAAAATCGGCCGAGTTGATGTTGGCGTGACGGCGTTTTTCGCGTATTATAAGAGCAAGTCTCCTCATACCTTGGTGAGGTTGCGGCCGATGCGGACTCATGATGAGCAGCGTGCATCCGTTTGGACGACGTTGCAGCCGGAAGACACCGTGCCCGGCGATCATCCGTTGCGCCCGATGCGCGTGATGGTCAACAAAATTCTGCGCGAACTCTCGCCGGAGTTTCCCAAGCTCTACTCCCGACGGGGCCGGCCATCGATCGCGCCGGAGAAGCTGCTGCGAGCCTTGCTGTTGCAAATGTTCTACTCGATCCGCAGCGAGCCGATGCTGCTGGAGCAGTTGCGTTACAATTTGCTCTTTCGTTGGTTCGTGGGCTTGAGCATGGACGACAAGATCTGGGACCCCTCGACGTTCAGCAAGAACCGCGATCGGTTCTTGAATGGCGAAATCTCCGAGCGGTTCTTCGCCGCCGTGGTCGAGCGGGCGCGTGCCGACGAACTGCTCTCGAACGAGCATTTCACCGTCGATGGGACGCTAATCGAGGCGTGGGCCAGCCACAAGAGCTTTCGGCCCAAGTCGGACGACGAACCGCCGACCTCGAGCGGCGGTCGCAACGAGGGCGTGAACTTTCGTGGCCGGCCGCGCAGCAACGAGACGCACGTCTCGAGTACCGATCCGGACGCGCGGTTGTACCGCAAGAGCAGCGGCGCGCCGGCGATTCTCGGCTATCTCGGACATGCTCTGATGGAGAATCGCAACGGCTTGATCGTCGGCGTGAAGACCACTCGCGCGACCGGGATCGCCGAACGCGAAGCAGCGCTGGAATTGATTCGCGGGGTCAGCGGAAGCAACCGAATCACGCTCGGCGCCGACAAGGCGTACGATACCAAAGACTTTGTCGAGGCGTTGCGAGCGCTCAACGTGACGCCGCACGTTGCTCAAAATACGACCCGTCGCCGCAGCGCGATCGACCGCCGAACCGTCCGCCATCCGGGCTACACGGTGAGTCAACGCAGGCGCAAGTTGATCGAGGAGAGCTTCGGGTGGGGCAAGACGATCGGCCGATTGCGCAAGGTGCATTTCCGCGGGCTTGATCTGGTCGGCGACATTGTGCGCTGGACGGCCGCGGCGTACAACTTGATCAGGATACGCAATCTGAGGGCCGCGACATGATGCGAAGTCATGCTGACCCGAGGGGGCGTTTTCGAGATGAACCGCTCGGCAACGGGCTTCGAGAGGTCCGCCGACCTCCCGAAAACCGTGCTGAACGGGCAGTTCGCGAACCACGCGCCGATTTTTTCACGGGGCTGCTAGTCGCGCTTCCGGCTCCGTTGCCCCCGTTCGCTCTCCTCGCATACGCGACGCTCTCCGCCCTTCCGTTCTCGAGCGCGATGATCGTCTACGGGGCTCTGCTGGCCGCAGCGATGACGCTGGCGGTGTTCTTACTCGCACGGGTCACCCGTGCACCGCTTTTCGTCGTCGCCGTCGCGCTCGCTCCGATCGCATGGTCGGACGCGATCTTGCGGGGCCAGCCGTTTGCAATCGTGCTCCTCGCGTTCGCAGCCTCCGCGTACCTCCTACAGCGTTCGCGGCCGGCTGCTGCGGCGTGCTGCCTCCTCGCCGCCACGGTGCAACCGCATGTCGCACTGCCGGCGCTGCTCGGAGCCTTGGTCCTGGTGCCGCGCATGCGGATCTCCCTGCTTCTCGGCGGCATCGCGCTCGCCGGGGCGTCGGTGGTGCTCGTGGGTCCGGCGGTGACGACCGTGTACCTACGGGACGTCCTCCCCGCACATGCCTCAGCCAACGCCTACGAGTGGCAATTCAGCCTTACTTCGCTGCTGACGTCGATCGGTATCGCGGCGCGCCCCGCTATTACAGCAGGGTCATTGACGTTCGCGGTGATGACGCTGCTAGGGATCGTCGCCGCGGAACGATTCGTCCGCCGCGATGGTGACGCGGCGGCGGCCGTGCTCATCCCTCCGGCATTCGCGGTGTTCCTCGGGGTGCACGTCCACTACCACCAGCTCGCGCTCGCCTTTCCCGCGATGCTGTTCGTGCTCGTTCGATACGAGCGTTGGCGATCGATCGCGGGCGGCGGCCTCGTAGCGGCGATGCTGCCGTGGGATACCATAATCGCACCGTTTCTGATCGGCGTGTGGACGATGCTGGCTGCGATCGTCGGCCGCTTCGTGTACGGTCCGCGTCCGGCGCTGTGGCTTGCCGCAGGTACGGCGCTGTTCGCGGTCGGGATCTCGCTGGCCGCATTCCTGCATCCCGCCTTGGGCGGCGGAGCATCGTATTTCACACCGCATCCCTATCCGCCCGATGGTCTCGCCGAAACAAGCTGGTCCAACTATTCGCGTCAGGTTCTTTCGCGGACATCTCCCCTCTTCATGATCATGCGGATGCCTACCGTTCTGGGACTGCTGGCTGGAATCGTGGCGATCGGGGGCGCGGCGTTCGCGCCTAGCGCCGCGGCTGACGCTATGGGTCGGGTTACCGCGTTCGCGCAGCCGTGGCGCCGGCGCCGGGGTCAACTGTGATCGCACGCTGGTGTCGCCGCCGACGAATTCAGCCGATCGCACGCCATATAGTGCCGACTCGTTCGATCGATCCTCTCGGGACTGCCCCCCGGGCGATCGAGGAAGAAGAGCGAATCAGCGGCCCCCACAAGCCCGCGTCACGGCGCGGATTCGCCACGGACGCCGGCGGGCAGCTGCGGGCACTGACGTCGCTCCGCTTCGCTGCGCTCATCGCGAAGTCAAAGAGCCTCGCGTCGAAGCGCATCGTCGTCCGCACCCTCGCCGTCGTCCTCTCGCTGCTGTTCTTGCTCGACATCGTTCAGCCGGAAACGTCGGAGATCGCGCATCTCGGGTTGACCAACCTTGATGGATCGTGGCGCCTGGGCCTGACGATGGCGGCGCTCGGGCATCTGCGTTTCGGTCAGGATCTCATCTTCACGTTCGGACCTCTTGGCTACGTTCTTGAAGGTGTCCCGCATCCGATGCTCGCGCGATCGGCGGCTCTGGGCAGCCTGCTGATCGTGGTCTTCGCCATCGTGGGATGCTGGCTGGTGTGCAGCCGGCACGACGGCATCGTGTCGCGGGTAATGGTAATCACGGGGTTCGCGGTCGCAGCTGCCGCCGATGGCCTCGATTACGTGGCATACACTGGAGTGCTTTTCTTTCTGGGCGCAGTCGCGGATCATCGGCGCCAGGCGGTGGTGATCGCACTCGTCATCGCGGCCGTCTGCCTTTTTGGATTCCTATCGAAACTCACGCTCGGTTTTGCCACGTTTGCGACGGCGTCCGTCTACTGGCTGTTCGAGTTCGCTTTCGGAATTTGCAGCCGGCGTCGCGCGGCACTGATATCCTTGGCCGCTTTGACGATCGTCGTCGCGGGTGGTCTTTTAGCCGCCTTCGGTTGGTCGTTGAACAGTGTTGCGCAATACCTCGTCGGAGCGACCGAAATCTCAGCCGGCTATTCAAGTGCGATGTCGCTGCCAGGCCCTGCGCTCGAGGCACTCATCGCTGCCGGAATCGCCGCGATCATCGCGGGCGCAGCCCTCGTTCTTCCCCGCGATAACAAAGCCTTAGGCGTCGCGATCATCGTCGCGGTTTTCCTGGCGTGGAAGCATGGCTTTGTCCGCGCCGATTGGCACGCGCTGCATTTCTTCTGCATCGCCAGCGTCGCGGCGCCGCTCGTCGCAATGGCGGAGAATGGACGCACGGCCCGCCTGTGGGGTGCGCTTGCGATGGCCACGGCCACCGTCGGTCTGTCATTGACCGGGATCATGTTCCATGGAAGGATCGCGGCGCTGTTTCGTGTCGAGCGGGTCGCGCTCGGTGCGCGGTACCTGCTCGCCCCGGTGCCCACGGCGGCCGAAGCGCAGCAGCGTACGACGGAGCTCATCGCAGGTGACAAGCTTTCCGACAATGTGAAACGGCGCATCGGCACGGCCAGTGTCGACGTACTCCCCGGTGAAACCGCCATCGTGTATGCGAATCAGCTCCGCTGGTCACCGTTGCCCGTTTTTCAGAGTTACAGCGCCTACACGCCGCGTCTCGATTACATCGATCGCGATGCGCTTACGGCGCACGGCGCCGACCTTACGCTATTTCGGTATTGGGATCTCGACGAGCGGTACCCGTTGGCGTCCGAGCCGGCGACGTTCATGGAACTGATTTGCCGCTATCGCCTGGGATCATTTGAGGCGGCGACGCCGGCGTCCGGCGCATTCATGGTGCTGAACAGACAGCGTACAAACTCATGCAAGTCGTCGCCGGAACCGAGTATCACGGTGCCGGCAACGTTGAACACCTCCGTCGCGGTACCGAAGTTAAGAAACCCCGGCGACATGATCGAGGCGTCGCTCGACCTCGCGCCGACGTTGTTTGGAAAGGTTGCGACGCTCGTGTGGCGTGCTCCGATGGTTGTTATCGAGGTGCACTATCGCGATGGAACGAGGAAGAGCTGGAGACTCATAGCGGCGACGGTCTCTGACGGTCTGCTCGTTTCGCCGATGCCACGAGATCAGAAGGAAGCAAACGTTCTTTTTTCGTCTAGACCTCACATGGCGGCCGCGGTCGAGTCGATTCGCGTAGTAGCTCCGGAGCGATATTACGCCCTCAAAAGCGTGCGGTTCCGGCATTTCTCTAACAGGCGGACGCATTCTCGAGGCCGAACCACACTCGCGTTCCGTATTGAGGCTGTGCGATAATGCTCGGGCCGGGAAGAACCGGCATCGCGTGCTGGACGCTCTTTGCACTCGCCCTCGTCTTCGGCGTTTGGGCCGTCGGCCTTCGCTGGGACGTGGGAATTTCTTACTTTCAGAGCTGGCGCCAAACGCAGACGGCGCTCGTCACCTTTTGTGTGAAGCCGCCACGTTGGTCGGCACTGTTCCTGTGAAGCCCCGCACTCGAAGTCAACTGCCCTTGTCTGCGCTCAACGCGCTCGACGGAAATTCAGCAGCAAGCGATCGCATCGATACGGTTTAGACGGCGCTAGGCATCCCACTTGCGTTCGGCCGCTACCGGCGGACGTTGTGATTAGAGCCGCGAAAAAGTTGGCCCGTGGCGCTCGGCTCCGACGGCCAGGACGAAGCCGCCGCTGTGCGGCCCTACCTCGCGGGACGATCCCCGTTACAGCTGTTCGACCGCCAGAATCTCGGGAACGTCCTCGCGCACGACGGCTTCGATCCCGCCTTTGAGGGTGGCGTTGGACGCGGGGCATCCGCCGCACGCGCCGATCATTTGCACGTACGCGATCGCGTCCTCCACTTTGATCAGCCACACGTCTCCGCCGTCGCGTCGGATCATGGGCCGAATCCGGTCGAGAGCGGTTTCGATCCGGCTCTCGACCGTCGCGGTATTCACTACTGACCGAACTCCTTCATGAGGTCGTGCATGCGCCCCGCCATCGCGGTCGCGTCGTCCCACGTGCGCTGCCACATATTGCGTCCGAAGATCAATCCGACGCAGCCGGCTTCCATCGCGATGCGCGCCTTGTGCACGGTGTCGTCGTTGCTGAGTTTCGAGCCGCCCGAGACGAGCACAAGCGTACGCCCCGCCGACTTTACAACCTTGCGCAGACCATCGATCTCGCTCATCGTCGTCGTGTTGTAGGGCTTCGGCGACGCCTCGGGCGCGGTCTCCGAATGCGGTACGTTGAGCTTCACGATGTCGGCGCCGATCTCGCACGCGACCCGCGCCGCGTAGTCGACCGCGTAGAGCGAATCCTGACCGCCCTTCGCCTTCACCGCCGAGCCGCGCGGATACGACCACACGATCAGCGGCATGCCGTACTTCTCGCACGCGCGCCGCACGCCGTTGGCCTGCTGGATATCGCGATCTTGCGCCGGCGAGCCGACGTACACGGTGTAACCGACGGCGCTCGCGCCCAGACGCACGGCGTCCTCGACGCTCGACGTCAACGGCGAAAATGAGTTGTCGTCGGGCGGCACGTTGGTCTTGCCGTTGACCTTGAGGACCAGCGGGACGCGGCCCGCGTACTCTTTGTGATACTTCTCGGCGAGCCCGATATGGTAGGCGATCCCGGAGAAATTGCCTTCGACCGCCAGGCGCAGCACCCAGTCGGTGTCGAGCGCGTCGGGGTTGTCGAAGAAATCGATCGGGCCGTGCTCGAGGCCCTGGTCGATCGGCAGCAGCATCAGGGTCCCGTTGCCGGGGCCGTGCCCGTACATCATGTCGTAGAGGCGCGCGCGTTTACCCGTCGAGAGGTTGAGCTCCTCGAACGTCGGACGGCGGATCGAAGCAAGCATCCTGGCGGTTCTCCCGGTCGCGGTAGTGGTCGGCCCGACGCCTTCGCCCGGGCGCCCTTGCGCTCATTGTCCCTCGCGGGGCCCGACGGCGCAACGACGGCGGTCGTCCCGCCCCTTGGCGGCGTCTGTCGATTTCTGCCACACTCGTTCGACGTCTCCGTAGAACCCGACCCAATGAAGGAGTACGCACCGTGCGATTTACGCATCGTCAAAGCCAGCCCGAGCAGCGAGACAGGGGTTCTGCCCCGAGGACTTCGGGCCGAGTCCGGCCGTGGAACGTGAGCGCGCCCTGAACCTGAACGGCCGAGGGTAATCCCCGACATCGTGGCGGCGCCCGACACGCAGCGGGCGATCGAGGCCGTTGGGCGGATCGAGTCGGCACGTCTGATCGCCGGGCCACACGCATCGTCCGCGACGTCGGGCTCGCGGAAGAACTCGCCGGCGACGCCCTCGTCGCCGCGCTCGAACGGTGGCCGCAGTCGGGCGTCCCCGAGAACTTGGGCGCCCGGCTGATGGCCGCCGCGAAGCACCGCGCGATCGATCACCTCCGCCGCAGCACGCGCTTTGCGCAACGTCACGAGGAACTCGGCCGCGCGCTGGTGCGCGAACTCGAAGAGGCCGGCCGTGCAACCGACGACGCAGCGGCGGATCCCGTCGGCGACGACCTGTTGCGGCTCATCTTCATCGCGTGCCATCCCGTGCTCGGCAAGGATGCGCGTGTCGCGATGACGCTGCGTCTGCTCGGCGGCCTCACTACCGAAGAGATCGCGCGCGCATTCCTCGTGTCGAAGGCGACGATCGCGCAGCGCATCGTGCGCGCGAAGCGCACGCTCGCCGGAGCGCGCGTCCCCTTCGAAGTGCCCGATGGCGCCGAACTCGTCGCGCGCCTCGAAGCGGTGCTCGAAGTGATCTACCTCGTTTTCAACGAGGGCTACAGCGCCAGCGCCGGCGACAACTGGATGCGCCCGGAACTCTGCGCCGACGCCCTGCGTCTCGGCCGCATCCTCGCCGAGCTCGTCCCGCGCGAGCCTGAAGTGCACGGCTTGGCGGCGCTGATGGAACTGCAGGCGTCGCGGCTGCGTGCGCGCGCCGGACCGTCGGGCGCGCCGGTGCTGCTGCTCGATCAGGATCGCTCGCGCTTGGATCGTGTGCTCGTACGGCGCGGCCTCGAGGCCCTTGCCCGCGCGGAGCGCCTGGGGCAAACGCTCGGGCCATACGCGCTGCAGGCCGCGATCGCCGCCTGCCATGCGCGCGCGAATACGGCCGAGGAGACGGACTGGCCGCGCATCGCGGCACTCTACGATGCCCTCGCCGAGCGCATGCCCTCGCCGATCGTCGAACGCAATCGCGCGGTCGCAGTCAGCATGGCGTTCGGCGCGGCGGCCGGACTTGAGTGCGTCGACCAACTCGTCGATGAACCGCTACTCAAGACATACCACCTGCTGCCCAGCGTCCGTGGTGGTCTGCTGCAGCGCCTCGGCCGCGTCGCCGAGGCTCGCGTGGAGTTCGAGCGCGCTGCCGGGATGGCGCAGAACCTCCGCGATCATGAATTGCTGCGAGAACGCGCCGCCGCATGTCGAGAATCGGCTGCGCCGTTCTCGACGTCGCGTCGCGCGACGGAGCGATCGTGCTGACGCGCCGGTTCTGCGACATCGTCGGCGATGCGGCATGCGAACGCCATGAGGTGAGCGCGGCATAATCGCGTGTGTCGTCAGAATCCGAGCGCGCCGAACGCGTACGCCGCTGCAAGTCCCGTGACGACCGTCGCACAAAGGGCGACACCCCAGAAGGCCATCGTCGCCGTATGGGGGTCGCGCCGCACGCATCGCGCCAACGCGATCGCGCATGCGAAGGCCGGCAGCAACGCGAGCGCATGCCAAGTCGACCCCGTTTGCCATGCGACCGACACCGCGACCGCGGCGGCGATCGAGGCGCTCGCGACGATGAGCGGGCACGCGCGCGCCGGTCCCCAGCGGACAACGAGGGTCCGCTTCCCGCTCGCACGATCCGCTCCCGCGTCGGGCAACTCGACGCACAGCATCATCGCAAACATCGCGAACGCCGGCGGTGTGACGGCGGCGAGGATCGGTTCGTCGATCGCGCGTGCAAACGCCGCATATCCGGCGCACGGAACGAGTACCGCGACCACGAGCGCGGTATCAAGTTCGCCGAGTCCACGCGCCGCCAATCGAATCGGCGGCGCCGAATAGCACCACGCGCCGGCCGCGATCGCAACGCCGATCACAGCGGTGACGGCGTCGCCTGCCGCCGCGAAACGCAGCGCGAGCGCGAGGCCGGCCGCACCGCACACGAGCGCCGCGGTCAGCGCGGCGCGCGCCGGGAGTGCGCCCGCGACGAGCACGCCGCTTCCGCCCGACCACGGTGTCTGCGCGGCATGCGCGTCCCCCTCGCGATCGAAGTAGTCGTTCGCGTAGTGCACCATCAGGTGCAGCGACGTCACCATCGCCTGCGCCCACAGATACGTCGCCGCGTCGAGGCGGTGTCCGGTCCAGGCGGCGACCGCGGCGCCGAGCGCGACGCCTGCGAACCCGCCGTAGAGAAACAGCGGCCGGGTCAATCGCACGAACGCCAGCAGCGCAGCCATCGCGCGCGCTCTTCGCAGGGCAGGCCGCGCGCGCCCGCGCGACGTACGCGGGCGCTCGTATGGCAACGCCGCTGGGGATGATCGGTCTGGGAGCGATGGGCGAGCCGATGGCCGCATCGCTGCTCCGCGCGGGGTTCCCCGTCACCGCCTGCGCGCATCGCGATCGCAGGGCGCTCGAACGGCTCATGGCGCTCGGCGCGCGCGACGGCGGCGATCCGGGAGGGGTCGGCGCCGCGAGCGATGTCGTCGTCCTCTGCGTCCCGGACGCGCCGCAGGTCGAAGACGCGCTCTTCGGCGAGCACGGCGCGACGCTGCGCGCCAAGCCGGGGACGCTGTTCATCGACATGTCGACGATCTCGCCGATCGCATCGCGCGCGATCGGCGCGCGGCTGCGCGAGGGCGGATTCCGCTTCGTCGATGCGCCCGTTTCGGGCGGCCCCGCACGCGCGACCAGCGGAACGCTCACGATCATGGCGGGCGGCACGCCCGAGGATTACCGCGATGCCGAGCCGGTGCTGCTGGGGATGGGAACGCCGCGCCACGTCGGCCCGCCGGGGATGGGCGAGGTGGTCAAACTCGTCAACCAGATCATCATCGCCAACACGGTGCTCGGGAACATCGAAGCGCTGACGTTCGCCGCGAAGGCCGGTGCCGACATCGACGCCGTGCTCGAAGTGATCGGCACCGCGACCGGCGCGAACTACCTCCTGCAGAACTGGCTGCCCAAGAGCTGGCTCGCGGGTTCGTTCGCGCCGGGCTTCGCGCTCGATCTCCTGCGCAAGGATCTTGCCGCGGCGCTCGATTCCGGGCGCGCGATGGGCGTCGCGATGCCGTCGAGCGCGCTGGCGTACCAGATGTACACCGCGGCGTCGGGCGAAGGCCACGGCCGCGACGACTACACGTCGGTGGCGCAGTTCTACGAACGCGCAGCCGGCGTTCAGGTACGCACGAAGCCCGCCTAGGCGTTCGATGCTGTTCGGCGCGATCGACGTCGGCACCAACTCGATCCATCTGATCGTGGTCGAACTCGACGCGGCGTTCGACACCTCGCGTGTCGTCTACAAAGCGCGCGAGATGGTGCGGCTCGGCAGCGACGATGCGCTCGAACATGGCCGGCTCACGCGCAAGGCGATGGAACGCGGCGTCGACGCGATCGCGCGATTCGCGGAAGCGGCGCACGAACGCGGCGCAGACCGGGTGCGCGCGGTCGCGACGTCCGCGGTGCGCGAGACGGCGAACGGCGGCGAGTTTCGCGACCTGGTCGAGGCGCGCACCGGCGTGCGTCTGGAGATTCTCGACGGAGCCGAAGAAGCGCGGCTGATCCACCTCGGCGTCGCCAACGGGTATCCGCTCTACGACCGCGTCGCGTGCATCATTGACATCGGCGGCGGCTCGACCGAGTTCGTCGTCGCCGACGGCGAGCGGCCCTACCTCGTCGACTCCGTGAAGCTTGGAAGCCTGCGCCTCTACGACGCGTATCTGCGCGGGCGTCCCGATCCGCTGCGCGCGGCGCGCAAGCTCGACGCGCACGTCACCGGCGTCCTCGCGCCCCTGACCGAACGTATTCGTCATTACCGGATCGATCTGGCGCTGGGGACGTCCGGGACCATCATGGGCCTCGCGGCGCTCGATGCCGCAGCGCGCGGCCTGACCGTCAAACGCGTCCACGGCTACACCCTCAGCCGCCTGCGGCTCGAGACGCTCCAGCGCAAGATGCTGGTGATGACCGAGGCGGACCGGCGCCGCATGCCGGGGATGAACCCCCGCCGCGCCGACATCATCGTTGCGGGGAATGCGGTGCTCATCGCGGCGCTCTCGCTGCTCGGGCGCGACGAGATCGTGGTGTGCGAGCGCGCCTTGCGCGACGGCGTCGTCGTCGATCTCGCGCACCGCGATCGTCTGCTCGCCGAACGCTTGGGCGACGAGCGCGCCGCGCGCCTCGACGCCGTCGAGCGCCTGGCCCAGCGCTACGAGCACCTGGGCGGCCACCAGCGGCACGTCGCACGGCTCGCGCTAGTCCTCTTCGAGCGGCTTGCGCCGCTACACGGTCTGGCACCGGGCGACCGCGACCTGCTCTGGGCGGCGGCGATCCTACACGGCATCGGCCGATTCGTCTCCGACAGCGGCCACCACAAGCATGCCGCCTACCTGATCCGGAGCACGCCGCTGCCCGGCTGGCGTGACGAGGAGCGGCTTCTCGTCGCGCAGATCGCGCGTTACTACCGCAAGGCGATGCCCAAGCCGACGCACCTCGACTACGCCGCCCTCGATGCGCCCGACCGGCGGCGCGTCGACATGCTGGCCGCGCTGCTGCGCATCGCCGACGGCCTCGATATCCGGCACCTGGGCCTGGTGAACGACGTGGCGGCCGGGCTCGAAAACGGGATCGTGCACGTTACCGCGCAGGCCGACGGTGACGTCTCGGACGAACTCGACGCCGCGACGGCCAAAGCCGACCTCTTCGAACGCGCCTTCGGCGTTCGAGTCGCGTTGGACGCCGTCGTTCCTGCGACCCTAGGATGACGTGCCGCACGTGACCACCGCCATCGCCGCGAAGAAAAAGATTCTGCTCGTTGACGACGAGGCCGCGATCGTCCACTCGCTGCGCTACAATCTGGAGAAGAACGGCTACGCCGTCGCGACTGCCGGCGACGGCCGCACCGCGGTCACCCTCGCGCAGACCGAGCATCCGGATCTCGTCGTGCTCGACATCATGCTCCCGCTGCTCGACGGCATCGAAGCGTGCAAAGAGATTCGCCGGTCGTCGACCGTGCCGATCATCATGCTCACGGCCAAAGATCAGGAGTTCGACAAAGTGCTCGCGCTCGAGCTCGGCGCCGACGACTACGTCACCAAGCCGTTTTCGCTGGGCGAGATCATGGCGCGCATCAAAGCGCGACTGCGCCGCGTCGAGGTCGACGCTGAGGAGCGCGACGAGTCGATCACGGCCGGCGACATCACGATCGATCCGTCACGCCAGCGGCTGGTGGTCCGCGGCCGCGAGGTCTCGCTCGCGCCCAAAGAGTTCCGCCTGCTCAACGTGCTCATGGAGAACCGCGGGCGCATCGTGACGCGCCAGATGCTGCTCGAAAAAGTCTGGGGTTACGACTTCGAAGGCGAGCACCAGACGATCAGCGTGCACATCCGCTGGCTGCGCGAGAAGATCGAAGTCGATCCAAACAACCCGCGGCACATCATCACGATCCGCAGCCGCGGATACATGTTCCGCGAGTGACCGATCCCGGCGTCGTCGCGGGCGCCGTCGGCGCTTTGACGGGCGTCATCGTCACCTACGCGACGCTGCGATTCCGCGGCGACGACCGCACCGAACTCGCCGCGCACCCGTCTGCGCCGCCGGCGGCCTCGGCCGACGATCGCGTCGAACGTCTCGTCGACGCGCTGCCCTTCGCGGCGTTCACGATCGACGATCGCCGCCGCGTGAACGTGTTCAACGCGGCCGCCGCGGAGTTGTTCGGGGTGGAACGCGATCGCGCGATCGGCCGCGCGATCATCGAGGTCGTGCCCTCGGTCGACCTCGAGCGGATGCTCGCCGACGCGCTCGCCGGCGAGACGCGCACGCAGGACATCGCCTTCGGGAGCGGCGGGCGCGAGCGCTTTTTCGGGATCACCGCGCAGCCCTACGAGGATGGGGCGATGGCGATCGCCGCCGACCGGACCGCGATGCTCGAGGCGGAGCGTGTGCGCCGCGACTTCATCAGCGACGTCTCGCACGAACTGCGCACGCCGCTTTCGGCGATGAAGCTGATGCTCGAGACGCTGCTACTCTCCGACGACGACGCCGAGGCGCGTACGCTTTTCCTGCCGCAAATCGCGGACGAAGTCGAGCGCATGATCCGCCTGGTGCAGGATCTGCTGGAGCTCGCGCGCTCCGACGCGAGCGCCGTTCCGCTGCGCACCGAGCATTTCGATCTCACCGAGGTCGCGA
Organism: Vulcanimicrobium alpinum; assembly: GCF_027923555.1. Lineage (GTDB taxonomy): Bacteria > Vulcanimicrobiota > Vulcanimicrobiia > Vulcanimicrobiales > Vulcanimicrobiaceae > Vulcanimicrobium > Vulcanimicrobium alpinum. Next base: position 2,218,239 of record NZ_AP025523.1, on the reverse strand, counting down.
CGTCGACGGTGAACACGTTCGCCCAGCGCGCCGACAGCCTGGGCGTCGATCTCGAGCTCGATGCGCCCGAAGCGGTCGACGTCGATGCGGATCGCGGGCGCTTGGTTCAAGTGACCGTCAATTTGGTCGACAATGCGCTGCGTCACACCCCCGACGGCGGGCGCGTCGTCGTCGAAGTCGGCCGCGAGGGAGACGACGCGATCGTGCGCGTGCGTGACACCGGCATCGGCATCCCGTTCGCCGACCTTCCCCGCATCTTCGAACGATTTTACGTCGTGGATCGGTCGCGCTCGCGCGAGCACGGGGGCACCGGACTGGGCCTCGCGATTGCGCGGCAACTGGTGCAGCTCCATGGCGGATCGCTCACGGCCGAGTCGGTATACGGGCACGGCGCGACGTTCACGATGCGCGTGCCGATACGCCAGTCGGGCCCAAAGATTAAGACGGGTTAAGACAGGCTTAAGGGACATTTACGCTTCGCCTGCGACGATGCTCCGCGGTCGCCCGTTGTCCCTGACGGCACCCCAGTCATCATGTCCGGAGGAACGATTTGTGAAGAGGAATGCTGCGCTCGCGGCCCTGCTCCTCGGTTTTTCGGCCGTCGCCACGTCGGCGCCGGCTTTCGCTGACACCACCATCACCGCTGCCGGCTCGACCGCGCTGCTCCCGCTCGTCAAGGATGCAGCGGCCGCGTACCAGCAGGCGCATCCCGACGTCAAGATCAGCGTCTCGGGCGGCGGCTCGGGCACCGGAATCAATCAGGTCGTCGCGAAGGCGATCGATATCGGCGATTCCGACATCCTAGCGCCGACGCACCCGGAACTGCACGACAGCCGCGTCGCAGTGATCGGGTTCGCGATCGTCACGCATCCCGGCGTGACCGTGAAGTCGCTCTCGAAGACGCAGCTCCAGGGAATCTTCTCCGGGAAGACGACGAACTGGAAAGAGGTCGGCGGGCCGGATCAGAAGATCGTCGTCATCAACCGTCCGCGCAGCTCGGGTACGCGCGCGGTGTTCACGAAGACCGTGATGGGCTCGACGCCGATCAGCGAGAGCGGTCTTACGGAAGACGCGACCGGGACGGTCGTGAGCGTCGTCAAGCAGACGCCGGGCGCGATCTCGTACGCCGCGTTTAGCGGAACGCGCGGCGCGGGACTCAACGAACTCGCCGTCGACGGCGTGGCACCGACCGATGACAACATCATCGCCGGGAAATACCCCGTTTGGTCCTACGAGCACATGTTTACGAACGGTGCTCCGACAGGCGAAGTCTCGCGCTTCATCGCGTTCGTCCAGAGCAACTCGGAACTCGTGCGCAAGGACGGCTTCATCCTGATCCGCGATATGAAGGTCAAAGAAACCGACCGCTGATCGAAGGCTTCGGAAGGGCGGCTGGCATAGTCGCCCTTCCGTTCCTTCCTAAACGGAGCACCCTCGAGGAGTGATCGCCGAACAAGCCCGCCGCTCGCATCGCAACGAGCGCATCGCCCTCACGGCTCTGCGTTTCAGCGCGGCGTTCGTGATCGCGGCCATGGGCGCGCTGCTCCTCTACCTCTCGGCAGAGGGGACGAAGACGTTCTTCGTCGACCGCTTCTCGCTGCTGACCTTTTTGTTTTCGCCGGAGTTTTCGGTCGAAAACAACCATCCGGGCGCGGCGGTGTTCGTGGTCGGCACGCTCGCCGTGACGCTCTTCGCGATCGCGGTCGGCGGCCCGTTCGGCGTCGCGGTCGGCATTTTTCTCTCCGAGATCGCGCCCTACCGCATGACGCAAGTGCTCAAGCCTGCGATCGAAGTGATGGTGGGGATCCCGTCGGTCGTCTACGGATGGCTGGGATTGACGCTGCTCGTTCCGCTGATCCGCACGCACACCAGTTCACCCAGCGGCTTCGGCCTCGCTGCCGCCGGCATCGTTCTCGCGATCATGATCCTTCCCACCGTCATCACGCTGAGCGAAGACGCATTCCGTTCGCTGCCGCCGGCGCTCAAAGAAGGTTCGCTCGCGCTCGGTGCGACCCGCTGGCAGACGATCACGCGCGTCCTGCTGCCGAGTGCGGCCAGCGGGATTGCCGTTGCGCTGATCCTTGGGATTGCGCGCGCCGTCGGCGAAGCGCTCGCGATTCAGATGGTGATCGGCAACGCTTCGCAATTCCCGCAAGGCCTCTTCGCGCCGACGGCGACGCTCACGACGGAGATCGTCACCGACATGCCGGGCGCGACCGCCGGCACGCTCCTCGAGCACGCGCTGTTCTCGATGGCGTTCCTGCTGCTGCTCATCGCGATGATCCTTATCGTGTTTGTCCGATTCGCGTTGCGGAAACGCACGTGACGTGAAAATGACGGCCGCTACCCCGAGCTCCCCGGGCGTGCTCGCGACCAGCAGCGTCCGCGCGCGTAAACTGACCGACTCGATCGCGACCGTCGTGCTGTGGGTGATGGCGTCAAGCATCATCGTGATGCTCGCGGCCTTCATCGCGTACATGGGCTTTCTGGGCGGCCACGCGATCTCGTGGCAGTTCCTCGCCGGCGTGCCGAAAGAGACGACGGCGGGCGGCGGGATCGGGCCCGAGATCTATAACTCGTTCTACATCCTCCTCCTGACGCTGGTCTTCACCGTCCCGATCGCGACCGCGGCCGGCGTCTACCTGCAGGAGTACGCGAAGCCGGGCGCGTTCCGCAACATCGTCCAGTTCAGCGCCGAATCGCTGGCGACGATCCCGTCGATCGTGATGGGGCTGTTCGGCCTGCTCGTGTTTGTCTATCTCTTCAAGTGGAAGTTTTCTGCGATCGGCGGTGCGCTCACGCTGACGCTGCTCAACTTGCCCGCGCTGATGCGCGTGACGCAGGAAGCGCTCTCGAGCGTTCCCGACTCGTTGCGCGAAGCATCGATGGGACTGGGCGGTACCAAGTGGCAGACGATCACGCGCGTGGTGCTGCCCAGCGCGATCGGCCGCATGACGACCGGGATCGTGCTCGTCGCCGGGCGCATTTTCGGAGAAACGGCGGCGCTGATCTTCACCGCCGGATTGAGCGTGCCGTTCAACAACCCGTACGATCTGAACCCGTTTCGGCCGGCCGAGACGCTCGCCGTGCACTTGTGGTACACGCACTCGGAGTCGATCGTCCCCGACGTCGACCGCATCGGAAACGGGTCGGCGCTGGTTCTCCTGATCATGGTCCTCTTGTTCAACGTCGCGGCGCGGCTGCTCGGGCGCCAGTTGACCAGACGCTTCACCGGAAGAGCGTCGTGATCGAGACACCCGAGACGACGGCGGCCCCGGCGAAGGACAAGATCGTCGCCAAAGACGTCAACATTTACTACGGGTCGTTCCAAGCGATCAAAAACGCGGCGCTTTCGATGCGCGCCCAGCAGGTCACCGCGCTGATCGGCCCGTCGGGATGCGGCAAAACGACGTTTTTGCGCGCGCTCGACCGCATGCACGATCTCACGCCGGGGGCGCGCGTCGAGGGCCAGATCCTGCTCGACGGCCAGGACATCTACGCGCCCGACGCCGATCCCGTGGTGATCCGCCACCGCATCGGAATGGTGTTCCAGCGGCCCAACCCATTTCCCAAAACGATTTACGAGAACGTCGTCTACGGGCCGCGCATCCACGGCGAACGCAACAAGGCGAAACTCGACGAGGTCTGCGAGCGCGCGCTGCGGGGCGCCGCGCTTTGGGATGAGGTGAAAGACCGGCTGCAGCGCTCGGCCCTCGACCTTTCAGGCGGGCAGCAGCAGCGCATGTGCATCGCGCGCGCGATCGCGCTCGATCCCGAAGTGATTCTGATGGACGAGCCGGCGTCGGCGCTGGATCCGATCGCGACCTCGAAGATCGAGGACCTCATCGGTCAGCTCACGGAGAAGTTCACCGTCGTGATCGTGACGCACTCCATGCAGCAGGCGGCGCGCATCTCCGACTACACGGCGTTCTTCCATCTTGGCGAGATCGTCGAAGTCGGTCCCACGAACCATATCTTCACGCACCCGCGCGAAAAGCGCACCGAAGACTACATCACCGGCCGCTTCGGCTAGTCCCCGTCACGCTGAACGCCCAGTCACGCTCAGCGCGACGAAGTGCGGTTATCCGCCGTGGTCGCCGTGCTCGCCGTGCTCGCCGTGACCGTGTTCGTGCCCGCGGCCTTGGCTGTCGCCATCGTCACCGTGCGGGTTGCCGTGGTGCTTATACCAGCCGCGGTGGAGGCCGTTGTCGTGGCGGATGCCGCCGTACCCGTGACCGTAGTAGTCGGCGTCGTCGTTGTAGTACGCCGGCGTCCCCCACGGATACTGGCCGTTGGCGTTCGGGTAGACGGTCGCGCCGTTGGGAAGCACGATCCGGCCGTCACCGTACACGGTCCCGCCGTTGGCCGTATAACCGACGACCTGATTCGCGGCCTGCCGCTTGTGCTGGTAGTTGTTGTAGAGGATGATCGCGCCGATCGCCGCGGCCGTGTAGAGGATCGTGCGCGTCGTGTCGGCGGTGCTGGCGACGGCCGCCGACGGCACGGCGCCCAGCGAGATCGAGGCCGCGGTGCCGGCCGCGACGATCGCTCGAGAGAAACGGGATGATTGCATGATGAGGAGATTCCCTATATGACGAAGGTCCTATCACGCGCTTGCCCGTTTTCGCCTGCGCTGCCTGCCCGGGGTGGGCCGGGCCGGGTGCGGCGAAGGACTCTGTGATGACGTTCACCAGCGTTGCCCCGCACCGTCCGCTCGTCGATGTCCCCGCCGTGATGCGGGCGCTGCGGAAGAACGCGGGGTCGCCGGGATTCGCGCTGGAGCACGTCCCGGTGCCTGGGATCGGCCCGAACGACGTGCTGATCCGGGTGAAAACGGTCGGTATGTGCGGGACCGACCTGCACATTTACGGCTGGGACCATTGGGCGCAGCGCCGCGTCAAGCCGCCGCTGACGATCGGACACGAATGCATGGGCGAGGTCGCCGCGATTGGGAGCGCGGTGCGCGCCGTGGCGGTCGGCGATCGCGTCTCGGCCGAAGGACACCTCGCGTGCGGCGTCTGCCGCCTCTGTCGTACCGGCCAGGCGCACATCTGCGAGCACGTCGAGATCATCGGCGTCGATACCGACGGTGCGTTCGCGGACTATCTGCGCATACCGGAAGAGAACGTGTGGAAACTCGATCCGTCGATCCCCGACAGCTGGGCCGCCGTCTTCGACCCGCTCGGCAACGCGGTGCACACCGTGATGGCAGCCGACGTCTCGGTGAAATCCGTCGTGATCACCGGCGTCGGCTCGATCGGCTTGATGGCAATCCCGGTCGCTCGCGCCGCGGGCGCGGCGACGGTGTTCGCCGTCGACGTGAACCCGCAGAAGCTCGCGCTGGCCGCGCGCGTCGGCGCCGACGCGACGTTCTCCGCGGCGCAGCCGGATCTGGTCGACGACATCATCACGCGCACCAACGGCGACGGGGTCGACGTCCTGCTCGAGATGTCGGGTTCCGGTTCGGCGATCGACAGCGGTCTGGCGATGGTGCGCAACGGCGGCGTCGCCGCATTGCTCGGCATCCCGTCGGACGACGTCGAGATCAACCTCGCCGAGCGCATAATCTTCAAGGGTTTGACGGTCCTCGGGATCAACGGGCGGCGCATGTTCGAGACGTGGTACCAAACGCAGAGCCTCGTCACGAGCGGCCGCGTCGACCTGACGCCGATCATCACGCATGAACTCCCGTTCGAAGAATTCGACCGCGCGTTCGCTCTGATGCGCTCCGGCGAAGCCGCCAAAATCGTCCTCTACCTCACCGATTCACGCTGAGCTCGTCGAAGCGCAACGATCACCGCTTCCTCGCAGAACCCCGCAATCACGGAGACCGCATGAACACCGCCTACGATCGCCAGCTCGCCGCCGACCTCGACGCGCTGCGCGCCGCCGGCACCTACAAGCACCTGCGCCACCTCACCGGCCCGATGGCCGCAGAGGTGCACATGGAAGAAGCCGGCGACGTCATCGTCCTCTCGTCGAACAACTATCTCGGCCTCGCCGATCATCCCGACGTGATCGCCGCCGGGATTGACGGTCTCAAGAAGTACGGTGCCGGGACCGCGTCGGTGCGCTTCATCTGCGGAACGCTCGACATCCACCGCGAGCTCGAGTCGACGATCGCATCGACGTTCGGCTTCGAGTCCGCGCTGTCGTACGTCTCGTGCTGGGCGGCCAACGAAGGGCTGCTCCCGACCATCGCGACCAAAGGCAACACGATCATCTCCGACGAGCTCAACCACGCGTCGATCATCGACGGCTGCCGCCTCGCCGGCGCGAAGCGCGCGCGCTACAAGCACGGCGACATGGACGATCTCGAACGTCAGTTGCGGGAGGCGGAGGGGACCCCATTCATCGTGACGGACGGCGTGTTTTCGATGGAAGGATCGCTCGCGAAACTGCCCGAGATCGTGGAACTCGCGGAGAAGTATCACGCGGTCACGATCGTCGACGACTCGCACGGCACCGGCGTCATGGGTAAGAGCGGCCGCGGCACGATCGAGCACTTCGGTCTCGAGGGCCGCGTCGACATCCTGACCGGCACGCTCGGCAAGACGCTGGGCGGCGCAGCGGGCGGCTTCGTCGCGGGTTCGCACGCGCTGATCGACACGCTCGTCCAACGCTCGCGCACGCAGCTCTTCTCGAACGCGCTGCCGGCGACCGTCGCGGCGAGCGCAAAGAAAGCCCTCGAACTGCTCGTCGCGCAGCCGGAACTGCTCGAACGTCAGCGCGAGAACATTCGCTACTTCCGCGGCGGCCTCGAACGCCTCGGCTTTCGTCCGCTCGCCGGACCGAGCGCGATCGTTCCGATCATCGTCGGCGACACCGCGTTCGCGATCGCGATGAGCGACCGGCTCCTGAAGGAAGGCGTGTTCGTGACCGGGTTCGGCTTCCCGGTCGTCCCCGAAGGAACCGCACGCATCCGCGTGCAGATCTCCAGTTCGCTGAGTCGCGCCGACCTTGATCGCGCGCTCGCCGCATTCGAACGCGTGGGGACCGAGCTCGGCGTCATCGGCAAACCTGTCTCGGCCTGACGACGGCGCCGCCCGCCGCGTTCCCGACGACTGTCGCATGGGGCGCGGCGCACATTCACCGTTCGCCCGGTGATCCCCGAGGCCGCGCTCGGCTACAATCCCCGCACTATGCGTACGGCAGTCGTTCGGGCGGCATTCGCCGCAGCCGCCCTCCTCGTCGTCCCGGCGCTCGCAGCGGCCGCGCCCAAAACGTTCACCGGCCCAAGTGGCTGGGATCATACCGTCGGCGCGACGCCGTCGGCCAGTTCGCCCCGCGCGCAGGAGACGTGGAAGAAGAACGACGGCGAACTCCTCACCTATCTCGCCGACGGCGGTCTCGCCTACGACGACATCGTCGGGATGGTGAAGAAGAACATCACCGACAACGCCGTCAAGGCGCCGGTCGATCGCGACACGACCTGCGACGGCCATCGCGCCCACGAAGTCGAGATGACGTTCGGCACCTCCGTCGTGCACCAGGTGATCATCGACGAAGCGCCCGGCGTCGCGAAACTGACCTACACGCGCCCGCAAGGTGCGCCCGTCGCCCCCGACGTGGCAACGGATCTGTCGGGATACTGCGGCTGGAGTCACTGAAAGTGCCTGCGGCAGATCACGAGTTGCCGTAGTCGTGCCGTTGTCACAGAGTTAAGACCATTTAGGGCATGAAGGGAAACACGTTGGCGGACTGAACGACAGCTGAAACCGCGTCATGATGAAACCACGTTAATGTTCTCGTTCCGCCGTTTATGGTGCGTTTCGCCCTTTGACGTGACGCCGTGATAAAGCCGCTGACGTCCCTACGCTTCGTGGCAGCTTTGTTCGTGTTTTTCGATCACCTGCCCGCTACGCGTGCATTTTCCGAGCGTTACTCGCTCGGACCGTTAGCTGTGGCGTTTTTTTTCCTGCTCTCGGGCTTCATATTGATGCTCAACTATCGGGAACATTTTGTGCGCGGTGTCACCTGGAACTCAACTCGCCTATTCTACTTGGCGCGTCTCGGCAGAGTTTATCCGCTGCACCTTGTAACGACGGTTACGGCGATTGTCGCCATCATTGCGTACGGCGAGTCACCGCACAACGAGTATGGGAATATCTGGCTTGGCCTGAGCGCCGGCGATCATGCAATCAAGATTGCGGCTGCCGTGCTGTTGTTTCAACCGTGGGCATACAGCCCGCTAGTTATCCTGGGCGTCAATCCGCCGGCGTGGAGCATAGCCGACGAGGCGTTTTTCTATACAATGTTTCCGATCTTAGCTTGGTACGCGAGTCGCGTATGCAGACCGTTCAACTCGGTGGTCGTGTTATCGTTTGCCGCGTTTTTCTGCGTCTTTACCGGAATTGTTCTCTGTCTTGGGTCTGCGGTTCCCTGGATCATCGCGTACTATTTTCCTCCGCTTAGAATTTTCGAGTTCTTCGTGGGAATACTTTTGGCACTTGCGTTTGTGAAGCGTGCGGGAAATGAGGTGCGGTTTGGAACGTCCCTCGAGATGATCGCAGTCGTGGTATTCGTTTGTTCAGTAGCAGTTCTGCCTTTGGTTCCACGAGCACTCCGCTACGCTGTGTGGATGATGCCGGCATCCTCACTGATCATTTCGATCTTCGCGCACCGTGCCGGCGCGCTATCACGTTGGCTTTCGCAGAGCACTTTCGTGCTGCTCGGGGAGATTAGCTTTGCTTTTTACCTTCTGCACGCAATCGTGATCGGCGCTATAAGCAGCGTCTTCGGCGACGGTCTCCCGCAGTCGGTGTTCTCTTTTGTTGTGACGCTAGCGGCGAGTTACGCTCTCTATCGTTGCGTTGAGGTTCCCGCGCGTCGATGGATTCGCGGGCGCGGTTCCAATGGCGCGCGGGTTGCGGGTCCTGCGTTCGAGTTTGTCCGTTCTTCCATGATTGGTCGCCAACGTTCCGCCGAGCCCGAATCACGCTCCGGAAGGCCGAGTCCGTATAATTGATGTAAATTGAGCGGGCGGGTAGCCACCGCCCCGGTTCGAAGATTGACGTTGTTCAACACCTCAATCGAAAGGACCGAAACGGTGGCCGATTACGATCTTACCCTATCCCGCGACGCGATTCCAGCTTTGCTTGATCAGCCGGCGGCGCTCGGCAAACTCGTCGAAGTGATTCTCAACCAAGTGCTCGAGGCACAGATGCGCGATCATCTGGGCGCCGAGCGGTACGAGCGCTGTGAAGAACGGGAGGGCTATCGAAATGGGTATCGCGATCGACAGCTCTCGACCCGCGTCGGCTCGCTGGTCCTGCGCGTGCCGCAGACGCGCGACGGCAGCTTCTCAACCGACATCTTCGAGCGTTATCGCCGCAGCGAACAAGCCTTCGTCGTGGGCCTGATGGAGATGGTCGTCAACGGCGTCTCGACGCGGAAGGTCACGCGGATAACCGAAGGCCTCTGCGGGACGTCGTTTTCGAAATCGACGGTAAGTCGCCTTACGAAGGCACTCGACGAACCGGTCGCGGGATTCTTGAATCGCCGGCTCGACGCAGCGTACCCATTCATCATCGTTGACGCGCTCTTTACGAAGGTGCGCACCGACAAGAGCGTCGTCAGCAAAGCACTACTCATCGCGAGCGGCATTCGCGCTGACGGGTACCGCGAAATCCTTGGTCTTTCGATCGGCGATTCGGAGAGCTTTGCGACGTGGAACGAGTTCTTTCGCGGCCTCAAAGCGCGCGGCTTGCACGGCGTCGACGTTGCCGTCTCCGACAATCACTCGGGCTTACGCGAGGCGATCGCCAAGCAATTCGTCGGCGCGACGTGGCAGCGTTGCCAGTTCCACGTGATGAAGAACTTGCTCGATCACGCGCCCAAGAAAGAACGGGAAAACGTAACCGCTGCAGCTCGGCTGATCTTCCTCGCAACTGATCGCAAAGAGGCCGAGCGTCGATATGCGGAATTCATGGCCCGCTTCGCAGAAACGGCGCCCAAGTCGTGCGTGTGCTTGGAAGGAGCGTTCGAAGACATGCTTGCGATCTTGCCGCTGCCGGAGAAATATCGCCGGCGACTGCGCACGAGCAACATGCAAGAGCGGCTCAATGAAGAGATTCGTCGCCGGGAGAAAGTCATTCGCATCTTCCCAAACGACGCCGCGGCGATTCGCATGGTCGGCGCGCTACTCTCCGAGCAAAACGACGAATGGTTAGGCCGAGCCTACTTCGACATGACCGAATACTTCGAATGGAAAGCAACGACGGTGGCCAAGCCGGCCGCCGTAAAACGAGACAGACGAGCAGCCTAACTTACGCGATCGACGAACCGGAATTACAGCAGATTTGGGACTTGACTCACCGGCTGAGCGTCAGTTGCGGATGTTGCTGGGCGAAGTCGGTGCTACAAAGGGATGGTTTGAACGGCCGTTCTTCAGGATGCACGACAGAGGCCGCTCTAGACAAGGCCCGGACCCCTGGCTGGCGCACCCCCCCCCCCGTGTCAAGATAGAGTGGTACCGGTAGCATAGGGAGTTTTTTGTACAACGTTCGTCGCAGCAGCAGAGCTGTGGATAACGGGGATACTGTGGAAAACATCCGGAACGATGCAAAGCACGCGGGGGCGAGAAAGTCCTGCAACAGATGCAGTCCTCGAACGGAACCGTTTCAACGGAAATCAAGGCAACCAGTTCACCCCAAAAACCTCAGCGACGTCGGTTCTCCGCCGCCGAGAAGCTGCGCATCGTGCGCGAGGCTGATGCGCGTCCAGCCGGCACGATCGGAGCGTTTCTCCGGCGCGAAGGTATTTACTCATCGCAGCTCTATGCCTGGCGAAGGCAGCGCGATCAAGGCGACCTCGATCCAGGTGCGGTGCGCCAACGTGCAAAAGCCAAAATGCAAGCCGACGAGGTTGCGCAGCGGCTCAAAGAACTCGAGCGGGAAAACCGGAAACTCCGTCGCCAGTTGGCGCGCGCCGAGCTCATAAACGATATCCAAAAAAATTTGCGGGGCTCCTGGGCGTCGATCTGGAGAGCCCCGAGACGAACGAGAACGCAGAATGAGTGCGGCGCTGGAACTTGCCCACGAGATTCCGCAGCGCGCGTTGTGCACTGCAGCGGGCATCAGCCGCTCGACGCTGCGGCGCCGCCTAAACGGCACGCCGGAACGACTTCCGTCCGTGATCTCGCGCCGGCGCTCGAGAAGAGCACTGAGCGAACACGAGCAAGCTGAGGTGCTCGCGGTGCTGCATGGCGAGCGGTTTGCCGATCGCGCGCCGGCGACGATCCACGCGACCTTGCTGGACGAAGGTATCTACCTGTGCTCGGTGAGCACGATGTACCGCCTGCTGCGAGCAAACGCGGAGGTGCGCGAACGTCGCCGTATTGCACGTCATCCGGAGTACCGTAAGCCCGAACTGGTGGCCACCGGTCCGCGTCAAGTTTTCTCGTGGGATATCACGAAGCTGCGCGGCCCGCACCCGGGTGAGTGGTTCTCGCTGCTGGTGATGCTCGACATCTTCAGCCGGTTTGTCGTCGGCTGGATGCTCGTGCATCGGGCCAACGCCGAACTCGCACGGCACTTCATCGCGCAGACGCTGGAACGTGAAGGCATCCAGCCCGGGCACGCGATCGTTCACGCCGATCGCGGCGCGGAGATGACGGCGCAACCCGTGTGCGCCCTGATGGACAAGCTCGGCGTCGTACGTTCGCACAGCCGTCCGCACGTTAGCGACGATAACCCCTTCTCGGAGTCCCGACCGGAAGTTACGCGGCTTTTAGGAGTTCGGGTCGGTTGATGTAGGTCGTCGGCTCGAGAGCCGGCGGCTCCGGTTGACCGCGAACGAAACGGTCGGGGTTACGTTCCCAAGCGTGCCGGAGAACCGTACGGCGCGCGTCGCGCCGCTGCTCGGCGCGTCCATGATGCACGTCGCTCGGCGTGAGTAGCGCAATGCCCGTGTGCCGGTGCTCGTTGTTGTACCATTTTACGAATCGACCACACCAGGCGCGTGCCTCCTCGATCGTCTCAAAGTGCTCGGGATACGACGGCCCGTACTTGAGCGTCTTGAAGAGCGACTCGCTGAACGGGTTGTCGTTCGAAACGTGCGGGCGCGAGTGACTGCGCGTGACCGCCAGATCGCTGAAAAGCTGCGCGAGCGTCTTGGACGTCATCGCCGCGCCGTTGTCGCCGTGCACCGTGAGCTGCGACGTGTCGACGCGTTGCGCCGTGAATGTCTGGGCGAAGAGCTCCTCGGCCAGTTGCGCGTCTTCGCGCGCCTCCACGCGCCAACCGACGAGGTACCGACTGAATACGTCGACGATCATGTACAGATGGAAGTACGTCCACTTCCGCGTTCCGGGAAGCCGCGTAATATCCCACGACCACACCTGGCACGGCATCGTCGCGAGAAGCTCCGGCTTAACGCGTGCCGGATGCGTCGCAAGACGCCGCCGTTCGGTCGTTTCCCCGGTCTGACGCAGGATGCGATACATCGTCGAGATCGAGCAGAAATACTCCCCCTCGTCCAAAAGCATGGCGTAGATCGAGCGCACGCTTCGGTCTGCGAAGCGTTCCTGATGCAGCACGGCAGAAACGTTCTCAACCTCAGACGGCGTCAATGCGCGCGACGAAGCACGCCGCGGTCGCGAGAGCGGCTCGATCACTGCGGCGGTTCGTGCGCGCCGATACAACGTCGCACGAGACGCGTTGAGAATACGTGAAGCGTAGCGCCGCCCGACGACGGTCGCAAGGTCGTTCACGATTCCCTCGAACTCGCCTGGGGTTCCGCGTCCTGCTCGGCGAGCATCTGCAAGAGCGCGTGCGCTTTTCCCAGGGCGGCGACGGTCCTCTCCGACTTCGCAAGCTTGCGCTCGAGTCGGGCAATCTGATCGTGCAGGCGACGCGTCTCCGTCGCATCCGGATCTGGACGGCGTCCACGCGGCGCGCGAGGGACGCTTGCCGCGATATGCTTGCGCCAGTTCGAAACGGACGAAGTGTAGATGCCGTGTCGGCGGAGAACCGCGGCGCGCTCGGCGGGCGTTGCGGCGGCGTCGTATTCGGCGACGATCTCGCGGCGCTTTTCCTCGGAGAAAACGCGGCGGGAGGCTTTCTTGGGAAGGTCCACGTCTTGGATCATGGTTCGGTAGCCTTGCTCGCCCTCAGTATTTGTTCCGGCTTGGTGGTCTCACCTCACGTTGACACAGAGAGGTTCCGCACGCTGAAGTACCATCCCGAATTCCCCGATCGATTTGGGTCGTTTGAGCACGGGCACGATTTCGTTGGTGAGTTCATGACCTGGTACAACAACGAGCACCGGCACTCCGGAATCGCGATGCTGACGCCGGCAATGGTGCATCACGGCCAGGCGGACCGCGTGCTCGCCGCCAGACACGACGTGATGCTCGCGGCTTACCGCGCCAAACCGGAACGATTCATCGGGGCAGAGTCCCTATAATTGATGTAAATTCAGCGGGCGGGTAGCCACCGCTCCGGTTCGAAGATTGACGTTGACAACACTTCAATCGAAAGGACCGGAACGGTGGCCGATTACGATCTTACCCTATCCCGCGACGCGATTCCAGCGTTGCTCGATCAACCTGCGGCGCTCGGGAAGCTCGTCGAAACGATTTTGAACCAAGTGCTCGAGGCGCAGATGCGCGATCATCTGGGCGCCGAGCGGTACGAACGCTGTCAAGAACGGGAGGGCTATCGGAATGGGTATCGCGATCGACAGCTCTCGACCCGCGTCGGCTCGCTGGTCCTGCGCGTGCCGCAGACGCGCGACGGCAGCTTCTCAACCGACATCTTTGAGCGTTATCGCCGCAGCGAACAAGCCTTTGTCGTGGGCCTGATGGAGATGGTCGTCAACGGCGTCTCGACGCGGAAGGTCACGCGGATAACCGAAGGTCTGTGTGGGACGTCGTTTTCGAAGTCGACGGTCAGTCGCCTCGCGAAGGCCCTTGACGAGCCGGTCGCGGGATTCTTGAATCGTCGGCTCGACGCGGCGTACCCGTTCATCATCGTTGACGCGCTCTTCACGAAGGTGCGCACCGACAAGAGCGTCGTCAGCAAAGCGCTGCTCATCGCGAGCGGCATTCGTGCTGACGGATACCGCGAGATCCTTGGTCTTTCGATCGGCGATTCGGAGAGCTTTGCGACGTGGAACGAGTTCTTTCGCGGCCTCAAAGCACGCGGCTTGCACGGCGTCGACGTTGCCGTCTCCGACAATCACTCGGGCTTACGCGAGGCGATCGCCAAGCAATTCGTCGGCGCGACATGGCAGCGTTGCCAGTTCCACGTGATGAAGAACTTGCTCGATCACGCGCCCAAGAGATCGTGTCCCCAGCCGTGGTGTACGAGCGGTGGCTCGGCGAGGGTAGCGCTCAGCTGTACTAGCTACTATGTGATCTGACAGTCGTACGATCTTGCGGTAGTGTCAGATAGGTTGGGTTTCAGTCTAAGCGATCTGTTTCTCTTTCGCAAGGGAGACACTGTCGACGAATGTCTGCATCGGCGTCTTGCCGTAGCACCAGCGTCCTTGATGCGGACGCTGCGTGTTGTACTCCTCGGTCCACGCATCGAGGTCCCGCTGCAGTTGCTCGAGCGACGTGTAGATCGTCTTGCGAAACGCGATCCGATAAAACTCATCAAGCATCGTTTTGTGAAAACGCTCGACGATGCCGTTGGTCTGCGGATGGCGTGCCTTCGTTCGGGTGTGGTCGATGTCTTCGATCGCCAGGTAGAGCTCGTACGGATGTCCCTCACGCCCGCAAAACTCCGTGCCGCGGTCGGTCAGGATCCGTTGCAACGTAATCCCGTACTCTTCGTATAGCGGTAACACGCGATCGTTGAGCAGGTCGGCCGCAGTGATTGGTGTCTTGTCCAAATAGAGCTTCGCGACGCCCACCTTCGCATAGGTGTCGATGAAGGTCTGCTGGTAGATGCGGCCGACGCCCTTCATCGTCCCAACGAAGAAGGTGTCCTGCGCGCCGCAGTAGCCGGGGCACTCACTCTCGAACTCGCCGTGCGCTTCTTTCTCGAGCTTGGCACGCTCCAGCGCGACGACTTGCGCCTCAGTCAGGACGAGCCCATCTTGGGCGCTCTTTGCTTCCAGCGCTTTGAGCCGTTTCTTCATCGTCTCAAGATCGTGTCGCAGCCACACCCCGCGAAGTCCCGCCGGCGACATACGCATCCCACGCTTGGCGAGCTCGTTCGCTGCGCGCACTTGACCGTACGCAGGGAACTCGATCGCAAGATCGACAATCGCATCCTCGACTTCGGGAGCAATGCGGTTCTTGAGGTTCGGCTTTCGCTTGGTGATCTCGGCCAAGGCCAGATCGCCGCCCGTCTCGTAGAGGTCTTTGAAACGGTAGAAGCTATCACGGCTGTAACCCATCACGCGGCAGGCTTCAGTCACATTTCCGAGCTGCTTGCCGAGCTGGAGTAGGCCCACTTTCGCCTTGATGACTTTTCGGTCGCTGTTCATGGATGGCTCCTCAGGAGGATTCACCACCGGTATTCGATAACCGTCAGATCAAATCCTGACTTCTACAGCTCAGCCGTTAATCACGGCGGAGAGCTTGGCGGGCTGATTATCGCTGACGGCACTGAGTCCTTCGAGTTGCATGTAGCGCCGCTGCAGTTGCCATTCGTCGTTCTGTTCCAGTAGGAGCGCACCGACGAGGCGTACGATGGCAGCATCGTTCGGGAAGATACCGACGACATCGGTGCGCCGCTTGATCTCCGCGTTGACCCGTTCGAGCGGATTGGTTGAGGCGATCTGCTTGCGGTGCGCCTTGGGAAAGTCCATGTACGCGAGCACGTCGTTCTCGGCGTCGTCCATCATCGCCGCGAGCTTCGGGAACTTCTGCCGAAGCTGCTCGGAGACGATACGCCATTGCTCGTGCGCAGCTTCCGCTGTCTCTTGCGCGAATACCGTGTTGATCAACGCGAGGACCATCTGCCGTTGCCCTTTACCCGCATGTGCGAGCGCGTTTCGCATAAAATGCACGCGGCAGCGCTGCCACGTTGCTTTGAATACTTTCGCGATGGCCGCTTTCAGGCCGACATGCGAGTCGGAAATGACGAGCTTGACACCGCGCAATCCGCGGCGGCTCAAGCTGCGAAGAAAGTCGATCCAGAACGGCTCTGCTTCGCTCGGACCAACCGCGAGGCCCAACAATTCCCGTGTCCCATCGGTGTTTACGCCGACGGCCAGTATCACGGCGACCGAGACGATGCGTCCGCCGGAGCGCGTCTTCACGTACGTCGCGTCGATCCAAAGATAGGGCCAGTCGCCTTCGATCGGCCGGGTAAGAAATGCGTTCACGCGTTCGTCGATCTCTTCGCACAGCCGTGAGACCTGACTCTTGGAGATGCCTGTCATCCCATCGCCTTGACGAGCTCGTCGACCGAGCGCGTGGAGATGCCCTGGATGTAGGCCTCTTGGATGACGGCGGTGAGCGCCTTCTCCGCCGTGCGGCGCGGCTCGAGGAACGCGGGGAAGTAGCTACCTTTGCGCAACTTGGGGATGCGCAGTCCGATCGTGCCGGAACGCGTCTCCCATTGGCGCTCGCGGAAGCCGTTGCGGGCGTTCTGTCGGCCGGGGCCGCGCTCGCCGTAGGGCAAGCCGCAGAGTTCCTCAACATCGATCTCCATGATCCGCTGCCCGGCGTACTGGAGCATCTCGCGAACGAAGTCGACGTCGCCGCCCTTTTCGACGAGCTCGGAAAGTGCGATACTGGGTTTGGCCATCGTGGATCCCTTTCGGTCGGTTATTTGTTGCAAAAACAACCTTCGCCGAAAGCCACGATGGCCGCTCTCTATGCTACAAGGGCGACCCTCTCATACACCACGGGCCGGGACACGATCGCCCAAGAAAGAACGGGAAAACGTAACCGCTGCAGCTCGGCTGATCTTCCTCGCAACTGATCGCAAAGAGGCCGAGCGTCGATATGCGGAATTCATGGCCCGCTTCGCAGAAACGGCGCCCAAGTCGTGCGTGTGCTTGGAAGGAGCGTTCGAAGACATGTTTGCGATCTTGCCGCTGCCGGAGAAATATCGTCGGCGACTGCGCACGAGCAACATGCAAGAGCGGCTCAATGAAGAGATTCGTCGCCGGGAGAAAGTCATTCGCATTTTCCCAAACGACGCCGCAGCGATTCGCATGGTCGGCGCGTTACTCTCCGAGCAAAACGACGAATGGTTAGGCCGAGCCTACTTCGACATGACCGAATACTTCGAATGGAAAGCAACGACGGTGGCCAAGCCGGCCGCCGTAAAACGAGACAGACGAGCAGCCTAACTTACGCGATCGACGAACCGGAATTACAGCAGATTTGGGACTTGACTTCGGCGGATCGCCAAAGCGGATCGTGTTACCGCCCGCGGTGTGGATAAATCCGCCCGCTCACGACGGGGTCGCCGTGTAGGCGCTCACAAAAAGCAGATGACTAACAGGACCAAACACCTTGACAGATTCCGCACCGCTTAAGAGCGTTACGGTCGGAGCCCGTTCAAAGAGAAGCCAGACGCCGGGAAATTAACAGGTCCAGAAAGGCGTACCCTCTGGACCTGTTTGCATGGTTGCGGGGGCGAGATTTGAACTCGCGACCTTCGGGTTATGAGCCCGACGAGCTACCGGACTGCTCCACCCCGCGACGGCGACGGTAAGTATACGACGGCAGTCGAATCGTTGTCAACGCGATGCCCGTCGATCTTGCCGCGCTTCCCAAAGTTCAGTTGCACTGCCACCTCGAAGGGACGGTGCGGCCTGCGACGTTTCGTGCTCTTGCACGCAAATACGGCGTCGACCTGGGCGACCGCGCCGATCCGGAGCGCACGTACGCGTTCTCGACCTTTCGCGAGTTCCTGCTCCTCTTCGCGAAGGTGACCGAGACGCTGCGCGCTCCCGACGACTTCGCGCAGATCGCGCGCGACTACGTCGTCGATGCCGCCGTTCAGGGCGTCGCGTATGCGGAAGTCTTCATCTCGCCCTCGGTGTGGACGTACTTTCATCGCGAACTCGACGTGCGTGCGACCGTCGAGGCGATTCGCGCCGCCCTCGACGAGGCCGGGTCGCCGCTTGGGATCGAGGTCACGCTGATCGCCGACCTCACCCGCAACTTCGGGGTCGAATGGGCCGAGCGGAGCGCTGCCGAGGCGGTGGCCCTCGCCGACCTGGGCGTCGTGGGGGTCGGGCTCGGCGGCGACGAGGCCAACTACCCGCCCGAGTGGTACGGCCGCGCCTACGCGATCGCGCGGGAGGGCGGCCTGCACGGCGTCGCCCATGCCGGCGAGGCGGCCGGGCCGGAGAGCGTCCGCGCCGCCGTCGAGATCCTGGGCGCGGAGCGGATCGGCCACGGCGTCCGCGCCGTGGAGGACCCGGCGGTCGTCGAGCTGCTGGCGGAGCGCGGGATCCCGCTGGAGATCTGCCCAACCTCGAATCGCCTCACCGGCGCCGCGCCCGGCGGCCGGCCGCATCCGCTGGGCGCGCTCGACGCCGCCGGCTGCGTCGTCACCATCGATGCCGACGACCCCACCATGTTCGGAACGACCCTTCTCGACGAGTACGCCTACGTCGCCGGCGAATTCGGCGAGGATGCGCTTCTTCGCTTCGCGGCCAACGCGATCGACGCGTCGTTCGCCCCGCCGGCCGCCAAAGCGCGGCTGCATGCGATGCAGGCGGCGTCCCGGAACTCCGCGCCCGCAGGGCGAAGTCGGTAGCGGGATGGCGGGCCACACGCACTTCGCGGAGTCAACCGAGGAGTATCTGGAAGCGATCTACCGCCTCGAACGCGAGGGCGGCGGCGTGAGCACGTCCGCGCTCGCGGCCGACCTGCACGTCCAGCCCGCGTCGGTCTCCGGGATGCTGAAGAAGCTCGCCTCCGACGGCTACCTCGAATACGAAGTCCGCAGCCAGCCGAAGCTCACGCGCAAGGGCCTCGAACTCGCGGTGCGCGTGATCCGGCGCAACCGGCTCGCCGAAGTCTTCCTGCACGACATGCTCGGCCTTCCGTGGGATCAAGTGCACGAAGAGGCGTGCCGGCTCGAGCACGCGATCTCCGATCGCGTCGAACAGCGTCTCGTCGCGGTGCTCGGCAACCCGCAGGTGTGTCCGCACGGCCACGCGATCCCGCCGCTCGATCTCTCCGAACCGCCGCGGTGTTCGCTGCGGCTGGCCGATGCGCTGCCCGGGTCGACCGTCCGCATCGGTTCGGTCGTCGAACACGAGGCGGCGACCCTGCAGTATCTCGATCGCGTCGGACTGCGGCCGGGGACGGTCGTCGAGGTCGTCGAGCGCGGTCCCGTCGGCGGACCGGTCACCGTCCAGACTCCGAACGGGCGCGCGGCGCTCTCGCTCGAGCTCGCACGCATGATCGCCGTTTCCGCGGAGGCGAGCACGGCGCTCTCTGCGTGAACCTCACCACGCTGCTGATCGCGATCAACGTGATCGCGTTCGTTTGGGAGACCGTCTCGGCGGGCGGTTTCAGAATGCTCACGGGCGACGTCACGAACGCGTTCCTGTTCGACCACGGCGCGCTGGTCGGCTTGGCCGCGACGCAGTACGGTCAATGGTGGCGCATCGTTACCGCGGCGTTCCTGCACGGCTCGCTGATTCACATCGCGATGAACATGTTCGCGCTCAGCCAGGTCGGCACGGTGTGCGAATGGCTCTTCGGCCGCACGCGCTACGCGCTTGTCTACGCGATCGCGCTCGTCGGTGCGGGCGTCGCGATCGCGTACTTCGCACCGCGCGACGTGACGGTCGGCGCGAGCGGCGCGATCTTCGGGCTCTTCGGCGCCCTCGTCGCCGCCGGCTTGCGGCTGGGCGCGCGCGGGCGGCAATTGGTCGGTCAGGTCGTGCCGGTGATCGGACTCAACCTCATCATCACGTTCACGATCCCGAACATCTCGGTTGCCGGCCACGTCGGCGGTTTGATCACCGGTTTCCTCGCCGGTTACGTGCTCTTCACGATGCCTTCGCGTCAGCGCGACAAGGCATACGCGTACGCGTTTCCCGAGAGCGCCGAGCCCGCGGCCGACGAGACGATCGAGCAGGACGCGCGCGCCGAGCCGCAGGCGTGAAACTCGTCGACGACGCGTTCGCGCCCGACGGTCCGATCGCACGCGCGCTCCCCGGCTTCGAGGCGCGCGACGGTCAAGTGCGGATGGCGCGTCTGATCCAGCGCGGCTTCCTCGAGAACGTGCACACGATCGTCGAAGCCGGAACGGGGGTCGGGAAGTCGCTCGCGTACCTCGTGCCGGCCCTGCGTGCGGGCGCGCGTGTCGTCGTCTCGACCGGCACGATCGCGCTGCAGGAACAGTTGGTGCGCAAGGACATCCCGCTCGTCACGCGCGCGCTCGAGATCGACGCGCGCGTCGTGCTGCTGAAGGGGCGCAGTCATTACCTGTGCCGGGCGAAGTTCGAGAAGGAGAGCGGGGCGCGGCTGGTCGCGCCGTCGCTCGCGCTCGAGAAGCTGTGGCGCTGGGCCGAACGCACCGAGACCGGCGACCGCGTCGAGCTGTCGTGGACGCCGCGCGGCGAGGACTGGGAGACGCTCGATGCCGATGCCGACGACTGCGTCGGCGAATACTGCAATCGCTTCTCAGACTGTTTCTTCTTCGCCAAGCGCGACGCGGCGCGCTTTGCGGACGTCGTCGTCGTGAACCACGCGCTGTTCTTCCTCGACCTCGTCAGCGGGGGCGCCCTGCTCCCGGCCTACGATTTCGTGATCCTCGATGAAGCGCATCAGGCGGAGAAGTACGCGACGGCCGCACTGACCGTGACGCTCTCGCCGGCGTCGGTGAACCGCATGATGCGCAAACTGCACCGCACGTACGCGATCCCGGGCGCGCACGATGCCGAGCTCGACGAGGGGATGCGCCGCCTGCAGCAGACGCTCGCGCATGTCCCCGGCGACCGCTACCCGATCGCCGCTAACGAAGCGGTCCCCGACGTGCTCCCGGTGCTGCGCGAGTCGTTCTACCGGCTGGAAAACTGGGTGCACGCGCACTGGCAGGACGGTTTGCGCCGGCCCTCGGGCAACGACGCCGAAGCGGAGCGCCGGCGCGATCTCGCACTGCGCGCGATCGCCGGACACATCGCGACCGTCGATCGCATCGAGCACGCCGCGCGCCAAACCTCCGGCGGCGCGGTCGCCGCCGACGAGATCGATGCGGTGGCGTGGGTCGAGCGCGGCGAAGGCGACGCGCGCTACGAGATCAATGCTGCGCCGTTTCAAGTCGCCGAGTTCCTGCGCGCCGCGCTCTTCGCGCGCACGCGCAGCGTCGTCCTCACCAGCGCGACGATCTCGACGCCGCGCGGCAATCTCGACGGTGAGGAAGCGTTCGGGTTTCTCCGCGCGTCGCTCGGGATCGACGACGCGCAGGAACTGATCGCTCCGTCGCCGTTCGACTACGCGACGCAAGCGCGGCTCTACGTCGCGCCGCCGCACCTCAATCCGAAGTCCGCCGACTTCGCGCGCCGCGCCGCACCGCTCGTCGAAGAGATCCTCGACCGCAGCGGCGGGCGAGCGTTCGTCCTGTTCACGTCGTACGCGCGGCTGCGCGAAGTCTACGCGCTGCTGCGCGAGCGGCTCGCGTTTCCGGTGAAGGTGCAGGGCGATCTGGCGCGCAGCGCGCTGCTGGACTGGTTCCGCACCACGCCCAACGCCGTGCTCTTCGCCACCGGGACGTTTTGGGAGGGGATCGACGTCGTCGGCGACGCGTTGTCGTGCGTCGTGATCGACCGGCTGCCGTTCCCGTCGCCGGCGGAACCGCTCGTTGCGGCGCGTCTCGCCGCGCTCGAGGCGCAGGGCCTGTCGGGTTTCGATCACTACATGATCCCGAGCGCGATCGTGCGGCTCAAGCAGGGCTTCGGACGGCTCATCCGCTCGACCACCGATCGCGGCGTCGTCGCCCTCCTCGACGGGCGCGCCGCCTCGATGAAATACGGCGCGACGATCGTCGACGCGCTCCCGCCCGCCACCCGCATTCACGATCTCAGCGCGCTCGACGCGCTCTTTCGGGGTCAGGTGTGACCCGGTAGGCTGGTCCGCCTACCGCGCCCGGCCGTTAATTGAACTATGGACCGCGTCCAGCTGCGCACCGATCCGCCTCCGGCGCAGGACAACGCGTGCTGGCATTGCGGAACGTCGGTCGCCGGGCGCAAGGTTGCGCGCTATCTCTATCCCGGCGACCGTCCGCGCACCGCGATCATCGAGGACTGGCACGCCTGCCGCTGCGGCGCGTATCAAAACGTCCGCCGGCCATCCGAGATCACGGTCTCGTCGCTCGACCGCACGTAGACGACGCCCGGCGGACGCGGCGAACCCCGGCTCGGCCGCCGAACAGCCGATCGCGTTTCATGCCCGTCGCAGCGGACAAGACCCGGAAGTAAAGCACAAACAATCAGCACGCGCGCTCTCCGCAGCCGTCGCGTTCGCCGCTCTCGGCGTCGCAGCGATCGGCGCACAGGCGCAGACGCCGACGATGCGCATGCCGGCCAGCGACGCCGACTTCGTACGCGCGCTCGCCGCCGGCAACACCGCCGAACTCGAGGAGGCGAAGTACATCGTCAATCGGACGAAGGACGCGACCGTCCGTGCCTTTGCGCAGCACATGATCGACGATCACAGCAGCGCGGCGGTGAAGCTCGAGGCCGCGACGCGCGGCACGAACCTCGCCCCGGCGCCGCCGTCGACCGACACGAACCCGATGGGCGCGCGCGCCGTCGCGATGCTCTCCGCCGAGAGCGGGACGCAGGCCGATAACGACTACATGCGGCTGCAGGCGCCGCAGCATCAGCACGCGCTCGCGTTGCTGCAGTGGGAGTCGCAGAACGGACAGAACGCCGGCCTCAAGACGGTCGCGAACGCCCTGATCCCGACGGTGCAGCAGCACCTGCAGATGACGCAGCAGTTCCTGGCAGCGCACAACCTCACGCCGTACGCACCGCCAGGCGTGAACCCCGTCCCCGGGAATCCGAATGGGACGCCGGCCGTGAACGGCGGCTCGACGCTCAACAACAACGGATCCGGCGGAACGACCGGCAACCCCATCGTCGCGCCGACCTACGCCCCGACCGGCTCCGGAACGCCGCCGCCCGTCGCGCCGAGCCCGGCGGCGTCGCCGAAACCCTAGTCTTCCTTCGTCGCCTCGTCCTTCGCGCGATTCTGCAACTCCGCGACGACGCTCGAATCGGCGAGCGTCGTCGTGTCGCCGAGCATTCGTCCCTCGGCGATGTCGCGCAGCAGCCGGCGCATGATCTTTCCCGAACGCGTTTTGGGGAGTTCCTGCGTGAACGTCAGGTACTTGGGTCGGCAGAACTTGCCGAGTTTCTCGGCGACGTGATCGCGCAGCGCGTTCGCGAGTTCTTCCGAGCCGGTCGCGTGGCTCTTGAGCGTCACGAACGCGCAGATCGCCTGACCCGTGATGTCGTCGTTCTTCCCCGTGACCGCGGCTTCCGCGACCGCGGGGTGATCGACGAGCGCCGACTCGACCTCGGTGGTCGAGATGCGGTGCCCGCTGACGTTCATAACGTCGTCGATGCGGCCGAGGAACCAGAAATCACCGTCGGCGTCGCGCTTGCAGCCGTCGCCCGCGAGATAGAGGTGCGGGAACTTCGACCAATACGTCTCGCGGTAGCGGTCGTCGTCGCCGTAGATGCCGCGCAGCATCGAGGGCCACGGACGGCGCAGGACGATGTATCCGCCGCCGCCGAGCGGCACCGACTCACCGGTTTCGTTGACGAGATCGGCCTGTACGCCCGGGAACGGCTTGGTCGCCGAGCCCGGCTTGAGCGTCGTGATCCCCGGCAGCGGCGTGATCATGATCGCGCCGGTCTCCGTCTGCCACCACGTGTCGACGACGGGGCAGCGGCCGCCGCCGATGTGCGTGTGATACCACATCCACGCTTCGGGATTGATCGGTTCGCCGACGCTTCCCAAGAGCCGCAGCGACGAGAGGTCGTGCTTTTCGACGTACTGCGTCCCCCACTTCATGAACGTGCGGATCGCGGTCGGCGCGGTGTAGAGAATCGTGACCTTGTAGCGCTCGACGATCTCCCACAGCCGGTCCTTGTCGGGATAGTCCGGCGTGCCTTCGTAGATCACCGATGTCGCGCCGTTGCAGAGCGGCCCGTACACGATGTACGAGTGACCCGTCACCCAGCCGATATCGGCCGCGCACCAGTACACGTCGGCGTCTTCCTTGAGATCGAAGACGAGTTTGTGCGTCGCGGTGACGCCGGTGAGATAGCCGCCGGTGGTGTGTTTGATCCCCTTCGGCTTCGCGGTCGTCCCCGACGTGTAGAGCAGATAGAGCAGATCTTCGGCGTTCATCCGCTCGGGCTCGCAGGTGGAGGGCTGGTCGCGTACGACGTCGTCCCACCATACATCGCGGCCTTCGGTCATGTTCACTTCATCGCCGATGCGCTTCGCGACGACGACGTGCTTGAGCGTCGGCATCCCGCGCGCGAACGCTTCGTCGCAGTTCGCCTTGAGCGGGACTTTGTTGCCGCGGCGCCAGCCGTGATCGGCGGTGATGAGCGCAACGCACCCGCTGTCGTTCACGCGATCGACGATCGCATCGGGCGAGAAGCCGCCGAAGATCACCGAGTGCGCCGCTCCGATGCGCGCGCACGCGAGCATCGCGACCGGCAGCTCGACGATCATCGGCATGTAGATCGCGACGCGATCGCCTTTTTTCACGCCGAGCGCGCGCAGGCCGTTCGCGAAGCGGCAGACTTCGTCGAGCAGCTCGCCGTAGGTCACGCTCCAGCGGTCGCCGGGCTCGCCTTCGTAATAAAACGCGACCTTCGCGGCCTTCCCCGCGCGCACGTGACGGTCGAGCGCGTTGACCGACGCGTTGAGCTCTCCGTCGGCAAACCAGCGCGCAAACGGTTCGTTCCACTCGAGGATTTGCGTCGGGGGCGTCATCCACTCGAGCTTGTCGGCCCACGACTTCCAGAACGCCTGATAATCGCGTTCCGCCTCCTCGTGGATCCCGGGCTGCGCGTTCGCCTGCGCGGCGAACGCGGGCGGCGGCGGGAAGGTACGTCCCTCGGTGAGGAGCGCTTCGATGGCATCCGTCTGCGCGGGCGTCGTCATGGCGCGCGCTTCGTTTCCGGCGCCGGTCAACCCCTCGACCTCCTTGACCGTCGGAGCGCTGGGTGCTACGCTGGGGCGAAGTCTGGCACTCCTGCAAAAGGACTGCTAAGCAGTGAGACCCTGGTGATCGACAAGCCCGAACTCGACAAGCGCAAATCCTTCATCCTCGCGACCGTGGTGTACGAGTACATCAACACGGCCGAGCCGGTGGGGTCGGTGACGCTTACCCAAAAGTACAACCTCGGCGTGAGTTCGGCGACGATCCGCAACGAGTTGGCGGAGCTCGAAGCCGGCGGGTACCTCGTGCAGCCGCACACCTCCGCGGGGCGCATCCCCTCCGATGCAGGGTATCGCACCTACGTCGACCGGCTCATGCAGCCGGAGGTCCTTACCAAGGACGACACCCGCCGCATCCGCGACCAGTTCCGTGAGGCGTCGAACGAGCTGGCTGACGTGATCGAGCAGACCACCCGCCTGCTCTCCGGGCTCTCGGGGAACCTCGCGATCGCCGTCGCCCCGTCGCGCGACACGCACGCGTTCAAGCACGTGCAGCTGCTGTGGCTCTCGGCGCGCACGAGCATGGTCGTCGTCGTGACCTCGGGCGGCGTCGCCGCGCAGCGGGTCGTCGAATGGACGTCCGACGTCGCCGCCGACGATCTGACGCGGCTCTCGAACGCGCTGAATTCACGGCTCGGCGGCCGGATCATGGAAGACGTGACGGTCGCGCAGCTCGACACGATCTGCAGCGAGCTGAGCGCGCCGACGGAGATTCGCGATGCGGTGCGGATGGCGTTCGCGCAGGCGCGCCAGACCGAAGAGCCCGATCTCGCTGCTTCCGGCGCGCAGAACCTGCTCGATCAGCCCGAGTTTCACGACCTGCGCAAGCTGCGCGCGATCCTGCGCATCGTCGAGGAGCAGCGTACGCTGTACGATCTGATCGCCGACGAGCTCACCCACGAGGCGCCGGCGGCGCAGCCGACGCCGCACGTGCGCATCGGGCACGAACTCGGGCCCGACGAGCTCTCGGAGTGCAGCGTCGTCACGGTCCCGTACCGCTTCGGCGACCGCGGCGTCGGCGTGCTCGCGATCCTCGGGCCGCGCCGCATGCCGTATGCGCGCTTGATGGCGCTCGCGTCCGGGACGGCCCGCTCGCTGGGCGATCACCTCAACGACGTCGAAATCCGATAACGTGGCGACGGATTATTACGAAGTCCTCGGCGTCGCGCGCGACGCCGACGAGAACACGATCAAACGTGCGTATCGTCGGCTCGCGCGCACGTACCATCCCGACGTCGCCGCGGACAAGGCAGCCGCGGAGAACCGCTTCAAAGAGATCAACGAAGCGTACGAGGTGCTCTCCGACGCGCAGAAGCGCGCGAACTACGATCGATTCGGCCATGCGGGTGTCAACGGCGGCATCGGCGAGGGCGGCTTCGGCCCGTTCGGGAGCGAGGGCTTCGGCGACATCTTCGACATGTTCTTCGGTGCCGCGCGGGGCGGCGCGCAGCAGCGCCGCAACGGCCCGGCACGCGGCAGCGACCTCCGCTACGACGTCGAGATCACGCTCGAAGAGGCGTACGCGGGCACGACGCGCGAGGTCACGTTCCGTCATCTGGCGAGTTGCCCGACGTGCAAGGGGAACGGCGCCGAGCCCGGGACGCTGATCGTTCCGTGCGACCGCTGCAGCGGCACCGGGATCCAGCGCCAGGTGCGCCAGACGCCGCTGGGTCAATTCGTCACGCAGACCACGTGCACGAAGTGCAGCGGCGACGGCCAGATCGTGCAGACGCCGTGCACGACTTGCCGCGGCCGCGGGCGCATCGAGCAGGAGAAGAGCCTGCAGGTCAAGATCCCGGCCGGCGTCGACGACGGTTCGCGCATCCGGATCACCGGCAGCGGTGAAGCCGGAACGCGCGGCGGGCCCGACGGCGATCTCTACGTCTACCTGAGCATCGCGCGCCATCCAATGTTCCGCCGCGACGGGCTCGACGTGCTCGTCGACGTGCCGATCGCGTTTCCGCAGGCTGCGCTCGGCGGCGAGATCCGCGTCCCCTCGCTCGACGGCGAGGTCCCGCTCACGCTCAACCCGGGGACGCAGAGCAACTCGACGTATCGGCTGCGAGGACGCGGGATGCCCAGCGTGCGCGGCGGCGCGAAGGGCGACGAACTCGTCACCGTGCACGTCGTCGTGCCCACGAAGATCAGCAAGCGCGAACGCGAGCTGCTCGAAGAGTACGCGCGCGCGGGCGGCGACCAGGTCGAAGAGAAGTCGTTTTTCGATCGCGTGAAGGACGCGTTCCGCGCCGACTAGGCGCGTTCAGTTCGGCGGTGCGACCGGTTCTTCGATGCGGACCGCCAGGACGCCGTCGATCGCGCCGATCGCCTCGATCGCGCGCACCATGTCGGCGTCGACGTTGAGACCGATCGAGTACACCGCCGACGCGTGACGGATCCCGCCTTCATTCGTGATCGCGATGTCGTCGCCGATGCGCACGCTGTGCACGCATCGGCCGATCGCGGCGGCGAGCGCGTCGAGCGCGACGACGTTGAGATCGGTGTCGACGCGAATATCCAGCGACGAACGGCGCGGCAACAGTCGCATGACGAGGTCGTCGCTCATGAACAGCACGAGCAGCGTCAGGACGACCGTCGTCATGTAGACCGGCCACCAGGCAAGACGGCCCAAACCCACGCCCATCCCGATCGCAGCGGCGGTCCAGATCGACGCGGCGGTCGTCAGCCCGCGCGTGTTGAGTCCGTGGCGCACGATCGCGCCCGCGCCGAGAAAACCGACGCCGGTGATGACTCCCGCCGCGATCCGCGTATCGCCGGGAATCAGCACGGAGAACGTCGCGAACGCACACGATCCGAGCGAGACCAGCGCGTGCGTGCGGATCCCTGCCGGTTTTTGCGTGTACTGGCGCTGAAATCCGATCACCCCGCCGAGCACGGCGGCGAGTGCCAAGGCGATCGCCGATTGCACCATCGCGGCGTTCATCGAACCGATACCATGCGGCCCACGGTCGTCGACGACGCGGCCCAAAAAAAATTGGAACGGGCGCACGTCGAAAACGGCGTCGCGATCTTCGTGCGCGGCGCCAACCGGCTCGAGATCAGCGCAGCGCGCTGACGCCTGCGCGTGTGAGTTCTCCGTCGATTGCGCCGGTAAGCATCGCGAAGCACATGCGGTAGTCGCCGGCGAGCGAGCGAAACGGTGCGCTGAACGTCTCGGGCTTGTTGCGTTCGATGAACGCATGCGCGAACCAGGCCGGACCGTAGCCGCACGCGAGCGCAGCGCCGGCGAGCCGCAGGTCGCGCTTCGCCAGCGCGGCGGCGGCGACCGCGGTCGCCGTCAGCGTTCCGGCCGCGTGCAGCGCCCGGGTCCGCGGATCGGCGTGCGCCCGCAGGTAGCGCAGCCAGAAGGCGTCGTCCATCCCGGGGCCTTCCGCACCGCGCCGCCGAACGGCCTGCCGCGATGCGGGACCGGTTCTTCGTCGAGGGCGTGCACGCGGTCGGCGAGCGGGTGGCGCTCGCCGCGGACGACGCGCGCAAGATCGCGACGGTGCTGCGCAAGCGCAGCGGCGACCGCGCGCAGATCGTCGACTCCGGCGGGACCGCATACGCCGCGACGCTGGAGGTGACGGGCCGCGCCGTCACGGCTGCGCTCGACGCGGTGATCGACGCCGACGGCGTCGAGCCGTCCCCCGCGATCACGATCGCGCAGGCGGTCCCCAAAGGCCAGAAGATGGATCTGGTCGTCGAGAAGGCGACCGAACTCGGCGTCCACGCGATCGTCCCGGTGCGCAGCGCGCGCGTGATCGGACACGACACCAGCGCCGCGAAGGTCGAACGCTGGCGCCGGATCGCGCGTTCGGCCGCGCAGCAGTCGGGACGCACGCGCGTCCCCGCGGTCGCCGACATGCTCGACTGGGACGCGCTCCTGCGGACGTTTTCCGCCTACGATCGCGTGTACGTCCCTTGGGAGGTCGCCGAACCGCGGCCGTTGCGCGAGGTCCTCGAGCCGGAGATCGCGACCCTGCGGTCGCTGCTCGTAGCCGTCGGACCCGAAGGCGGGTTGTCGCACGACGAGGTGACGCGCGCGGCCGCCGCCGGCGCCGTCCCCGTATCGCTCGGGCGGCGGATCCTGCGTACCGAGACCGCCGCGCTCGTCGTGCTCGCCGCGATCCTCTACGCGCGGGGAGAACTCTAAGGCATCCTTCGCCGCGCGCGGCCGGTTTCGAGCCGCATGCATGCCGTCGTCGTCGACGCGGCGGCGCCGGGCCGTCTGACCCTGACCGACGTCCCCGCGCCCGCGCCGCAGCCGTCCGAAGCGCTGGTGCGCGTCGCCGCCGTCAGCCTGAATCTCGGCGAGGTGCGCCGCGTGCGCAATGCGGCCGACGGCTGGCGGCCGGGATGGGATTTCGCGGGAACGGTCGAGCGCGCCGCCGCCGACGGGAGCGGGCCGCACGCCGGCGCACGCGTCGTCGGGATGCTCGGCGAGGGCGCGTGGGCGGAACGCATCGCTGCGCCGGTGCGCAACCTCGCGGTGCTGCCGGCATCGCTTTCCTTCGAGCGCGCGTCGACGCTGCCGATCGCCGGACTCACCGCGCTCTACGCGCTCGAGAAGCGCGGCGGCCTGCTGGGGCGACGCGTGCTGATTACGGGCGCGTCGGGCGGCGTCGGGATCTTCGCGGCCCAGCTGGCGCGCCTGGCGGGTGCGTCCGTCACGGCGCTGGTGCACCGCGGCGAGAAGCGCGCCGTCGTCGAACCGTTCGCCGATACGGTCGTCGTCGGCGACGGCGCCGGGTGCGCGCACGAAACCGGGCCGTTCGATCTGATCTTGGAATCCGTCGGCGGCGACGTCTTCGCCGGCGCGCTGCGCGAGCTCGCGCCCGACGGGATGCTCGTCACGTTCGGCACGTCGGCACAGCGCGAGAGCACGATCGAAGTGGCATCGTTCTACGCGCGCGGCGGCGCGTCGATCTACGGTTTCATCATCTTTCACGAACTCGAGCGCACGCCCGCGGGCGAAGGATTGGCGCGGCTCGCCGCGCTGCTCGACGGCGGCGCGCTGCAGGTGCACGTCGACGACGTGCTCCCCGTCGCGCGGATCGGCGAGGCCGCCGATCGCTTGTGGGATCGCGCCGTCTCGGGCAAACTCGTGGTGACGTTCGCATGACGCTGCACGCGTGGCTGCCGTTCGCCGGACTCGCGCTACTCGTGTCGCTGGTCCCGGGGCCGGCAGTCGTCGCGGTCGTCTCGAGTGCGCTGCGCGGCGGCTTCGCCGCGTCATTGCGCACGAATGCCGGCGTGCTCGTCGGCGACGCGGTCTTCGTCGCGGCAGCCGTGGCGGGGTTGGGAACGCTGCTCGTCGCGTCGCATCCGCTCTTCACCGCCGTGAAATGGATCGGGATCGTCTACCTCGCCTACCTCGGCGTCCGCGCGCTGCTCGACCGCACGCCCGCGTTCGAGCCGCGCCCGAACGACGCCGGCCGCGCGTTTCGGCTCGGCCTCGCGACGCAGCTCGCGAACCCGAAGGTAATTCTGTTCTTCGGCGCGCTGCTGCCGCAGTTCGCGACCCGGCGCGACCCGTCGCCCAGCAGTTCGCGATCCTCGGCGCGACGTTCATCGCGAGCGATCTGCTGGTCTTCGCGGGCTACGGTGCGCTCGCGCACCGCGCGCGCACGCTGCTGCGCTCCCCGCGCGCAGCGCGCGCTACGTCACGCGTCACCGGCCTCGCGATGCTGGGGGCCGCCGCGCGCCTCGCCGCCGAACGCTGACTTAGGCGGGGACCGACGAGGTGACTGCTTCGACGAAGACGTCGAACGCGGTGCGGTGGAGCGTGTGGCCGTGACCTGCGATCGTGCGTACGCAAACCGACGGTGAAATGCGCGCGACGTCGTCGGGGGCGACGACCGAGTCTTCCCCGGCGAGCAGAATCGTCGTCGGTACTTTGAGCGCGGCGAGGCGTTCGCGCAGATCCCAGCCGCCGTCGTCGACGCAGTTGTCGGCGCCGAGCCGGCGCAGCGTCTCGAGCGACAGCGCGCGCATCGCGTGCAGTTTGCCGTCGCGGTCGGCGGGATGCGCACCGGCGAACGCGTCGCGAATCGCCGCCTCGCGTGCGGCGGCGTCATCCGGCAGCAGTGCTGCCATGCCGTCGACGTAGTCGCGCCCGAACGTGTGCGGCGCGATGCGAATCATCGGGTCGACGAGCACGAGCGACTTCGCGATCTTCGGGCCGCCGACGAGCGCCACCGCGCTGCCCCACGAGTGGCCGACGACCGACGCAACCGTCCCGATGCTGTCGGCGACGGCGCGCAGATCGGCGGCGAGCGCGTCGAGCGCCATCGGGCCGTCGTGTTGCGCGTGATCGCCGTGTCCGCGCTGATCGTACGCGAACACGCGGTGCGTTGCGGCGAGCGCTTCGCCGAGCCGCGCGAAATCGCGCCGCGACGAGCCGATCCCGTGCACGCACAGCACGGCGGGGCCGGCATCGCCCCAGCATTCGACGGTCGTGACGGCGCCGGTTTCGAGGGCGACGCGCCGCTGTTCTGTCGTGATCATGGCGCGCGCCTTTCGCGCGCGGCGGCTAGGCCACCCGCGCGATCAGCTTGGCGATCGGCGGCCCGGTCAGGATCACGACGAAGATCCGCAGCGCCTGGATCGCCAGCACGAGCGGGACGTTCGCGCCGCTGCCGAGCGCGATCGCCGTGACCGCGTCGAGCCCGCCCGGCGTCGTCGCCAGGTAGGCGGTCAGCGCATCGACGTGGATCGTTGCGACCAGCAGCACCGCCGAGAGCGCGCACAGCACCAACAGGATCCCGGTCGAGGCGAGCAGTTCGGGGAACGCGCGCAGCGCGTGGCGGATCGTCTCCCGCGTGTAGAGCGGTCCGATCGCGAGGCCGACGTTGCAGACGCGGCATCGAGCGCCCACACCGGGACGCCGATGCGCGCGAGGCCCGATCCGTGCAGCGCGGCGCCGAGGATCATTGGGCCGAGCAGCGAGCCGGCAGGGATGCGCAGCCGCAGCGCCGCCCACGCGCCGGCGCCGCCCGCCGCGGCCGTCTCCAGCCACGCGATCGGGTCGGCGGCGGCCGATCCGGGAACCGCGGCGACGGCGCCGTGCGGCAGGAGGATGCGCGCCACCATCCCCGCCGAGAGGACGACGACGGTGACCCGCAGGTACTGCATGAACGCGACCAGTCGCGGGTCGGCCCCGTAGTCGGCGCTCATCGCGGTCATCGCCGAAGCGCCGCCGGGCGCGGAACTCCACGCCGCCGTCTCCGCCGAGAGCGTGCCGAAACGCGCGAGGAGCCATCCGGCGGCGGCGGCCGCCGCGACCGTCGAGGTGACGACGAACGCCATCGCCGGCCAGTCGCGTACGATTGAGAGGATCACCGGCGGCGTGAACGCCTGCGCGATCAGACAACCGATCGCGACCTGGGCGGTGAAGAACGCCGGACGCGGCAAGCGCAGCCGCACGAGCCCGCTCGCCGACGCTGCGATCGCGACCAGCATCGGACCGATCAGCGGCCCTCCGGGGAACGCCGCGCGCGTCAGTGCGGCCGCGGCGGCAAGGGCAACGGCGATCAGCGCGATCCACACTGCCGCCGTTCGAACCGTCACCCCCGATACGACCTCGGCAACCCCCCGAGGGGTGCGCCTGCACGCCGTCCTGTCGTTTGCAATCGTGATATCATTATGATATCATGAGGGGACCATGCGTGCTTTTCCGGCGCGCCTGGACGACGGCGTGTACGACGAACTGAAACGACGAGCGGAGAACGAACGCAAAAGCATGAATGCGGTGCTGAACGAGTCGCTGGAACGGCACTTCAAAGGCCGCACCGATGCGAAGGCCGCCCTGCTGCGTGCGCTCGAAGCGCTCGAAGAAAGCGAGCGCACGAAGCGATGATCGCGGCGTCGGTTTCACGGGACTCTGCAGCCTGCAAGGCGTACAACTCCGGTTCGACCATGGCTCGCACCCTCGAATCGCTCGTCCCGGGAACTCCCGTGTTTGCCGGCTCCACCCGCGTCGGCGACGTCGTCGCCGTCTACGCCGAAGGCGAGGCGCGGATCGCCGAGCTCGTCATCGTGAAGTGGGCGGCCAGCGGCGACGACGTCGCCGTGCCGACCACCGAGATCGAAAGCATCGACGCGCAGGGCGTCCAGCTGATCCGCCGGGAAGCCGACCAATACAAGGATCTCGCGCCGTTCGACGTCGAGCGGTTCCCGACGCTGCGGAAAATCGCGTGATGACCTCGACGCCTGCGTCGACCGGGACCGCGACGCCGATGAAGTTCTCGATCGTCGTTCCAACGTATAACGAAGCGGGCGGGATCGAGCGGCTGGTGACGACCCTCGACGACATCTTCAGGAAGCACGATCTCGACGGCGAGATCATCGTCGTCGACGACAACTCGCCCGACGGCACGGGCGCAATCGTCGACCGGCTCGAGCGCGAGGGCTATCCGGTGCGCTGTCTGCACCGCCCCGGCAAGATGGGGCTCTCGTCCGGCGTTATCGACGGATGGAAGTTCGCGCGCGCCGACTCGGTCGCGCTGGGCGCGATGGACGCCGACTTCTCGCACGACGCGACGATCCTGCCGCGCATGGTCGAGGCGCTCGCGAGCGGCGGCTACGGCTTGGCGATCGGCTCGCGCTACGTCCCCGGCGGCGGGATCGAGAATTGGCCGAAACGCCGCATCATCACCTCGAAGGTCGCGATCGCGCTGGCCCAGCCGCTCACGCCCGTCAAGGACATCACCAGCGGCTACTTCCTGGTGAAGCGCGACGCGATCGACGGCGTCGACCTCGATCCGATCGGGTTCAAGATCGGGCTCGAAGTCATCGCGAAAGCGCGCTACGGCCGGGCCCTCGAAGTGCCGTACGTCTTCACCGACCGCGTCGCCGGCGAGTCGAAGCTCAATCAGAACGAGATCTTCAACTACCTGCGCCAGCTCGGCCGCATCTACCGCGCGCGGCTCGCGGGGAAGCGCTAGCGCCGTGGCACCGATGCCGGAATGGCTGCGCATCCGCCGCGCGCAACCGATCCCGGCCGGCGAAGCCGCGCAGTGGACGAAGTGTCCGAAATGCGGCGAGATGATCTATCGCCCCGACCTCGCCGCGAATGCGTGGGTCTGCACCCGCTGCCAGCATCATTTCCGGATGCACGCGTTCGACCGCATCGCGATGCTCGTCGACAGCGACTTCACCGAGATCGGCGGCGACCTGCTCCCGGGCGACCCGCTTGGCTGGACTGACAAGGTCCCCTATCCGCAGAAACTCGCGCGGGATCGTGAGAAATCGAAGCTGACCGAAGGTGTCGTCTGCGGCTTCGCCGCCGTCGGGGGAATCGACGTCGCGCTCGGCGTGATGGATTTCAATTTCCGCGGCGGGACGATGGGGACCGTGGTCGGCGAGCGCATCACCCAACTCTTCGAAGCGGCCCGCGAACGGCACGTCCCGGCGGTCGTCTTCACCGCCTCCGGCGGCGCCCGCATGGAAGAGGGGATGCTCGCGCTGATGCAGATGGCGAAGACGACGCTCGCGGTGCGGCGCTTCCACGACGACGGCGGCTACTACATCAGCGTGCTGACCGATCCGACGACCGGCGGCGTCTCGGCGTCGTTTGCGTTTCAGGCCGACGTCGTGCTCGCCGAAGCGCGCGCGGCGATCGGTTTTGCCGGCCGGCGCGTGATCGAGCAGACGATCCGTCAGCGGCTGCCCGACAACTTCCAGACCGCTGAGTTCTTGCTGGAGAAGGGCGCGCTCGACATGGTCGTCGAGCGCAAGGATCTCAAAGACCGGCTGGTGCGGCTGCTCGACTACGGCGTCGGCGCGAAGTCGCCGTCGAACGGCCGCGCGACGATCGTCCCGCCGGTGCCGGAGCCGCAGTCGTGAACGTGATCGTCGAGCGCGAACGCGGGCTGCTGGAGCTCGAGCAGCGCATCGCCGAACTCAAGGCGCAGGCCGCGCAGCAGCCGGTCGACATGACCGGCGTGATCCGCGATCTCGAAGCGAAGTACGTCGAGATCCAGCGCGAGATCTTCGGCACGATGACGCCGTGGCAGCGCGTCAACATGGCGCGTCACCCCAAACGTCCGCTCGGCTCGGAGTATCTCGCCGAGCTCGACCAGTTCGACGAACTGCACGGCGACCGCCATTTCCGCGACGATCACGCGATCGTCGGCGGGTTCGCGAAACTGCGCGGCCGCCGCATCGTCGCCATCGCGCAGGACAAGGGCCGCGACACCAAAGAGAAGGTCTTCCGCAACTTCGGGATGCCCTCGCCGGAGGGCTATCGCAAGGTGATCCGCCTGGTCGAACTCGCCGCGCACCTGCGCCTGCCGGTGGTGACGTTCATCGACACCAGCGGTGCCGATCCCGGGATCGGTTCCGAAGAGCGCGCGCAGTCCGAAGCGATCGCGCAGTCGCTGTACGAACTTGCCGACGCGCGCGTCCCGATCGTCGCGACGATCATCGGTGAGGGCGGTTCCGGCGGAGCGCTTGCGCTCGGACTCGCCGACCGCGTCCTGATGCTCGAACACGCCGTCTATTCGGTCGCGTCGCCCGAAGGTGCGGCGGCGATTCTCTGGGGCGACGCTGCGCGCGCGGAAGAAGCGGCGGCGCGGCTGCGGCTGACCTCCGACGATCTCTTGCGTTTCGGGATCATCGACGAGATCGTCCCCGAACCGGTCGGCGGGGCGCATCGGGACGCCGCCGGCACGATCGCGCGCGTCCTCGCCGCAGTCGACGGTGCGCTCGACACGCTGGTGACGCTGGCGGCCGACGAACTCGTTGAGCGCCGGTATCGCAAGTTCCGCCGGATCGGTTCGACGTGATACGCGCTGCGGGACGCATCTGCGTCGTCGGCGTCGCGCTCGTCGTGATCTCGCTGATCGGCGTGCAGTACGCGCGCATCATCGGGCGCAATCTCGCCCTCGCCGGCGAACTGCGCAGCACCGACGCCGAGATCGCGGCGCTGCGCGCGAAGCAGGCGCAGCAGGAGCGTGAGATCCGGCGGCTTTCCGACCCGCACGGCGCGATCCCCGAGATCCACGATCGACTGCACCTGGTCGGCGACAAGGAAGCGATCATCTACCTCAAGCGGCCCGGCGAGACGCCGTGAGCGAGCGGGTGCGCGGCAGCGTCCTCAACGTCCACAACCTGGGCGCGATCGTCCGGCTGGACGACGGCCGTCTCGTCGCGGCCCCGATCGGCGACGTCAATAAGAACCGTGCCGCCTACACGCGCGCGCTCGAGCGCAAAGATGTGACCTTGCCGTTCGATCTAGTCGGGAAGATGGTCGTGCTCGCGCAGACGCGCGTCGACGAAGTAACGCCGACCACGCCGACGCCGGCGCTCACCGACCCGTCGTTCGAGGCGCAGATCGCCGCATATCTCAAATCGACCGAAGCGTGGGCGCCCTCCGATCGTCCGCAGCCCTTCGAGCGCCATCTCGTACGCAAGCGACAACGGGCGAAAGTCTTCCGCAGCGACGGCGCCTAACGGCCCAAGGCCGCTAACGGGCAAGCGCAGAACCGCAGTTCCATCATGGCGATGAAAGAAGCCCGGGTCGATCCGGTCAAGGTTCCCGGCTCGTTCGTCCGCCTTCAGGGCGCGTATCCCGGGTTGCGCGCGGCGGAGCAGCGGGTCGCGGATTTTATCCTCGCGCACCCGGATGAACTGATTTATCTCACCGTCACCGAGCTGGCGGAGCGGACGAACACGAGCGAGTCGACCGTCGTTCGCTTGTGTCAGAAGATCGGCTACAAGGGCTATCAAGAGTTCAAGATCGTGCTCGCCCGCGATCTGGTCGAGCCGGCTACCGAGATCTACGCCGCGATCGAGCCCGGCGACGACCTCGCGACGGTCAAATCGAAGGTGTTCCAGGCCAACGCGCAAGCGCTGCGCGACACCATCGAAGTGCTGGAGGACGAACAGCTCCAGCGCGCGGTGAACGCGCTCGCCTCGGCCAACCGCATCGAAATCTACGGCGTCGGCGGAAGCGGACCGCTCGCGCTCGACGCGTATCACAAGTTCCTCAAGGTCGGGCTGCAAGCGATTGCGCTCTCCGACGGCGACCTGATGGCGATGTCGTCGTCGCTGCTGAGTCCGGGCGACGTCGCGCTGGGGATTTCGCACACCGGCGCGAGCCGCGACGTGACCGACGCGCTCGGGCGCGCGAAAGCGAACGGCGCGACGACGATCGGGATCACGCACCGCCACACCTCGCCGATCACCAAGGTCTCGGAGATTCAGCTCTTCACCGCCGCGAAGCAGACCGCGTTCCGCAGCGATGCCAGCTCGAGCCGCATCGCGCAGCTCACCATCATCGACACGCTCTACGTCGGCGTCGCGCACGCGCACCACGACCGGGCGCTCGCGATGATCGAGCGCACGCGCGAAGCGACGGCGTCGAAACGGTACTGACCCGCCTTCCGGGTTCGTCGACGTTCCGCGTGTCGGGCCGCCGCGCGGGTCAGCGCTTCGACGCCGTCCACGGCGTCACGACCGAGGCGCTGGTGTTTCTCGGCGAACTCGATCCCGACGCGATCGGACCGTCGCTCGCGCACGCGACGCACTACGAGCCGACGCCGGTCCTGGAGGCGGAACGGCTCATCGCCGCTTCGCCGCTCGCTCCGCAGCGCGCGACGTTCGTCGACGTCGGCGCGGGGATGGGACGCGTCGTCATGCTCGCCGCACGGCTGCCGTTCCGCGCGGTGATCGGCGTCGAGATCTCGCCGGCGCTGGTCGAAATCGCGCGCGAAAACCTCGCGACCTCACGCGATCCGCTGCGCGTCGCCGCCGACGTGCGCGTGACGCGCGGCGATGCCGCGACGTATCGCTTCCCGCGCGGCGATCTGGTGGTGTATCTCTACAACCCGTTCACGGCGCCGGTGCTGGACGCGATGCTGGTGAACCTGCGCGCCGCCGGTGAAGACCGCGAGATCGTCCTGCTCTATCACACCGCGCTCGAGCACGAGACGATCGTCGCCACCGAATCCTTCGAGATCGTCAACGACCTCGGCTTCGCCCTAGTCTACCGCCTCACGCGGTCACGCTGAGCTCGTCGAAGCGCACCCGCGTTCGCGCTCAGCCTGACTCGGCGTCGCGGATCCCGACTTCGTCGAGGTGTGCCAGGAGATCGGCGGGGTCGGCGTAGACACGGTAGGCGCCGGCGTTCTGCAGTTCGTCGGCGCCGTAACCGCCGGAGAGCAGGCCGACGCCGAGCGCCCCGGCACGCCGCGCCGCGAGCAGATCCCACACCGAATCGCCGATCACGACGCTCGCCGAGACCGAGACGCCGAGTTTCTCCGCCGCGCGGACGAACAGATCGGGATCGGGTTTCGCGTGTGCGACTTCGTCGCGCGTCACGATCGGGACGTGCGCCGGGACGTCGAGCAGCGCGATCGTGCGTTCCGCGACGTCGCGTCCGCCGCTCGTCGCGATCGCCCACGGTGCGCCCAGCGCCGTCAGCGCTGCGAGCAGATCGTGCGAGCCGGGAAGCGGAACCACCTCGTGAAAGCGCTTCGCGTATGCCGCGGCGTGCCGCCGTTCGAGGTCGCGCGCCGTCTCCTCGTCGACGCTGCGGCCGAGTTCGCGCATCAGACCGCGCACGAAGAGGCCGCCGCTCATCCCGATCTTGCGATGGATCCGCCACACCGAGAGCCCGAGCCCCGCCGACTGCAGCGCCTCGTGCCAAGCGCCGACGTGCTGGTACACCGAGTCGACGAGCGTGCCGTCGAGATCGAACAGCATCGCGGGCGGCGTGCGCTCCATGCGGGGCGCTTCGCCCCGGCGCGCGAACGGCCCGCCCCGTGACGCGCGCGCTCATCTCGATCGGAACGAACTCTACGCGGCTGCTCGTGCAGGACGGTGAGCGCCGCGTCGCCGCCGAGTCGCGCGGGACGCGCATCGGCACCGGGATCGGCTCGACCGGCGCGCTCGATCCCGCGGCGCGCGCACGCACGCTGGAAGCGATCGACGCCTACGTCGCGATCGCACGCGAGGCCGGCGCCGGCGAGATCGACGCGATCGCCACCAGCGCCCTGCGCCGCGCGAGCGATGCCGATGCGTTCGGCGACGACGTCGAACGACGCGTCGGGATCGCGCCGCGGATCCTCTCCGGCGACGAAGAGGCGACCTATTCGTATCTCGGCGCCACGCGGACGCACGACGGCGCGGGGCCGCTCGGCGTGCTCGATGTCGGGGGCGGCAGCAGCGAGCTCGCGGTCGATACGCCCGCCCACGCACGCGCGGCGGGGACGGTGCGCAGCACCCAGTCGGTGGAGATCGGTGCGGTGCGGCTCTCCGAGCGGCACCAGGCGCTGCTCGGCACACATGCGCTGCTCGGCGCGGAACGCGCCGCCGTCGAAGGCAGCGCGCGAAGCGACGCCCAGACGCTGCTGCTTCCGTTTGCGAGCGCCGGCACGATCGCGGAACTGATCGTCGTCGGCGGAACCGCGTTCACCGCCGCCGCGATGGTCGCCGGCGGCCTGCCCGACGGCGCCGTGCTCGCGCGCGCCGACGTCGCGACCCTCATCGACGCGCTGTTCGCGCGCGATCTCGAGGGACGCCGCGCGCTTCCGCACATCCGTCCGCAGCGTGCCGACATTCTGCCTGCCGGCCTGCTCGTGATCGATGAAGCGTGCAGGCTCCTGAGCGTCGACCGCTTCACCGTGAGCGAATCGGATCTGCTTCTGGGCTACCTCACGTCGCCGGCGTTTCGCGCCGCCGCGTTCGCGAAGCGGTAGCCGCGCCGCGAAGCGCGAACGCCGGGCGCGGGATGATGGTGGAATAGGCAGACACAGCAGACTTAAAATCTGCAGCCCGGAAGGGCGTCCGGGTTCGAGCCCCGGTCATCCCAGGCGCCGTGTCGTCCCGCGCGTTACGTTGGGCCGCCTCACGCCGCGACTTCGATTTTGCGCATGTTCGTCCGGACCCCGCTCGCCGCGCGGGCAGAGTCCCTATAATTGATGTAAATTCAGCGGGCGGGTAGCCACCGCTCCGGTTCGAAGATTGACGTTGACAACACTTCAATCGAAAGGACCGGAACGGTGGCCGATTACGATCTTACCCTATCCCGCGACGCGATTCCAGCGTTGCTCGATCAACCTGCGGCGCTCGGGAAGCTCGTCGAAACGATTTTGAACCAAGTGCTCGAGGCGCAGATGCGCGATCATCTGGGCGCCGAGCGGTACGAACGCTGTCAAGAACGGGAGGGCTATCGGAATGGGTATCGCGATCGACAGCTCTCGACCCGCGTCGGATCGCTGGTCCTGCGCGTGCCGCAAACGCGCGACGGCAGCTTCTCAACCGCGTTATCGCCGCAGCGAACAAGCCTTCGTCGTGGGCCTGATGG
Source organism: Vulcanimicrobium alpinum (assembly GCF_027923555.1). Lineage (GTDB taxonomy): Bacteria > Vulcanimicrobiota > Vulcanimicrobiia > Vulcanimicrobiales > Vulcanimicrobiaceae > Vulcanimicrobium > Vulcanimicrobium alpinum. The sequence goes on along the minus strand of NZ_AP025523.1, from coordinate 2,177,809 downwards.
AGATGGTCGTCAACGGCGTCTCGACGCGGAAGGTCACGCGGATAACCGAAGGCCTCTGCGGGACGTCGTTTTCGAAATCGACGGTAAGTCGCCTTACGAAGGCACTCAACGAACCGGTCGCGGGATTCTTGAATCGCCGGCTCGACGCAGCGTACCCATTCATCATCGTTGACGCGCTCTTCACGAAGGTGCGCACCGACAAGAGCGTCGTCAGCAAAGCGCTGCTCATCGCGAGCGGCATTCGTGCTGACGGATACCGCGAGATCCTTGGTCTTTCGATCGGCGATTCGGAGAGCTTTGCGACGTGGAACGAGTTCTTTTGCGGCCTCAAAGCACGCGGCTTGCACGGCGTCGACGTTGCCGTCTCCGACAATCACTCGGGCTTACGCGAGGCGATCGCCAAGCAATTCGTCAGCGCGACATGGCAGCGCTGCCAGTTCCACGTGATGAAGAACTTGCTCGATCACGCGCCCAAGAAAGAACGGGAAAACGTAACCGCTGCAGCTCGGCTGATCTTCCTCGCAACTGATCGCAAAGAGGCCGAGCGTCGATATGCGGAATTCATGGCCCGCTTCGCAGAAACGGCGCCCAAGTCGTGCGTGTGCTTGGAAGGAGCGTTCGAAGACATGCTTGCGATCTTGCCGCTGCCGGAGAAATATCGCCGGCGACTGCGCACGAGCAACATGCAAGAGCGGCTCAATGAAGAGATTCGTCGCCGGGAGAAAGTCATTCGCATTTTCCCAAACGACGCCGCGGCGATTCGCATGGTCGGCGCGCTACTCTCCGAGCAAAACGACGAATGGTTAAGCCGAGCCTACTTCGACATGACCGAATACTTCGAATGGAAAGCAACGACGGTGGCCAAGCCGGCCGCCGTAAAACGAGACAGACGAGCAGCCTAACTTACGCGATCGACGAACCGGAATTACAGCAGATTTGGGACTTGACTCGCGAGCGCCGCCTCCCGCGCTGCGCCCTTTCCCAAGCTGCACGAGCATCCCAAGCCGAGTTCGTTGGCCAAGCAGCGGTCGCTGGTGTGCACGGAGAGCGAATGACCGCAAGGGCAAGTCGTTGGTTCTTCCATGGTGGTACGGATTTCCCCAACGCGAGCCGCGGCCAACCACTCCCTGCACGGCGAACCGCCGGGTTAGATGCCGTTCCCGACGTTGCTCAGAATGCTCTGGATCGTTCCGCTGAGGAAGACCACGGCGGCGATGCAGAGGAGCGCGATGAGGCCGAGGATCAGGCCGTATTCGGCCAGCCCCTGGCCTTCGTCGTCGAGAACGGAAAGAAGAAGCGCGCGAGTCATAGAGTGCTCCCAAATCAGAAGATTGGGTCTACTATCGCTCGGCTGCCTGTACCGTCCCTAGGGGAGAAAGCCCAGCGCGTTGGTCTGTCCGATGCCCGCTCAGCGCGCGCCGCGTTGCGGGGTCTTGCCGGAGGTGCCGGCTCGCCGGTGTTCGGTCGGGTCGGCCGGCTGACCGGCGCCGCGAAGCTTGGCGATGCGCTCTTCTTGCAGGCGCACGGCACGCTCGGCGAGTGCGCGTTCGTCGTCGTCACCACACTGATCGGACCAGCGGACGAGTACGGCCAGCCAGTCCTCGGCCTGCCGGATCAGGAACGCGCGATGCTCGTCGCCGTCTCGCATGAGGGCGCCTCGGCGCTAGAACGCCGCTCGGCGGTTGGCGCGGTATTGGGCGATCCATCGGCGATTCGCCGCCTCGGATGCCAGGTCGAACTTTCGTGCGGTCGTCAGAAACCGCAGCATCAGCGCGACCATGCCGGTCCACGCCGCGATGCCGGTCGCGATTGCCAGGTACATGCTACCTGTATCGGCAGATGCGGCTCGAATCACGAGCCGCCGCCGTCAGGCGGCGAAGTCGCCGGTTCCCGCGCCCTTTTTCGAGAGGTGGGGCTGCATCGCGGCCGCGCGCGCGTCGCGCTTTCCCAGGCTGCACGAGCATCCAAGTTGCAGCTGGTTACCGATGCACCGCTGGTCGGTGTGGAGGGCGAGTGAGTGACCGCAGGGGCAGCGTGTCGGTTCGTCCATGATACCGCTTTTGTTCACCACGCCGGGCCGCGGCCCATCGCAGTCGTCCGTTAAGAGCGGGTGAAAATCGCGCATCAGGCGCGCGCTCTTCCGCGCTGCGCGAGCGAGACGGCGAGAGTCACCGTCGTTCCGCGCTCGTCGCTTGAGACGTCGCAGCGCTCTGCCAGCGCACGCATGATCGAGAGCCCGCGGCCGCGATCGGGCGTTGGCGTGAGCCGCCAACGGCCGCGGTCGGTGATCGTTGCGATGAGTTCGCCGTGATGCGCGCGCATGACGACGCGCACGTCGCCGGATCGATCGTGATAGGCGTGTTCGGCGGCGTTGTTCATCGCCTCGGCGACGGCGAGCACGAAATCAGCCCCGCGCGCCGGCTCGAATTCGCAGTCGTCCACGACGCGCTGCACGGCGTAGCGTGCGCGGTGGCTGTTTGATGCGGTGGCGGAAAACTGGAGGTCGAGTTCGTCGACCGCGATGACGCGCACGATCAGCATTGCAGCATCGTCGAATCGGCGAGCACGGATGCGATGGAAGATGCCTGGATGGGCGGTGCGCGGACGACGTACTCGAGGCGGCGGGGCTGCAGGGCGAACTCCTCATCCCAGCGGCAAACGCGGAATCGGCGAACCGCATCGGCTCACGTGCTTGGAGAGTTCTTTCCTGAACGACGTGAATTGAAAACTGCAGTGGAAGCGATGCAGCCTTCGCTTGCCGTGCGGCACCGGGACTTGACCTGTTCGAAATAACCGGTTAGGAATATGCGGTGAGAGGCCCGAGGGGGTTCCTCTCCGAATGCCGTCCTGTTCCCGACGAACCCGGCGAGCAGCCGGGTTTCGTGCGTCCGGAGGTTTGCGCGCTGAAGATCCTCGTTACCGTCAAACTCGTCCCCGACACGAACGCCGACAAGCGTATCGATCCGGTGACGAAGCGCCTCGTCCGTACCGGCGTCGAAACGGTGCTCAACCCGTTCGACGAGTATGCGATCGAAGCGGCCCTGCAGCTCAAAGAGAAGCTGAACGACGGTTCCACGGTGACCGTCCTTTCGATGACGCCCGCAACGGGCAAGGAGATCGTGCGCAAAGCGCTCGCGATGGGCGCCGACGACGCGGTCATGGTCTCCGACGACGCCGTCGCCGGCAGCGACCTGTGGGGCACGTCGGTCGTGCTCGCCGCGGCGATCAAAGCGCAGAACGCCGACTTGGTCCTCACCGGGACGCAGTCCACCGACGCGATCAGCGGCGACCTCCCCGGGATGCTCGCCGAAAAACTCGGCATCCCCGGGCTGACGTACGCGCGCAAGATCGAGATCGCGGACGGCCGCGTGCGCGTGCAGCGCGAAACCGACAACGGCTACATGACCGTCTCCGCCGCGTTGCCGGCGCTGGTGAGCGTCACGAAGTCTGCCAACGAACCGCGCTACGCCAACCTCAAAGGCATCATGGGCGCGAAGAAAAAGGAAATCAAAGCGCTCGCGCTCGGCGATCTCGGGCTGACCGCCGCCGTTGGCACCGACGGCGCGAAGGCGAAGCTGACGAACGTCGCGACGCCGCCCGTGCGCGGCAAAGGTCAGGTGGTGCAAGCCGCCGACGGCGCCGAAGGCGCCAAGATCATCGTGCAGTTCCTCAAGGAGCGGAAGTTCCTGTGATACAGAACGTCATCGCCTTCGTCGAGCACAAGCACGGCACGGTCCGCCGCGTCTCGTTCGAAGCCGCGACCCAGGCGCGCGCGCTCGCCGACAAGCTCGGCGGCAAGGTGCATGCGGTCGTCGTCGGCGACGGCGCGCAGACCGCCGCCGAAGCGCTCAAGAAGTATCCCGTCGATCAGATCCACGTCAGCGACGACACGCGCTTCCTCGAGAACGCCGTCGACGCGCTCGAAACGGTCGCGAAGGCGGCCGGCAACGGGCTCGTTCTGGTCGGCAACACGATGCTGGGACGCGACGTCGGCTCGCGCTTCGCCGCGCGCGTCGACTGCGGCATGAACGCCGACGTCGTCGACTTCACCACCGATGGTGGTATCGCTGCAGTGATGCCGAAGCTCGGCGGCCTGGTGATCACCACCTGCGCCCTCGACGGCGATTTCGGCGTCGCGGCGATTCGTCCGAACGTTTTCTCCGCCAAGGAAACTTCCGGGGCCGGTGAGATCGTTCAGATTCCGTCGAGCGGGAAGGCCTCCGCGATTACCGTGGAGGACGAGGTCGAGGAAGCAGCAGCGGAGCTCGGGGTCGAAGAGGCCTCGGTCGTCGTCAGCGGTGGTCGCGGGATGGGCGGTCCGGAACCGTTCACCACGATCCTCAAGGACCTCGCCGACGCGTTCGGCGGCGCGGTGGGCGCCTCACGGGCGGCGGTCGACGCCGGCTGGGTCTCGCACGGTCACCAAGTCGGGCAAACCGGAAAGACGGTCAGCCCGCCGCTCTACATCGCCGTCGGCATCTCCGGGGCGATCCAACACAAAGTCGGGATGCGCACGTCCGAAACGATCGTCGCGATCAACAAGGACGCCAACGCACCGATCGCCGAGTTTGCCGATCTCCTTGTCGTCGGAGACGCCTTCGCCATCGTTCCGGAATTGGCGAACGCGGTCCGCGACGCGAAAGCCGCCCACGCTTGATGCAGTTCCGTCCCGTTTTCGTTCTCGCACTCTCGGCCGCCGCGATCGTCGCGGCGGTCGGCGTGCTTCCGAGCGTCGCCGACGCCGCGAAGCCGGCCGTTGCGGCGAATGCGTCGCCGTCGCCGGCTCCCTCGCCGACCGCGACGCCCGAACCGCTCGACAAAGCGATCCCGCGTCTCGAGGCCAAGCTCAAGGTTGATCCGAACGATAAGGCGTCGGCGACCGAACTCGCCGCCGACTACCTGCAGATCAATCGTCCCGACCTGGCGCTCGCGCTGACGCAGAAGCTGCTCGCCGGGGGGACGAAAACGGCGCAGGTCTACTACTTCGACGGACTCGCGCAGAACGCGGCCGGTCACCAGAAAGAGTCGCTCGCCGATCTCGAAAACGCGGCGAACCTCGAGCCGACGAACCCGGGCGTCCTCGGCAGCCTCACGCAGATGTACCTCCAGCTGAACCGTCCGCAGGATGCGGAGCGCGTCGCGAAGCGCGCGCTGACGTTCAACAAGGACGACAAGAACGCGTACATGGCATACGGCGGCGTGCTCGCGAGCGAAGGCAAGTACGACGAAGCGCGCCAGCAGTACGAAGGCGCCGTGAAGCTCGATCCCAAGGACGTGCGTCCGCTGCTCGCCGAGGCGCAGACGTACCAGCAGCAGCAGGCGATCGCGCTCGCCGCGAGCCTTTACGACCGCGCGATCGCGATCGAGCCGAACAACGGCGAAGCGCTGGTCGGCAAGGCGCGCCTCGCAGCTGCCCAGCACAACGTCAAAGACGCGATCGCGACGTACGAACTGCTGCTCGCGCAGCAGACCGATCCCAACGACAAGGTCGCGGTGATCGATCAGGAAGCGATCGTCTACGCGAACGAAAAGATGGATGCGGAAGCGACCGCTGCGTACCAGCGTGCGATCGCGCAGTTCCCGAACGTTCTGAGCGCACACACCGCCTACGGCGACTACCTGCTCGCGAAGAACGACAAGGCCGGGGCGGAACGCGAGTTCACCGCGGGCGCCGGTCCCAACAAAGACCAGGCCGACGCCGTCGCCCGGCTCGGCCAGCTCTACGCGCAGCAGAATCAGATCCCCAAGGCGATCGAACAGTTCAAACGCCTCACCCAGCTCGCGCAGAACGATTCGCGCGCGCACCTTCTGCTCGCCGCGTCGTACGCCGCCAACCGTCAATACGGTCAGGCGCGCGACGAGTTCAAGAACAGCTACAACCTGCAGCACTCGCCCGACGCCCTGCTGGGCCTGGGCCAAGCCGACCTGCAGCTGCGCAACTACACCGAGTGCACGCAGGTGTACACCGCGATCGACGCCGGGGCGCCGCAGCTCTCGCGCCGCGATCCGACGATCCTGTACAGCCTGGGCAAGTGCTACGAGGGAGCGCGCCAGCCCGACAAGGCCAAGAGCGCGTACCAGAAACTGCTCACGTACGTCCCCGCCAACTCTCAGGCCGCCGGTCAGATCAAGTCGCTGATCGCGGCGCTCGACAAACAGAACGCGCCGAAGAAGCCGGCTCCGAAGAAGTCGTAACCGGGGAGATCGCAGGCCTCGTTCGATGCTCGTGGCGTACGACGACACCCTGACCGTCCACCTCGCGGACGTCCCGCACCCGGATCGTCCCGATCGGGTGCGCGTCGTCGCGCGCGAGCTCGAGCGGCGCGGGATGCTCGGCGACCGCATCGACGCACGGGTCGCGCGCCCCGACGAACTCGTGCGCGTGCATCCCGCGTCGTACATCGAGATGGTGCGGCGCACGTGCGACGAGCTCGCGTGGGGCGGTGTCGCGTTTCTCGGCGACGACCCCGACACGCTCGTCGACGGCACGTCGTTCGAAGGCGCAGCGCGCGCCGCCGGCGCAACGCTCGCCGCGCTCGAACGTGCCGTCGACGAACGGCGCGGCGCCTTCGCGCTGGTTCGCCCGCCCGGGCACCACGCCGAACCCGCCCGCGGGATGGGCTTCTGCGTCTTCAACAACGCGGCGATCGCGGCGCGCACCTACGCGCAGGAGGCCGGCGGACGCGTGCTGGTGATCGACTTCGACTACCATCACGGGAACGGTACGCAGGCGGCGACCGGCGGTGGCGTCTCGTACTTCGGAACGCACGCCGACCCGGCGTATCCGGGGACCGGCGATCCGCGCGACAACCGCATCGTCTCCGGCGGCGCGCTCGTCAACGTCCCGATCGACGCGCGCGGGATCAGCACCGAAGGATTCCTCGCGATCCACGCGCGCTCGCTGCGCGCGCTCGCCGAGCGCGTGCGCCCGCGGCTGATCGTCGTGAGCGCGGGTTACGACGTCGTCGCGGGCGATCCGGTCGGCGATCTCGGCGTGGATCCGGCGTTCGCGCGCCAGATGGGACGGCTGCTGCGCGAGATCGCCGACGGCTACTGTGACGGCCGCGCGCTGTTCGTCCTCGAGGGCGGCTACGATCCGCCGACGCTCGCCGGCTGCGTCGCCGAGACGATCGCCGGTTTCGATGAAGGGCTCGAGACCGAGCGGACCGAGGTGCAGGCGATCCCGGCCGCGCAGCGCGCGCTGGTGCGCGAGATCGAGTCCGCTGCCTTGGCGGGAGCGCGCGGTTGACGCTGCAGCGTCTCGCGCCGTGGATCGTCCTCGTCCTGCGCCTGACGATCGGCGGCATCTTCATCGCCGCCGGCGCGCTGAAGGTCGGCCACGCCGACCTTTTCGCCGCCGAGATCGCCGGCTTCCGGATCGGCTTCCTTCCGCAAGCGGCGATCGGGCCGATGGCGATCGCGCTGCCGTATCTCGAGATGCTGGTCGGCGCGTACTTGGTGCTCGGTCTGTTCACCCGGATCTCCGGGTTCGCCGCCGCCGTGCTGCTCGGCGTGTTCGATCTCGCGATCGCCTCCGCCGTGGTGCGCGGGCTCACCGTCTCGTGCGGCTGCTTCGGACCCAACGACACGACGACGACGACGTGGAGCGAGGTCGCCCGCGACGCGATCTTCGTCGCGCTCGCGCTCGTCATCGCACTGCGACCGCCCGGGGCACTCGCCCTCGACCGGAGAATCGGAATCCACTCATGAGCCAAACCGCGCGCAAGACCGCCTCGTCGCGACCGAACGGCCGCGTCATCATCTACGCAGCTCTCTCGCTGGTCGTTGTCGCCGTCATCGTCGCGATCGGACTGCTCAACCGCAGTTCCGTCCCCAACGCCGCGTCGAACGCGCCGATCCAAGCGAACCTCAAGGTCGGCGATACCGCGCCGCCATTCAGCGTGAAGACGAACGCCGGCCCGTTCGAGCTGAGCGCCGTCTCGTCGCCGGTGCTGCTCGAAGTGTTCGCGACGTGGTGCCCGCATTGCCAGCGCGAGACCCCGGTGCTCAATCAGATCGCCGCGAAGTATCAGGGCAAGATCGCGATGGTCGCCGTGAGCGGCAGCCCCAACGCGATCAACGGAAACGATCCGGAGTCGCAGGCCGACGTCAACGCGTTCGGCCAGCAGTTCGACGTGCGCTATCCGATCGCGTACGATCCGACGCTCGACGTCGCCCAGAAATACCTGAAGAACGGGTTCCCGACGCTCGTGATGATCGACCGGAACAAGAAGGTCGTGTGGATGACGTCGGGCGAGACGGCGCAAGCGGAGATCGAGAAGGCGATCAAGATGACGCTCTGAGCGCATCGGCGCCGAGATCGCGCGCGAGCGCGGCGCGGACGGCGTCGACGACAGGCGGCTCGCGCGTCACGACGCCCCAGTCGATCTGCTTCCCCGCGTCGCCGAACGCAAAGGACGCGTTCGCCGACCCGACCCACACCGTGTCGCCCGCGAGCGCGCACTTCTCGCTCGACCCGGTTTCGTGCACCTCGACACCGGCTTTGCGCATCCCGTCGAGCATCGCGCGGGTCTGAGGCTTCCCGGCGAACTCGGGCGAGACGATCAGCGTCGTCGGCGCACCGCTCTGCGCGTGCAGCCGAAGCGCCGAACTCACGATCCCGGGACCGAACGTCTCGGTCTCGACGATCACCGGCTTCCCGGTTGCGCCGCGGATCAGGTTCGCTTCCTGCCACAGCGCGTCGTCTTTCTCGGTGGCGAGCGTCGGACTCGTGGTGCCGGTGCCGTGGATCGCGGCCGAGACGAGCGCCACGTCGTTCGGATCGTCGTCGCGCAGCACGGTCTGATCGGCGCGCGGAAAGTTGCGGTCGTCGAGATACGCGACGCCGTCGCAGACCGCGCCTTTGACGTGAAACCACGTCGCCCGGCCGTGCATCAGGGTGACGTGCGCGCCCGCATCGCGCAGGATCTCGGCGCTCCCGGCGTTCTCTCGCGCGCCGTCGGCGCCCGTCGCGTACGGGCGGAGCGCCAGGACGACGTCGACGTCGGCGCCGCGTTCGGCGGCTGCGGCGAGCGCGTCGCGCACGGGACCGCCGCCGAGCACGAACGACCCGAATTCGACGTGCGACGCGCGGCGGATCGCCGCGCTGAGTTCGTTGATGGATGACAGGGTGATGCTCACGCCCCGCCTTCACGCGTGCGCCGGCGCGCGGCAAGGGACGCGTTACGGGACGACCGAGCTCGCGATCTGAATCAGCTCTTTGAGATCGAGGTCGCCGACCAGGGCGAAGGCGAGCTTTCGTTCGCGCCATGCGAGCAGCGTCGTCGGACCGTCGCGCACGTAGCGCGCGTCGTGGCCCTCAAACGACGTCGTGCGCGTCTGCATCCCGCTGAAGTCGATCGCACGATCGGTCGCGTTCTCGAAGAGCGAGAGGGTGCGGATCCCGTCGGAATAGATCAGGTGCAGGTTGCGCGTGCCTTTGACGCTGCTGACGTCGCTGCCGGCGAGCGAGAAGCCCTCGGGGAGATACTTCGGCGTGACCGGCGCGAAACCGGCGTCGGGGACCGACGTCGCGACCGACGTCGGCGAGCCGTACGAACGGCCCTGCACCGTCTCGTAACCCGGCGGAACGCTGCCGTTGAATACTTCGGCGGGGATGTCGTCGGTGTAGCGGATGTCGTCGAAGCGCGTCCGCCACGCCAGCGAACCATCGCTGTGATACGCTTCTTTCGCGAGCACGATATGCGTGTCGCGATCGATCCACAGCCGCATCGCGCGCTCGCCGGTGTACCGGCTGACGAGATCGATCACGTCGGCGTGCCGGTCTGCGACGTCGTCCGATGCGGTGCGCACGGCGCGGTAGTTGCTGTCGAGCAGCGCGATATCGTCGACGACGGCGACCGGATCGACGGCGGCCTTGTTCTCGGTGACGACGACGCGCTTGCGGCTGGGATCGACGTCCCACGACATCGCGCCGCGGCTGATCACGAACTGTCCGTAGAGCGCGCGCGGCGCGAGATACGTGCGGCGCGTGTCGTCGGGCGCGCGATGCTCGATCTTCGAGATCACCGCGAGTGCCTGACTCGTTCCGCTCCGGATCGTCGACATCTGACCGACGAACGAGACGTGCTTCGGCGCCGCGACCGCCTGCACGATCAGCGGCCGTGCATCGGTCGCTGCGGCCGGGACCGGCGTCGCGCGCGGCGACGGCCGCGGCGCCATCGTGTGCGGCGGAACGTCGGCACGGACGCCGGGGATACCGGCGGCGAGAAGCGCGAGCCCGAGACCGAGCCCGAGGCTAGCGGAGCGCACCGTCGGCGCTGTCGAGGGTCGCGGCGTCGGCGGTATCGATGTACGAAGCAGCGGTCGAATTCGAGCTCGTCGCCGTGTCGGGCGAGTACACTGCGGGGCCGACGTTGGGCCCCAGCGGGTTCTGCATCGCTTCGGCGTTGTGCTCGTCGAGGTAGTAGCTCGCGGTGATCCCCGAGGCGGTGTTCCCGCCGCGCAGGACGGGCGTGCCGAAATACGCGGCTAGCGCGACCGCGGCTGCGACGGGGACGGCGATCGCCGGGCCCCAGCGGCTCCGAATTCGGTCGAAGACCGACGGCCGCTCGTGACGGACCGCGTCCCAGACGCGGGCTTTCACCATCGCGGGGAACTCGAGTTCGGAAGCGGCTGCGGCGCGGCGCAGTATCTCGGTCAGCCCCGACTCTTCGTCGAGCACGAGCTGGCAACGGTCGCAGCCCGATTCGAGGTGCGCGAAGACGGCGGCGTCGGTCGCCGGTTTCAGCGCGCCGTGAAGATAGTCGATGAGGGTGTCGCGATCATAGTGGGTGGTCATCGTTGTTCCTGTTGCGCCCTGGTCACCAGCCGACGAAGAAGAGCCCGCGCTCGGTGGAGTCGCGATCGAACCGTCCCGATCGAGCACCCCATGATGTCGGCAATCTCCTGATAGCTGTATTCTTCGATATCCGCGAGGACGACGACTTGGCGCTGTTCCGGCGAGAGCTGAGCCAGCGCCTTCGCCAGTGGCTCCCCCAGTTGCCCTGAGAGGTAATCCTCGATGGGATCGACCGCCAAAGGTCGCTGGCCGCCGAACTCCTGCGGAGCGTTGTCTCCCGGTATCTCTTCCTGGAAACGTCCTTTTCGTCGCCTTAGTTCATCCCGGTACAGATTCGTGACGATCCGGTAGATCCACGAAAGGAACGACGTCCCAGGCTGAAACGACCGCCAGGCCCGGTAGACGCGAATGAACGCGTCCTGCGTGAGATCGCGTGCGTCCGCCTCGTTTCCGGTCAGCCGGTAGGCGAAATTATAGGTCGCCTTCCCGTACTGGTCCATCGCCTGTTCGAGGAACGCCGACGCCTCGGGCGTAGGCGGCTCGATCGGCTTGCGCGGGACCCCCATCGGGATCAGAGGCTTCGGGGGGACGACGGCCGCGGCCTCGCGAGAGGCTGCTCGGCTACTTGCAGAGATTCGTCGCCGGCACGATGACGGCAGTCGCCGCGTCTTCGCGTTTGGACGTCACCGCCGCCAGATCGCTGAGGTCGTTGTCGAGTTTCCGCGCGGTGTCGAGGCTGATCTTCCCCTGCGGGATCTTGATCAGCTGGGTCGAGTCGTTGAGGAACGCACGCGAGGTCGGCTCGGTCGTGACGCCGGGCTGCGGATTCTGCCGGATCTGCTCGGGCTGCGTCGCGGTCTTCAGCGCGGCCTCGGATTCGCTCAGCCGGCCGAAGCGCGTCATCCGTTCGGTTTCGACGAAGCCGCTCATCGCGTCGAGCTGCACTTTCTGGGAGGAGAGCACCGCCTGCATCGATCTGCGCATCGCGGCCAGCGTCTCGGCGTCTTTCGCCGTCGCGTTGGGCGGCGCGTCGAAGGCGTGCGACTGCAGTGCCGTTTCGAGATCGTCGACCGTCTTCACCATCGACTGGACCTTCTGATCCATCTGCATCAGCTTGAGATCGCGCGACGTCTCGGTGCCGTACACGGTGTAGTCGTAGAGCTGCTTGCGGAAGTCCCCGTACGTCGCGTCGTTCTTCATCGCAGCGACGACGGCGGGCGCGACGGCGCGGCGCATCGCGGTGCAGAGCGCGCGGCTGCGGGTCGTCCCGATGACCGGGAGCGGCGTCGGCGGGAGCGGTTCGAGCGTGAACGGGTTCCCCGAGGCGGTGGGCGCCGGGGTCGCCAGCACGCGCGCCAGCGGGTTCGGCGCCGCCGCGTGCGGAGCGGGTTTGTGGGCATGCGCGGTCGGAGCGTGGTGCGGTGCCGGCGTCGGAGACGGGGATGCGAGCGCCAAGACCACAGCAGCGAAAACGATCACTTGCGGGGCTTCGACGGCCGGCGCACGGTTCCAGCCAGGGCGAGCGCGCACGGCCCCGACCAAAGCGCTACCGCGGCGCCGGAGGAAACGGGAAGATCGTTCCTAAGTTTCGACTTCGGACCTCCTAATCTGAGCTTTACCGATCCGTTACACTTCTTCGGCCGGGGGACCATGGCGACCGTTCACGCCCATTCTCAGACCGTTCCGGTCCAGCGCCCCAAGGGGCGCTTGTGGCGTTACCTCGCCGTCGCCGGACCGGGTTTGATCGTCGCGTTCGCGGACACCGAAGCGGGGAGCATCACGACGGCCGCGACGTCGGGCGCGCAGTTCGGGATGAAGCTCGTCCTGCTGCAGCTGCTGTTGATCGTGCCGCTCTTCGTGGTCCAGGAGATGACGGTTCGGCTGGGGACCGTGACGGGCCAGGGTCATGCCCAATTGATCCGGCGCCACTACGGCCTCGCCTGGACGTGGGTGTCGCTCGGGACGATGCTGGTCACCAATCTCGCGGCGCTCGTCACCGAGTTCATCGGCGTCGCCGGCGCGGCGCTCGTGTTCGGCCTGCCGGTCGCGCCGATCGTGGTGATCTGCGCGACCGTGCTCATCGGGATCGCGCTGAGCGGCCGTTACCGTCGCGCCGAGGTGTTCGCGCTCGCCCTGTGCCTGTTGGAACTGCTCTTCATCCCGGCGGCGATCGTCGCGCATCCCGATCCCGGCGCGCTGATCCGCGAAGGACTCTTCGGAAGCCAGCCGCTGGGAAACCGCGATTATCTGCTGCTCGTCGCCGGCAACATCGGCGCGGTGATCATGCCGTGGATGATCTTCTACCAGCAATCCGCGACGGTCGACAAGGGACTCACGCCGCTCGATCTCCCGCTGTCCCGGCTCGACACGGCGATCGGCGCGGTGCTGACGCAGGTCATCATGGTCGCGGTCGTCGTGACCTGCGCGGCGACGCTGTTCGTCAACCACATCAGCATCTCCGACGCGGCGCACGCCGCGCTCGCGCTGGTCCCGTTGACGGGCTCGCGCTTCGCGGGGATCGCGTTCGGCGCAGGGTTGCTGGGGGCCGCGCTGCTCGGTGCGCTGGTCGTCTCGCTCGCGACGTCCTGGGCCTTCGGCGAGGCCTTCGCCTGGCGCTGCTCGCTCAACGCGAGCTGCTTCGAAGCCAAGCGCTTCTACGGTATGTACATGCTGATGGTGGCGGCGGCGGCCGGGATCGTCCTCGTCCCGCACCTCCCGCTGATCCGCATCACGGTCTGGGTCGAAGCGTTCAACGCCTTCGTCCTGCCGATCGTGCTCGGTTTCTTGCTGGTCATGGCCAACGACCGGAAGATCCTCGGCGACCGGGTCAACTCGGCCCTGGGCAACACGGTGGCGATCGCCGTGGCGGTTGTCTGCGTCGGCCTGGGACTCTGGATGGGCTTCCTGACGATCACCGGGCAGGCCGGCTGAGGGCTGCCACCCTCGGGCGCCCCCGGGCGTCCTAGTGAGGGTCTAGCCGACGCGTTCGGACCGCGCAGCGGAGGGGTGCCGTCCCGCAGGTCCCGGCGGCAGCCGGGTCCGAATGATCGTCCCCCGCCCCCGCCCAGCCGAGAGAACCATGTCCACGCCGCGCCTTCAAGCCTTCGAGTCTGCCGACACGGTCAATCGAGTCGTGGCGCTGCTGCTGCGTTTTCCGGAGATCCATAGCGTCCGGTCCAACCCCGCCGACGCGACCCTGACGCTGTCGTTCGCCGTCCGCAAGCGGCTCGACCGCGTGCAGGCGCGTGCCTTCGGCGAGCGCCTCTCCGAGTATGTGCGGACGTTCCTCGATCTGCGCGGCGACGTGCCGGCGAAGATCGCCGTCACCTGCGATCGCGACGCGGCGGTCTCGTTCGTCCACGTCACCCGCGACGCGGCGACGTTCTCCCGCGAGGAACTCGAGCTCGTCGTTGCGCTCTTCGCCGAGTCGTTCCGCGCGATACTCGTCCGCGATCACGCCGACGTCCCCGTCGACGACGATCCGGCCGCGCGTGACGAGCTCGTCGACGTCGCGCTCGATGCGCTGCGCGATCCGTCGCAACGTCAGCGGCTGGTCGGGTTTCGGGAAGAACAGCGGGTGCTGGTGTACTTCGTCCACGCCCGCAAACGCGCGAAAGCAAGGGCCCGATCGTAACTCCGAGCACCGTTACCGTCCTCGTCGTCGGCGATGTCATGGGATCGCCGGGACGCGACACCCTCAAGAAACATCTCGCACTCGCCCGCGAGCAGCACCACGTCGACGCGGTGATCGCCAACGGCGAGAACGCCGCCGCCGGTTTCGGGCTGACGACCTCCACCGCCGACGAGATGTTCGCGGCCGGCGTCGACTTTATCACGTCCGGCAACCATATCTGGGACAAGCGCGAGTTCCGCGCCGTGCTCGACGAGACCGATCGCATCCTGCGCCCGGCGAACTATCCGCCGAACCTGCCCGGCCGCGGCGTCGGGACGTTCACGGTCAACGGCGTGACGATCGGCGTGCTCAACCTGATGGGGCGCGTCTTCATGCCGCCGGTCGACGATCCGTTCCGGGTCGGCCGCGCGCTGGTCGACGAGCTTCGCCACATCACCCCGGTCATCATCGTCGACGTGCACGCCGAAGCGACGTCGGAGAAGATGGCGATGGGGCGATTCCTCGACGGCGACGTCTCGCTTGTGTACGGGACGCACACCCACGTCCAAACCTCCGACGAGCAGATCTTCGCCGGCGGAACGGCCTACCTGACCGACGTCGGGATGACGGGCCCGTCCGACGGCGTCATCGGGATGGAATCATCGGCAGTCCTCGAGCGTTTCACGAATGCGGTTTCGGAGCGCTTCGCCGTGCAAAAAACGGGTACACGTCAATTTTGCGCGGCCGTCACGACGATTGATGTCGCTTCGGGACGTGCGCTCGACATCAAACGCATCAATCTTCGAGGCCTAGCATGATCGAGCCGCCGAGAATCCCGGCTTCCGGGGTTCTCAAAGTGTCTGCTCATTCAAATCCCAACTCCGTCGCCGGCGCTCTCGCCGGCGTGTTGCGTGAAAAGCCCGCGGCCGAACTTCAAGCGATCGGCGCCGGTGCAACCAACCAAGCCGTCAAAGCGATCGCGATCGCGCGCTCCTACCTTCACGCCAGCGGGATCGATCTGTGGTGCGTTCCTGAATTCACCGACGTCGAAATTGACGGGAACTTGCGCACCGCGATCCGGCTGCTGGTGGAGCGCCGCGCCATGGAATCCGCCCCGCCGCCGGCGCCGTGAGCCGACGGTGACGGTCGACTTTCACAGTCACACCCGCGAGAGCGACGGGACGCTCACGCCGCGCGAGCTCGTCGGGATGATGAAGGCCCGCGGCGTCTCGTGGTTTTCGATCACCGATCACGACACGACCCGCGCGTACGAAGCCGTCGACGCGCCCGGCCAGCACGTCATCCCCGGCATCGAGATCAATACGACCTGGGACGGCAGCGACGTGCACATCCTCGGCTACGGGATCCCGACCGGTCCGTCACCGCTCGCCGAGACGCTCGCGCGCAACCGCACGCATCGCCGGGCGCGCGTCGACGCGATGGTCCGCGGGCTCAACGCTGCCGGCTATCCGCTCACCGTCGAGCAGGTCCTCGCGCAGTCCGACGGCGGTCATGCGCTCGGTCGTCCGCACGTCGCGAAGGCGCTTGTGCTCCACGGCATGGTCCCCGATATCGAGACCGCGTTCCGCACGCTGCTCTCGCGCGGCACGCCGGGATACGCGCCCTCGACGCACATCACGCCGTTCGAAGCGATCGACGTGGTGCGGGCCTGCGGCGGCGTCGCAGTGCTCGCGCATCCCGGCCGGTTGCGCGACGACGCGATCGTCGACGACCTCGTCGCGGCGGGTCTCGCCGGGATCGAAGTCTTTTATCCGACGCACACCACGCAGCAGACCGCGCACTACCGCGCCGCGGCGGCGCGGGCGAATCTGGTGATGACCGCCGGCTCCGATTTCCACGACGTGCGCTGGAACGCGCGCGGTGTCGGGGTCGACGTCGATCCGTCGGACGTGCGTCCGTTTTTGGAACTCGTTGCCGAGCGTGTTTAGGACGAGGACGCGCGCTCTCGCGCTCGGAACAGTGGCCCCACTATGACCGACGACGAAATCCGCCCGTACATCGGCAAGCCCGTCCGCGTCACGCTCGACGACGGACGCGTGCTCGCCGGAACGCTGCACGCCGATGGCGGCCACGGCCACGGCCACATCCACTATGCCGTCATCTCCGATCCCGTCCGCGAAGGCGGCGAGAAAGTCGTCGAGACGATCCACGGCGGCGACCGCATCACCGTGATCGAAGACGCATCGGACGATCCTGCCGCGGTAGAGTGACCGCGTTGCGGTAGAATGACCACATGATGAACGATCTCGCGCTCCTGGTCGCGCGCGTCACGCTCGGTGCGAGCATCGCGTCGCACGGCGCCCAGAAGGCGTTCGGCTGGTTCGACGGCTCGGGACCGCAGAACGCCGGCGCCTACTTCGAAACGCTCGGCTTCAAGCCGGGAGCGCAGTACGCCGCGGCCGCGTCGTACAACGAAATCGCCGCGGGCGCGTTGATCGCGCTCGGCGCCGGCGGGCCGCTCGGCCCGGCCGGCGTGCTGGCGACGATGCTCGTCGCGGCGCAGAGCGTCCACGCGAAGAACGGTTTCTTCGCGGCCAAAGGCGGGATCGAACTCAACGTCGTCTACTCGGCCGGGGCGCTTGCGCTCGCCTCGACCGGGTACGGCGCGCTCTCGCTCGACCGCGCGCTCAGCCTCGACGAAAAACTGCGCCATCCGATCCTCACGACGCTCGCGATCGCGGGCGGGCTCGCCGCCGCGTGGACGATCCTCGCGCAGCGTGACTTCTCGCCGCCGCCCGGCACGCTCGCGACGCCGACGATCGCCGGCAACGGCGCGAGCCCCAGCCCCTCGCCGGCCGCAAACTGACCGTTTAGGGCGTCGTCGAGGCGAGGACGGCGTCGATTGCCGCGTGCGCGTGCGAGGCGATCGCCGCGAGCCGCGCCGACTGGTCGCGCACGGCGCTCTCGTCGCCGATGTACTGATGGTTGATGCGCACGTTCGCCGCGCTCGCGGCGAGCGCGGCGCGGAAGAAGTGCGCGGCGCACTCGACGTCGCTCACCAGGTGCGTGTTGCCGAGCGCGAGCGTGCGTTGGGCGAGCATCGCACCTTCGGCGCACAAGCCCGCGGCGGCGAGCGGCGCCTCGGCCGCACCGATCAGCGCCGCCTGCAGCGCGTCGGTACGGCGGCGCTTCTCCTCGTCGGTCCGGCGCGGCATCCCGCTCGCGGTCACGACCGCGCCGTACGCCGCCTCGTCGAGCGGGCGCGCCGCGGCGAACCGTTCGCGCAGGCGGTCAGCTTCCTCGACGATCTCCCGCGCCTGGGCGTGCACGCCGAGGTGACGCGGGGCGTCGGCGGTGATCCGCGCGACCATCGCGCAGAGCGCCGCCCCCATCGCCCCGACCAACGTCGCAGCGCTCCCGCCGCCCGGCGTCGGGCTGGCGGAGGCCAGGGCGTCGAGGTATGCATCGATTTGACCCACGGGACGGTCTACCAGGGATGAACCCCGCACGCCTCGCGGCGAAGTGGGGATGGTCGCGCCGTTTGAGCTGGTTTCAACAAGCACGGTCGCCCACAGAACACCCGCTTGTTACCAGGCGGAGGCGGGAGCTCGCCTTCGCCCGAGGAGCCATATCTTGCAGACTCTAGAAAAGCGCGGCGACGTCAAGGACCTCGCGCTCGCCGATGCCGGCAAGTCCCGCATCGAATGGGCCGCATCGTTCATGCCGGTCCTCGCGCAGATCCGCGACCGCTTCGAGAAGACCAAGCCGCTCGCCGGCGTGCGCATCGGCGCGTGCCTTCACGTCACCACCGAGACCGCCAACCTGATGCTCGCCCTCAAGGCGGGCGGCGCCGAGATCGCGCTGTGCGCGTCCAACCCGCTCTCGACCCAGGACGACGTCGCCGCCGCGCTCTGCGCGCATTACGAGATCCCCACCTACGCCATCAAGGGTGAGGACGAGGGGACCTATTACAGCCACATCGAGTCGGTGATCGCCTCGAAGCCGCACATGTCGATGGACGACGGGTGCGACCTCGTCACCACGATCTACACCAAGCACAACGCGCTGCTCAAAGAGATGATCGGCGGCTGCGAAGAGACGACGACGGGCGTGATCCGCCTGCACGCGATGGAGAAGGACGGCGTGCTGCCGTATCCGGTCATCGCCGTCAACGACGCACTGACGAAGCACATGTTCGACAACCGCTACGGCACCGGGCAGTCGACGCTCGACGGCGTCGTGCGCGCGACCAACGTGCTGATCGCCGGTTCCACCGTCGTCGTCGTCGGCTACGGCTGGTGCGGCCGCGGCGTCGCGTCGCGCGCCAAGGGCCTGGGCGCCCACGTCGTCGTCACCGAGATCGATCCGCGCAAGGCGCTCGAAGCGGCGATGGACGGCTTCCAGGTGCTCCCGATGAGCGAAGCCGCCAAGACCGGCGACGTCTTCATCACCGTCACCGGCAATTTCCACGTGATCCGTAAGGAGCACTTCGAGGTGATGAAGGACGGCGCGATCGTCTGCAACTCGGGTCATTTCAACGACGAGCTCGACCTCGACGCGCTCGAAGCGCTCTCCACCGGCAAAACGGCGCCGCGCGAATTCGTCGAATCGTACGAACTGCGCAACGGCAAGACGGTGCGCGTGCTCGGACAAGGCCGGCTCATCAACCTCGCCGCCGGCGAAGGCCACCCGGCCGCCGTGATGGACATGTCGTTCGCGAACCAGGCGATGGCCGCGGCACACCTCGCGCAAAACTACAAGACCCTCGAGAAGAAGGTCTACTCGGTGCCCGACCACATCGACGAAGAGGTCGCGCAGCTCAAGCTCGCCGCGTTCGGGATCGCCATCGACACGCCGACGCCCGAACAGGTGAAGTACATGGCGTCTTGGAGCGAGGGAACGTAATGCTTTGTGCTCAGCAGAACGCCTCCGCTTTGCTACGGCGTGAAGGTATGTTTGATGGCCGTCGTCGCGGTGCGGCGACGGGAGCACCTGCGCTGCGCTCCGGTGCGTCTCCGCGTGTTTTTGCACAAAAACACGCGGAGACTCGTCATCGACGGAGCGCAACGGAGTCGCTGACGGAACAGGCTTCAACGGTACCTCCGTGCCGTAGCGAAGCGGAGGCACGATAAATGGCCTACCGCCGTCTGTTCACGTCGGAGTCCGTGACCGAGGGACATCCCGACAAGGTCGCCGACCAAATCTCCGACGCCGTCCTCGACGCGATCCTTGAAAAGGATCCGCAGGGCCGCGTTGCGTGCGAGACGTTCGCGATCACCGGCCAGATCCACATCGCCGGTGAGATCACGACGTCCACCTACGTCGACATCCCGAAGATCGTGCGCGACACGATCAAGGAGATCGGCTACGACCGCTCGGCCGTCGGCTTCGACTACGAAACCTGCGGCGTCAGCGTCTCGGTCGACGAGCAGTCGGCCGACATCGCGATGGGCGTCGATGCCTCGCTCGAAGTAAAGGAGAGCGGCGACCGCGATCCGTTCGAGCTCACCGGCGCCGGCGATCAAGGGATGATGTTCGGCTTCGCGTGTCGTGAGACGCCGCAGCTCATGCCGCTGCCGATCACGCTCGCGCACGACCTCACCCGCCTGCTGGCGAACGTGCGCAAGAACGGGACGCTCCCGTATCTGCGGCCCGACGGCAAGTCGCAGGTGACCGTCGAGTATGACGGACACAAGCCGGTGCGCGTCGACGCGGTCGTCATCTCGACCCAGCACGATCCCGACGTCACGCTCGAACAGATCCGCGCCGACGTCATCAAGCACGTGATCGATCCGGTCATCCCGCGCGAACTGCGCGACGAGACGCTGAAGATCTACGTGAACCCGACCGGGCGGTTCGTGATCGGCGGCCCGAAGGGCGACGCCGGTCTGACCGGACGAAAGATCATCGCCGACACCTACGGCGGGATGGCCCGTCACGGCGGCGGCGCCTTCTCCGGCAAGGATCCCACCAAGGTCGACCGCTCCGCCGCGTACGCGGCGCGGTACGTCGCCAAGAACGTCGTCGCGGCGGGGCTCGCCGAGCGCTGCGAGATCCAGGTCGCCTACGCGATCGGCGTCGCGCACCCGGTCAGCGTGCTCGTCGAGACGTTCGGTACCAACGTGATCCCGGAAGAACGGATCGCGGAGCTCGTGAAGGCGCACTTCGACCTGCGCCCGGCGGCGATCATCGCCAACCTCGACTTGCGTCGTCCGCTCTACAAGCAGACGGCGTCGTACGGCCACTTCGGCCGCCCCGACCTCGACCTGCCGTGGGAGCGGACGGACAAAGCGGACGCCCTGCGCACGGCGGTCGCCGCGGAACGCGAGCTCGCGCCGATCGGCGCGTAAACGCCGATTCCTCGCGTCGATCAGGAGGGGCGCCGATCACTCGGCGCCCCTCCGCATATTCCAAGGAACGTCACGGCGCCGGTCTGCGTTATACGACCGACTCCACCATGAGGTATTCGATGTTCCGCAAATCGCTCCAAGCGCTCGCCGTCGCGGCGATCGCAGCCCTCCCTCTCGCGGCTTCCGCGCAATATACGGGCGACCAGCTGCTCCCGTCGCAGACCGTGATCACCGGGACGCTCGAGCAGACGATCAACAGCAAGAGCGCGCAGGTCGGTGACCCGTTCGTCCTCGACGTGCAGACGCCGTATCCCGCCGACGACCAGCGTTATCAGGGCGCGAAAGTCTACGGCCACGTCGCGAACGTCACGCACGCCGGGACGACCCACAAGGGCAGCGTGACGCTCGGCTTCGACCGTCTCACGCTCGCTGACGGCACCACGGCATCGCTGCAGGGCAGCGTGCTCTCGCTCGACGCGCAAGGGAATCGCGCCAACACCACCAGCAAGGCGATCATCGGCGGCGTCGTCGGCCAGATCGTCGGCAACTACATCGGCAAGCATATCGGCACCGACGTCGGCGGTGCGATCGGCGCGATCGGCGGCGCGATCGCCGGCGCAAACATCGGCCAGAACGTCGTCGTGAATCAGGGCTCGACGGTCTCGATGAAGACCACCGCTCCATCGACCGTCCTCTCGCGCCGTCAGGCCGGCTACCCGAACCAGTACAACAACAACAATAACAACGGCGGCTACTACAACAACCAGCCCCCGGCCCCGACCCCCTACCCGACCCCGTACCACTAGCACGGCGCTCCGCACTCGCTGCGCGCCCCCCACGCCTTCGGGCGTGGGGCCCCCGGGGCCCGACCTCGCAAGAACCTGACGGTGATGGGACGATGCTGCTGCGCTCGGTCCATCACCGTCACTATTTTGTCTTCGGGACGCTTACGGTCTCGGCGCCGAGCCAGGTTGCCATGCGTTCGAGTTGCTCGCGCACCGCAAGGATGACGTCGGCGCGCGGCGCCTTGGGTTCGACGTGGACGGCGTGCGCCCGCAAGATGCGGGCTTGTCGGTCGTGTTTGAGGTCGACGCGCGCGACGAGCCGGTCGCCCAGCAGAAACGGCAGCACGTAGTAGCCGTGCACGCGTTTGTGCTGCGGCGTGTAGATCTCCAGCCGGTAGTCGAAGCCGAAGAGTTCGCGCGTGCGCGCGCGCTCCCACACCAGCGAATCGAACGGTGAGAGCAGCGCGCGCGCAGCGACGCTGCGCGGGATTCGCGCGTCGTGCCACAGATGGCGCGTGCCGCGCAGACCTTCGACGCGGACCGGGACGAGTTCGCCGGCCTCGGTGAGTTCGGCGACCCGTGCGCGCGCGTCGGCGACGTCGAGGCGGAAATAATCGCGCAGATTGCGTTCCGACGCGATCCCGTGCGCGCGTGCGGCGATGCGGACGAGTTCGCGCTGCGCGTCCTCAACGGGCGGCGTCGGCGCGGCGAGAACCTCACTCGGAAGGACGCGTTCGGGCAGATCGTAGACCCGCTCGAAGCCTTGACGGTAGGCGGTCGTGATCTCACCGCACCAGAAGAGCGCTTCGAGACCGACTTTGACGTCGCTCCAGCCCCACCACGAGCCGGTGCCGCGCGCGCCGTCGAACGCGCTCGCCGCCAGCGGGCCGCGATCCGCGATCGCGGCGCGCAGGCGTTCGAGCAGCTGCGGCTCGTCCGCGACGGCGCGCGCGATGCGGCCCCACGTGCCGAGGCCCGCGCGTGCGCGTTCCATCCGCCAGCGCAACAGCGGCTGGAGGTCGAGCGGGAGCAGCGACGCCTCGTGCCCCCAATACTCGAAGAGCATGCGGTCGCGCGACCACGC
This sequence comes from Vulcanimicrobium alpinum, assembly GCF_027923555.1. Taxonomy (GTDB): domain Bacteria; phylum Vulcanimicrobiota; class Vulcanimicrobiia; order Vulcanimicrobiales; family Vulcanimicrobiaceae; genus Vulcanimicrobium; species Vulcanimicrobium alpinum. The sequence goes on along the minus strand of NZ_AP025523.1, from coordinate 2,155,215 downwards.
GGCGCGCTCGAGCAGTTCGGGCGCGTAGCTGCCCAGCCGCGAGAACAGCGGCAGGTAGTGCGAGCGCACGAGGACGTTGACGCTGTCGATCTGCAGCAAACCGATCCGCCCGAAGACGCGTCGCAGAAGGCGCCGGTCGACCGCGCCGCGCGGCGGCGGGTCGGCGAAGCCTTGCGCGGCCAACGCGATCCGGCGGGCCTGTGCGAGCGAGAGATCGCGGGTCACGCGCGATCTGTTCACGTCCCTTGCGCCCGACGCTTCTTTCGAAGGACCGGCGCCGCCCGGCGGCGGAGTGAACGCGCATGGCAGTGGTGGGGGAAGAGCCGGCGGTCGCGAGATCGCTGGCGGTGTTGCGCATGCTGCTGGGCGATCGACTCGGGCGCGACGTCGGCGTGCGCATGTGGGACGGCACCGACGTCGAAGCGCCGGGCGCCGCGTTCTCTCTCGCCGTCAACGCACCGTTCGCCCTGCGCGCCGCATTCACGCCGCCGCTCGACGTCAATCCGGGCAAAGCGTTCGTCGAAGGCTGGATCGACATCACTGGAAACCTCGAAGCAGCGATCGACACGCTCGAACGCGCGATGGACGGTCTCTCGAAACTCGCGCTCCTGAGGATCGGTGCGGAACTCGCGCGTCTGCCGAAGCCCCCGCCCGGCGAATCGAGCCCGACCGCGCACTTGCGCGGGCGCATGCACACGAAGACGCGCGACGCCGCCGCGATCGGATTTCACTACGATCAGCCGGTGGCGTTCTACCGCGCGTTCCTGGGGCGCGCGCTGGTGTATTCGTGCGCCTATTGGGACGACGGCATCGCGACCCTCGACGAGGCGCAGCGCCGCAAGCTCGATTACGTGCTCGACAAACTCCGCGTGAAACCGGGAGGGTCGCTGCTCGACATCGGCTGCGGCTGGGGCGCGCTGGTGATCCGCGCCGCCGAACGCGGCTTGCGCGCCCACGGGATCACGCTCTCGCGCCGTCAGCACGAAGAAGCGAACCGCCGCATCGCCGAGGCCGGGCTGGAGGACCGGGCCAGCGTCGAGCTGCGCGATTACCGCGATGTCGATGACCGCCGGTACGATGCCGTTGCGTCGATCGGGATGATCGAACACGTCGGACGCGAGCGGCTCGGCGAGTATTTCCGCTGCGCGTTTCGGGCGCTGCGCGAGGGCGGGCTGTTTTTGAATCACGGGATCGTGCAGCAGAGCCGCGATGGCAAGGGATACCGCGCCGCCGGCGATTTCATCGGCCGGTACGTCTTCCCCGACGGCGACCTGGTGCCGCTGCACGTGACGACGCGCGCCGCGGAATCGGCGGGCTTCGAAGTGCGCGACGTCGAGAACCTGCGCGAGCACTACGCGCGCACGCTGCGCGCATGGGTCGCCAACCTGATCGCGCACGAAGAAGAGGTGGTCGATGCGACCGACGTGCGCACCGAACGCATCTGGCGGATGTACATGACCGGGAGCGCGCGCGGATTTGCGCTGGGCCGCATGGGATTGATGCAGACCCTGCTCGGAAAACCGCGCAGCGACGGCCGCACCGACGTGCCGGCGACACGCCGCGATCTCTACGCAAGCGCCCGCTAGCAGCGACGCGCAGCTGAATCAGCCCGGTATGCGCACCTACACGTTCACGATCTAGACGCGCGCGAACAAGGCGATCGCCGAACCTGCGAGCAGGATGCAGAAGAGGATCCGCAGCGTGCGCTCCGGCAGGCGATGGGCGAGCGCCACGCCGTAACGCACGCTGAACGTGCCGCCGAGCGCGAGCGGGATCCCGATCCCCCACTCCACGTCGCCCGTCTGCGCGTACGTCGCGATCCCGGCGAACGTTCCCGGCGCGACCAGTGCGAGCGAAAGCCCCTGCGCCGCGAACTGCGCGTAGCCGAAGAACGTCGTCAGCAGCGACACCGCAAACACCGCGCCGCCGACGGAGAAAAGTCCGGAAAGGATCCCGCCGAGCGCGCCGACGATCCCGGTGTAACCCCACGGCAGCGATGCGCGCGCATGCGCGCCGTCGCGCCGACGCAGCGTTTGCCACGCGAATAAGACCGCGAGCACCGCGAGGAACGCGCCGAAACCGTAGCGCAGGTTCGGGCCGGCGACGCGGGTCGCGAACAGCGCGCCGAAGAACGTGAACGTCACCGCGCACGCGCCGAGCAGGAGCGCGACCTTGCGGTCGAGCCCGCCGCGCTTCGCGTAGTTCCACAGGCCGATCATCACGTTGGGGAGCACCATCACCAGCGCCGTCCCCTGCGCGTGCTGTTCGTCGAGGCGGAACGCGACGACGAGCAGCGGGATCGCCATCAGGCCGCCGCCGATGCCGAACAGGCCGCCCAGCGCGCCGAGGATCGCGCCGAGCACCAGGAACAGCACGACGTGCAGCGGGTCGGGCGTCACCCTCCCGCGCGCTTCACGCGGCGGCCGAGGCGCTCGAAGTGGGCGACGACCGTGTCGCGGTGGTCGCCTTGCAATTCGACCACGCCGTTCTTGGCGGTACCGCCGGTGCCGCAGAGGCGCTTGAGCTCCTTGCCGACTGCTTCGAGCTCGCCGGCGGCGAGGCCGTGGACGACGGTGACGGCGCTGGCGCGGCGCTTCTCGCGGCTCACGCGCAGCACGCCGTCGTCGGGCATCGCGCGGGCGACCGGCTGGGTCTTGCGCCGGGCGGCGGGCGCCGGGAGCGGCGTCGACCCGTCGGTGGAGTATACCAGCACCCGCTCGTCACGAATCCGTTCGTCCTTCATCGGACGTGCAACCCCCGCGGCATCCCCGGTGGTTCGCCAAGAGGTGACGACGGTGCTCCCCGCGCTTCCCGGCGCGGTTGTCGAGGAGATCGCGGCGTTCGGCCGCTATGCCGCCTCGCGCGGCTGGGTGCCGGCGACGTCGGGGAATTTCTCGCGCCGCGTCGACGCTCGCCACGCCGCCGTGACGCGCAGCGGGATCGACAAGGGCGCGATCGCACCGGGCGACGTCGCGGTGATCGCGATCGACGAGCCGGTCCCGCCGCGGCTCTCCGCCGAGACGCCGCTGCACCTCGCGCGCTACCGCAGCGATGCGGCGGTCGGCGCGGTCTTTCACGTGCACACGGTCGCCGCGACGGTGCTTTCGCGGCTCTACGAGCGCGAGGGCGTCGTGCGCACCGACGGCCTGGAGATGCACAAGGCGATCGGCGTGCGCACGCACGAGAGCACCGTCGAGATTCCGATTTTCGCGAACGATCAGGACACGTTCGCGCTCGCCGCTCGCGTCGAAGCGCGGCTCGGCGCCGACCCGGCGGTGCCGGGCTATCTGCTCGCCGGGCACGGCATCTACGCTTGGGGCGCGACGGCAGCCGACGCGCGCCGGCATCTCGAAGGGCTGGAGTTTCTGCTGGCCTGCCACCTCGAAGAACGGAGATTGCGATGAATGCGACGCTGACCTCGACCCTGCGCGTCTACGACGACACGAGTCCGTCGACGCCGCTCGTCGACACGACGGATCGCGCCGAGATCGCCCGTCATCTCAACGCCGCGGGCGTGCGGTTCGAGCAGTGGGAGGCGAGCGTTCCGCTCGCCGCGGACGCCGATCAGGAGTCGATTCTCGCCGCGTACGCGGCCGACGTGCAACGGCTCAAGGACGAGTGCGGCTACACCACCGCCGACGTGCTGCGCCTCGCCAAGGGAACGCCGAACACGGCGCCGATGCGCGCGAAGTTTCTCGACGAGCACAGTCACTCCGAAGACGAAGTGCGTTTCTTCGTCGAGGGCAGCGGCGCGTTTTACCTGCGCATCCAGGGCAAGGTCTACGTGACGGTGTGCACGCGCGGCGATCTGATCGGCGTTCCGGCGGGGACGACGCACTGGTTCGACATGGGGCCGGATCCGGAGTTCACCGCGATCCGCTTGTTCGTGACGCCCGACGGCTGGGTTGCGAACTTCACCGGCGACGACATCGCTTCGCGCTTTCCGCGCTACGAATGACCCGCACGACGATCGCGGCGCGAGCCGTCGTCGTCGACATCGAGGGGACGACGAGCACGATCCGCTTCGTGCACGACGTCCTCTTTCCGTACGCTGACGAACATCTCGACGAATACGTCGCCGCACATCGCGGCGAGCCGGCGGTCGCTCAGGCGATGCGCGAGTCCGCTGCGATCATCAACGCCGAAGACGGCGGCGATGCGGCACGCTCGCTCGACGACGCGACGATCCTGCGTCACCTGCATCGCTGGATCGCAGAAGATCGCAAAGTCACGCCGCTCAAGACGCTGCAGGGGCTGATCTGGAAAAAAGGCTACGAGAAGACGGGGCTGCGGGGGCATCTCTATCCCGACGCCGCGGAGGGGCTGCGCCGGTGGCATGACGGCGGCGCGAAGCTCTACGTCTATTCGTCGGGATCGATCGCCGCGCAGAAGACGCTCTTCGCCAACAGCACCGAAGGCGATCTCTCGCCGATCTTCAGCGGCTATTTCGACACCACGACGGGACCCAAGCGCGAAGCGGAGTCGTATCGCAAAATCGCCGCGGCAGTCGGCCTCGCGCCGGCGGAACTGCTCTTTCTCAGCGACGTCGATGCCGAACTCGATGCCGCTCGCGAGGTGGGCTTTCAGACAATCCGGCTGCTGCGCGACGCCGATACGCCGCCCGGCGCGACGACCACGCATGCCGCCGCGACGGATTTCCGCGCGATCGACGTCGTCCCGCCGCGCTGAACGTCAGCGTGCTTCGCGCCGCACCGCAGGCGAGAGCGCGAGCAGCATCGCCAGCACCACGTAGCCGTAGGCGCTGATCAGCATCGTCGGGCGCACGCCGAGCGTGTCGGCGAACCAGCCGCCCAGCAGCGATCCCGGGAAGATGCCGAGCAGCACCACCAGACGCACGACGCCGAACACGCGGCCCGTCAGTTCTTCGGGGATGATGCGCAGCCGCCACGAGATGATCGTCGTGATGCGATAGCCGCCGCAGACGCTCGAGAACGTGATCCCGGCGATCGCGAGCGGGACCGAGTGTGTAAACGGGAGGGGCAGCCAGCCGAGGCCGTCGAGAAAGAACGCGGCGATGATTGCGGGGCCGAACCGCCAATGCGTGCGCCCGGCCAACAGCGATCCGAGCGCCGCGCCGCCGGCGAAGCATCCGAACGCGATCCCCACGACGTGATCGCCGGCGCCGAACGCGCGCTTGAAGTACGGGATGAGCGCGACCACGCCGACCGTTCCGATGAAATTCATCAAGCAGTGCGCGAACGAGAGCACGCGCAGCGGCGTGTCGGCGGTCATCCAGCGCCACCCAGCCGCGATGTCGTGCCCGACGTCGCGCAGCGACGGCAGACCGGCCGGGTTGTCGGGCCCGAACGTGCGCACCGAGGCGATCGACGCCTGCGATGCCAGATACGTCAGCGCGTTGGCGGCGAGGGCCGGCAGCGGCCCGGCGATCGCGAAGATCGCGCCACCCAGGGGCGGCGCGATCAAGTTCACGCTCTGCTCGGTCGCACCGAGCGTCGCGACCGCGGCCTTGGTGCGTTCCTTGCCGAGCAGATACGGGATCGACGGCGTCTGCGAGCCGAGGAAGATCGAGCCCGCGACGGCGAGCACGACGACGCCGGCGTAGATCATCGGGAGCGTCAGATGCCCCGTCGCGAACGCCAGCGTGAACAGCGCCATGATCGCGAAGCGCACACCGTCGCAGACGAGCATCAGCCGCCGGCGATCGACCCGATCGCCGAGCGACCCGCCGATGATCGAGACAAAGGCATAGGGCAGCAGTTCCAGACCCCACGTCCAGCCCAGCGCCGTCCCGGACCCCGTGATGCGATAGACCAGCAGCGGGATCGCCAGCGTGCGAAGCCCGTCGCCGAGATAGCTGAGCGCCTGTCCGGCGAAAAATCGCGTAAAGGCAGCGGAGTGAAAGACGCTCGCGGTGCGAGCGGTTACGGTGGCCATACGAGTGTCCCGGAGCGTGCGAGAGGGGGAAATGGTCGGCACGACAGCCCGCGCAGGAACCACGCGAGAGGAACGTCTCGTTACAGCATAGTTCCGAGCGGTTACTCCGCAATGCTGCGGAAACCCTCGCCGCGGGCGACGGGATTTCTCCCGGTCCCCGCGAATCGTGGCGAGTCGGTCCCGGATAGCTCAGTTGGTAGAGCAGCTGACTGTTAATCAGCGGGTCGTTGGTTCGAGTCCAACTCCGGGAGCCAGACAAAATAAAGGCCTTGAGCGAATCTAGGCCTTTATTCTTTTCGCCCCGCATACAGTTGCGCATACAGTTAAGCCGCGAATGCATCAAATGAGCACCGCGTGCAGTGAGATCGTGCGGATCGCTCTTCGCACTCGATCTACAGCAGGCGCTGCCTGACGTTGCCCCGGATGTCAGGCCGCGGATAACCGTGAGTTTGGGGTAGTGCGATGATGCTCGATGAACTCGGCCGGCGTCAAGCCGCCGAGCGCGGTGTGGGGTCGGCGATGGTTGTAATCGATGCGCCATGCTTCGATCGCGGTGCGAGCGTGGAAGAGCGTGGGAAAGGCGTGCTCGTTGAGTAACTCGTCTCGGAAACGTCCGTTAAAGCTCTCGACGCTGCCGTTCTGAGTCGGCTTGCCGGGTTCGATAAAGTGCAGCTCAACGTTGACCCGCGCGGCCCAGCCGAGCATCGCGTTGCTCGTGAACTCGGTTCCGTTGTCGAACTTGAGCGTCGGCGGTAGACCGCGCTCTTGCGCGAGACGTGAGAGCACGCGCACGACACGCTCGCCGGTGAGCGAGAAGTCGACTTCGATGCCGATCGACTCTGGGGTGAAGTCGTCGATAATCGTCAGCGAGCGAAACTTTCGCCCGTTGCTAAGCGCGTCGTGTACGAAGTCGAGCGACCAGCGTTCGTTCGGCCGCGTGACCGGCGGCACGACGTTGCCACGGACGTATCGTACGCCACGCTTACGTCGACTGCGCAGCTGTAGACCAGCGTTGCGATAGATCCGATGAACTCGCTTGTGGTTCACGACGAAGCCTTCGCGGCGCAGCATGATCGTGAGCCGGCGGTAGCCGAACCGACGGCGTTCTGCGGCGAGCGCCTTGAGCCGCTCGAGCAACGCCGGATCGTCCGTCCGCCGCACGCGATACTGCGCGACGGATCGCGGACAACGCGCGATGCGGCATGCGGCGCGTTGGCTCACACCGAGGTCTTGCAGGGCCCTCACCGCGGCTTTTCGCTGCGAGGGCCCCAGGAGTTTTTTGCGATTAGCAGGCCAATGAAAAATCGGCCGAGTTGATGTTGGCGTGACGGCGTTTTTCGCGTATTATAAGAGCAAGTCTCCTCATACCTTGGTGAGGTTGCGGCCGATGCGGACTCATGATGAGCAGCGTGCATCCGTTTGGACGACGTTGCAGCCGGAAGACACCGTGCCCGGCGATCATCCGTTGCGCCCGATGCGCGTGATGGTCAACGAAATTCTGCGCGAACTCTCGCCGGAGTTTTCCAAGCTCTACTCCCGACGGGGCCGGCCATCGATCGCGCCGGAGAAGCTGCTGCGAGCCTTGCTGTTGCAAATGTTCTACTCGATCCGCAGCGAGCCGATGCTGCTGGAGCAGTTGCGTTACAATTTGCTCTTTCGTTGGTTCGTGGGCTTGAGCATGGACGACAAGATCTGGGACCCCTCGACGTTCAGCAAGAACCGCGATCGGTTCTTGAATGGCGAAATCTCCGAGCGGTTCTTCGCCGCCGTGGTCGAGCGGGCGCGTGCCGACGAACTGCTCTCGAACGAGCATTTCACCGTCGATGGGACGCTAATCGAGGCGTGGGCCAGCCACAAGAGCTTTCGGCCCAAGTCGGACGACGAACCGCCGACCTCGAGCGGCGGTCGCAACGAGGGCGTGAACTTTCGTGGCCGGCCGCGCAGCAACGAGACGCACGTCTCGAGTACCGATCCGGACGCGCGGTTGTACCGCAAGAGCAGCGGCGCGCCGGCGATTCTCGGCTATCTCGGACATGCTCTGATGGAGAATCGCAACGGCTTGATCGTCGGCGTAAAGACCACTCGCGCGACCGGGATCGCCGAACGCGAAGCAGCGCTGGAATTGATTCGCGGGGTCAGCGGAAGCAACCGAATCACGCTCGGCGCCGACAAGGCGTACGATACCAAAGACTTTGTCGAGGCGTTGCGAGCGCTCAACGTGACGCCGCACGTTGCTCAAAATACGACCCGTCGCCGCAGCGCGATCGACCGCCGAACCGTCCGCCATCCGGGCTACACGGTGAGTCAACGCAGGCGCAAGTTGATCGAGGAGAGCTTCGGGTGGGGCAAGACGATCGGCCGATTGCGCAAGGTGCATTTCCGCGGGCTTGATCTGGTCGGCGACATTGTGCGCTGGACGGCCGCGGCGTACAACTTGATCAGGATACGCAATCTGAGGGCCGCGACATGATGCGAAGTGATGCTGACCCGAGGGGCGTTTTCGAGATGAACCGCTCGGCAACGGGCTTCGAGAGGTCCGCCGACCTCCCGAAAACCGTGCTGAACGGGCAGTTCGCGAACCAAGCGCCGATTTTTTCACGGGGCTGTTAGCTCTTTCATCGCGTCGTTCTCGAGCGAAAGGTTCGCGATGATGCGCTTCATGCGCCCGTTCTCGTCTTCGAGCACGCGACCGCGGGCGACCTCGCTGCTCTGCATGCCGCCGTACCGGGATTTCCAGGCGGAGATGGTGTTCGGATGAACGCCGTGTCGACGGCCGAGCTCGATGAACGAGGCGCCGGCGTCGTATTCTCGGAGGATCGAGACGATCTGCGTCTCGGTGAAGCGGGACTTCCGCATGCGGGCTTCCTTTCGGCCCATCGGCCGGGGAAACCCACGGTATCACTGACCCGGATCACCGGGGCAACGTAGCCGGCTCACCCAGTGCGCATCCGAAAATGTCGCGCAACATCGTGACCACCTCGTCGGCCTTGCCCGGGCGCGCTAAAACGTGACCGAAGTTCCGGCGGCGCGCAAGCGACGCGCTCGCTTCAGCGACAGGTATTTCCGCCCCCTCAGGACGTGCGCACGAACGGGATCAGTGCGGCGAGCAGTGCCTGCGGCTGTTCTTCGGCGACAAAGTGGCCGCACGAGGAGATGACGACGCCGCGTACTTCGCTTGCGACGTTGCGCAGATTCTGCTCGACGTACGCACCGAACGAACCCTCACCGCCGATCGCGAGCACGGGCATCGTCAGCAGCCCTTCCTTCGCAGCGGCGGTGCACGCAGCGTCCGCGAACAGCGCGCGATACCAGGCGAAGCTGCGACGCATCGCGCCGGGCTGGGCGTAGCGCCGCACGTATTCATCGACGTCGCCCGGACCGATCGCGTTTCGCTGCACGACGAGCGGTCCGTTGTAGAACCACGAGAGATATGCGCGTTCGCGACCCGCGACGAGGGCTTCCGCCAGTCCCTCGACGAGGTGAAATCCGAACCACCAGAGATTCAACTCCGGCGTGAGCCGCAGCAGGTCTTCGAAGCCTGCGCCCATGAGGCCGACGTCGATGATCGCAAGCCGTTCGACCGTCTGCGGATGATCGACGGCGAGTTGATAGGCCGGTAGGGCGCCGAAATCGTGCGCCGCAATCACCGCGCGCGGGAAGTCGAGCGCAGCGATCAGCGCATGCAGATCGGCGGCGACCGTGCGCTGATCGAAGCCGTCGTCAGCGAACTGCGACTCGCCCATTCCGCGCAGGTCGGGGGCCACGACGGTGTGCGTCTGGGCCAGTGCGTCGATGCAGTGGCGCCACGCGTACCAGGTTTGCGGCCAGCCGTGCAGCAGGAGGAGAAGCGGCCCTGTGCCGGTGCGGACGTAGTGCAGCCGCGTCCCGTTGACGTCGGCGAACGCGTGCTCCCAGCGCGGATTCACAGCCATCGGCGCAAACGTTCCTTTACCTCGTGCAGGCGTCGTCGCTGCTCGCGATCGCGGCTTGCCGCCGACGATCGGGTGTGCTGCAGCATGTCGTAGTAGCCGCCGGTCGAGTCAGCGACGCCGCTCCCGCTGACGAGGTGCACGACGCTTGCGGCGCCGTCGTCGAGCGACGTCAGGGGCGCGTTTTTCGACTGACGCACGGTCTTCGTGTCGACGTAAGTTCCCAGGTGGAGCGCGTTGACCGTGGCGCTGCAGTCACGCAGTGCGTCGGCAAGATCGTAGGTGCACATGATCATCGCGGGCTTCGATTGGCAGTATGCCTCGATGCGCGGGTAGCTCCGGTGCCTGAGCGCCAGGTCGTCGAAGTGGATCGCTTCCAGTTCGTGGCCGACGGACGAGACGTTCATGATCAGCGAGGGTGCGGATGCGCCGATTCGCTCGCGCAGCCGCGCCGTGAGCAGGTACGCGGCCAGGTAGTTCACCTGCCAGGTCAGCTCGAACCCGTCGATTGTGCGCGGACGCGGCGTCGCACTGCCGACCCCGGCGTCGTTCACGAGGATGTCGATGCGCGCGTATCGTTCGAGTACGTCGTCGGCCATCGCACGCACCTGATCGAGCACGGTGAATTCGCCGGTCACGAGCGAGACGTCTCCGAGCGGCGCGAGCGCGTGCAGAACCCGCTCCCCACGTTCGCGCGAGCGGGCGTGCAGCACGACGCGGCTCGCCCCGTCGCGCAGCAGCCGCTCGGCGACGGCCACCCCGATTCCGTCACTCGAGCCGGTGATCAAGACCGTGCTCCGGCGAGCGATCACAGCGGATGCGCGTGCGGGTTGCCGGGGCGCACCGAACGCATCGATCGCGTTCTGCTCGCGAGCGCGTTCACCGCGCGTCCTCGGGCCACGGATTGCCTCCGGCCTTGAACCGCCGCATCGCCTCCAACGTCAGCATCCTTCCGCCGATGCCCCACTCACCGCTCGCGATCGACTCTTCGAGTCCGACCCAGACCTGCGCGCGGCGCGCCTCCCCCTCGACGGCAACAATCGCCTCCGTGACACGTTCGATCATCCGGCGACGGGCATCGGGCGGCTGTGCGTCGCGGATCAGCGTGATCGTCACCCACGGCAGGCAATTGCGAGCGTCATCGCGCGACGCGAGCGCCTCCTCGATCGCGACGCCGACTCCGGTCCGCATTCCCTCGCCCTCGATCGAGACGACGGCATCGAGGACGCTTTGCAGCATTCGCTCTTTTTGCTCGACAGAGAGGGCGTTTCGCGCGTGCAGGATGCGGACGAACGGCATGTGATTACCGTAGGCGCAGGCTCGGCCGCGTAACAGAAACGACTTGTGCGCCCTGGGCCGTTGCCGAGCTTGCAGTTTTTCGGCGTCCTTGGGCGGCGGCGACCATGCTAGGATGGCGGCGCATGGCAGATCTCGGCATCTTTCTGCGCGCGGCGCGCGCACGTCTTGGGCCCCAGGATGTGGGGCTGCCTGCCGCCGGGCGTCGCCGGGTTCCCGGACTGCGGCGGGAAGAGGTCGCCGAACTGATCGGGGTGAGCGAGGTGTGGTACGCGCGGTGCGAGGCCGGAAAGGCCCGCTTCTCCGTTCGCGCCCTGCACCGGCTCGCCGACGCATTGTCGCTTGCGACGGCGCAGCGCCGCGAGCTGTTCGCTCTGGCGCGTCCCGAGATCGGCATCCCGGTCGATAAGGCCGCTCCGTGCGGCGACCTGGCGTCCTGGCGACGGCTGGTGCGGGAGCTGACCGCTGCATCGAGTGCGCACGACGTCATCGCCGCGATCGTCCGCAACCTGCACGACGGTCACGACCGCGAGCGCGGCGTCTTCGGCCTCGTCACCGAAAGCGCGCCCCGGCGCGTCGCCTACGTTGCGGCCAGCGGCTTGATCGCCGGCATCGAAGGCGATGTGGAGCGGGAGCATCATGCCGGCTGGGACCTGGCGCTCGCGGCGCGGCTGTCGGGCTGCGTCGATCTCGCGCTGATCGCGACCGACGAGATGCGCGAGCGATGCGCGCGGACCGGCCAGCGCAGCTACCTCACCGCGACGGTCGAGAGCGACGGCACCTGCGTCGGCGCGTTCGGTTTCGCGGATCGCCGCATCGGGCCGCCGTGTCCCACGACGCTCGCGCGTGTCGACGCGGTACAGGGTCTCGCGACCCTCGCGCTGCGCGGGGCACGGACGCGCGGCGACGCTGCTTGGCGCATGGCGGCGCGTCCCGTTCCGCTCTTGCTGCTCGACCGGCGAGCCGGCGCAGATCGAGGAGGCGCGCGCGCCGGCGTCAGTCGATGACGAGGACCACGCCGCCCGCGCCGCGCCGTTCTTCGAGAGCGCCGTGCGCATCGACGATCTCGTGCAGCGCGAAGCGGTGCGCGGCGTGCGGACGCAGCGTGCCGTTCTCCAGACCGGCGGCGATTCCGGCGTGAATCTGCGCGCGGCGATCCGGTGCGATCGCGCGCAGATCCACGCCGGCGACGTGCAGGCCCTTCGCGATGAGGACGAGCGGATCGATGGTGGTCGCGCCGGTGCCCCCGACGACGACGATTCGTCCGCCCGGCGCCGCGAGCGCAGCGTCGGCGACGAGATTCGTCGCGGCCGCGACTTCGACGACGACGTCGACCCCGCGTCCGCCAGAGGCCTCGCGCACCGCCTCGGTCCAGTGCGGATCGCGGAAGTCGATGACCGCATGGGCTCCGTGCGCGCGCACGCGCGCCGCGTCGTCGGCCGCGCAGGTTGCGATGACGTGCAGACCCATCGCGCGCGCGAGCTGCACCGCCGCGGCGCCGACCGAACCCGCCGCGCCTTGTACCAGGACGACGTCGCCGCCGCGCGCGGCAGCGACGTCGACGAGACTCCACCACGCGGTCTCGAACGGCACCGCGACGACCGCGCCGTCGGCGAAATCGACCCGACCCGGGAGCGGGAACACCTCGCGCGCATCGCAGCGCGCCCACTCGGCGGCGGCCCCGCTGCGCGTGCGGCCGTACACGCGCTCGCCCGGGACGCGGTCCGTCACGCCGGCGCCGATCTCGGCGACGATCCCCGCGAACGCGCTTCCGGGCGTGTAGGGAAGGATGGGCGTGTAGTCGCCCACCGCCACGCCCGCGCGCAGGTACGTGTCGAGCGGCGTCACGGCGGCGGCGCGCACGCGCACGACGACCTCGCCCGGCTGCGGCGCCGGAATTGCGAGGTCGTCGAGATGCAGCGCGTCGGCGCGCGGGCCGAACCGGCGGACGCGCGCCGCGCGCATCGCGCGCTCGTCGCCGTTCATCGCCGGTCAGGCCAGCGAATCGCGGACCTCGAGGATGATCTTCGCCAATTGATCCGTCGACGAGAAGTACGAACTGTGATCGGTGTCGAGGGTGTAGACCTTCTGCACCGGCTGCGCGGTGTACATCGACTTCTGCAGTGCCGGTCCGACGGCTTGATCGCGCAGCGTCGTGATGTAAAAGCGCGGAACGCGGCCCCACTTCTGCGCCGTGGTGTGAACTGGTGTCCCGAACGGCTGCAGCGGTTCCGGCCGCAGCCGCGCCAGCCCCGCCTCCGCGTCGGCTGCGCTCGTGTTGTTGAAGAACGCGGCGCGCATCGTGTCCGCGGAGATCGTGCCAACGCCGTGCTGCGCGTCGATCTTCAGCCCGGGGCCGAGCTTGCTCTCGGGATCGTTCGCATAGTCCTGCAGCGCTTTGCCGTTCGCGGGCAAGTACGCGCTGAGGTAGACGAGCGCGCGAATCTTGTCGGGGTACTGCTCGGCGGTTTGCGTGATCGCGACGCCGCCCATGCTGTGACCGACGAGCAGCGCCGGTGGGCCGGCTTCGTCGAGCTTGGCGTTCACCGCGGCGACGTAATCGGCGAGCGTGACGGCGCCGGCGCGCGCGGTGTCCGCGTCGCTGTGACCCGGGAGCGTGACGACGGCGACCTTCGCGCCGGCCTGTTGGAGGAGCGGCGCGACCCGCTTCCATGCGGTTTCGTCGGCGAAGGCACCGTGACAGAGGACGATGTTCGGTTTCATGCGAGCTCCTCGGACGACAGCGGGAAATGCTGTGGTGAGCGCCGCGCCGGCCGTTGCGCCGGCGACGAAGGCGGATCGTTTCATGAGACTCCTTGCGGTGCGCAGAGCGTGCGTCGCCGGGACGACGAGATCGCCGTCGCGAGCGCAAGGCGACCGACCGGTCTGCCGATCCGGCGCCTTGGGAAAAGTTCGACCTGCATCGCCGTCGAGGATAACCGGCTGCTCAACCGCAGAGGGAGAAACAAATAGTGCTAGGGACGCGCCCGAGGGAACTCGCCATCGCTCGGGATCGTTTTCTGATACCGGTCTCTCTAAGTGCCGTGCGAAGTGCCGCGCTGGTGCCTCTCCGGACGGCGCCAAAGTTGGGACCAAAGACCTAGCGCCCGGGACTCGTCTAGCGAGGTGCGGGTGCCGATACGAGTAATACGCGCCGACGGACGGCGTGTGTGAACGGAGTCGAAATGGACGTAGAAACCTTCTTGCGCGGCGCCGAGGTCCGCGCACTCCTCGAAGCCACCGCGATCGTGCGCCTGGTCGACGTCATCGATGCGATGATCGCCGATGCGGAGTCGCGCGCGGATGTCGATGCGATCGCCGCGCATTGCGTGCAGTCATGGCGGATGCGCCGCGACGCGCTGCTCGCCGAGCACGCGACGCTGGTCCCGCAGCTCGATCCGAGGACAGCCGCCTAGCCGCAGTCACCCTGAGCTCAGATTCCGTGTCCGCCGTCAAGCCGATACGGGTTGATAGGGCCGCTGATTCTTGAGTAGCGAGTAAGCCAGGCGCACGAGCTTGTGCATCACCGCCACGATGATTTGCTTGCCGCTCTTACCGCGCGCTTCGAGGCGATCGGCGAGCTCCTTGAAGGCCGGGACTTTGCGCTTTACCGTCAGGGCAGCCATGTAGAGTGCCCGCCGGAGCTTCGCGTTGCCTGTCTTGCAAATGCGCGGCTTGCCCTTCACCGAGGTCCCGGACTGCCGCTCTGCCGGCGTAAGGCCGGCATACGCCGCTGCGGCTTTGGCACTATGGAGCCGATGCACCGGCAACTCCGCAAGCACGTTTGCCGCTGTCAAGGACGCGACGCCTGGTATGGTCTGAAGAAGCTGCGCGTTCCGGCTTAGCGTGACATCCGAGCAAAGAACACCTTGGATCTGCGACTCGATCTGCTTGACCATCTCCGCGATACCGACCAGATGCGTTTCGTTCATTTTGAGCAGCGTTGCTCCGACGGCGACGGATTGCACGATCTGCGTAAGGGCAATACGCTGCGCGATGAGCTGGTCGCGATACGCCAGCAAACCGCGCAGGGACAGGATTTCGTCGCTATCAGGCTCCCAAAGCGCGGGGCGCTCGGAGGCGCAGAATTGGGCCAGCATTCGAGCGTCGACCGCATCGGTCTTGGTCCGCAGCAAACGGCTCTTCGCAAAATATGCCGTACGCGTCGGGTTCACCACGCTCACCCGGATTTTCGCTTTGTGCAAGTTCGCCGCTAAGTTGCGCCAATACGGCCCGGTTGACTCCATGCACACATGAACCTCGTGGGCGCGATGCGTGCGCAACCAACTGCGAAGCTTTCTGAAGCCGGTTCGCGTGTTCTCAAAACTCGCCTCACTGCGCTTCTCGCCGCGTTGCAAGCAGCAGTGGAACGTGTCCTTAGAGATATCGACGCCCAACATGCTCATCGCAGGATTTCCCTCTAGCAGCCCCGTGAAAAAATCGGCGCGTGGTTCGCGAACTGCCCGTTCAGCACGGTTTTCGGGAGGTCGGCGGACCCCTCGAAGCCCGTTGCCGAGCGGTTCATCTCGAAAACGCCCCTCGGGTCAGCATCACTTCGCATCATGTCGCGGCCCTCAGATTGCGTATCCTGATCAAGTTGTACGCCGCGGCCGTCCAGCGCACAATGTCGCCGACCAGATCAAGCCCGCGGAAATGCACCTTGCGCAATCGGCCGATCGTCTTGCCCCACCCGAAGCTCTCCTCGATCAACTTGCGCCTGCGTTGACTCACCGTGTAGCCCGGATGGCGGACGGTTCGGCGGTCGATCGCGCTGCGGCGACGGGTCGTATTTTGAGCAACGTGCGGCGTCACGTTGAGCGCTCGCAACGCCTCGACAAAGTCTTTGGTATCGTACGCCTTGTCGGCGCCGAGCGTGATTCGGTTGCTTCCGCTGACCCCGCGAATCAATTCCAGCGCTGCTTCGCGTTCGGCGATCCCGGTCGCGCGAGTGGTCTTCACGCCGACGATCAAGCCGTTGCGATTCTCCATCAGAGCATGTCCGAGATAGCCGAGAATCGCCGGCGCGCCGCTGCTCTTGCGGTACAACCGCGCGTCCGGATCGGTACTCGAGACGTGCGTCTCGTTGCTGCGCGGCCGGCCACGAAAGTTCACGCCCTCGTTGCGACCGCCGCTCGAGGTCGGCGGTTCGTCGTCCGACTTGGGCCGAAAGCTCTTGTGGCTGGCCCACGCCTCGATTAGCGTCCCATCGACGGTGAAATGCTCGTTCGAGAGCAGTTCGTCGGCACGCGCCCGCTCGACCACGGCGGCGAAGAACCGCTCGGAGATTTCGCCATTCAAGAACCGATCGCGGTTCTTGCTGAACGTCGAGGGGTCCCAGATCTTGTCGTCCATGCTCAAGCCCACGAACCAACGAAAGAGCAAATTGTAACGCAACTGCTCCAGCAGCATCGGCTCGCTGCGGATCGAGTAGAACATTTGCAACAGCAAGGCTCGCAGCAGCTTCTCCGGCGCGATCGATGGCCGGCCCCGTCGGGAGTAGAGCTTGGAAAACTCCGGCGAGAGTTCGCGCAGAATTTCGTTGACCATCACGCGCATCGGGCGCAACGGATGATCGCCGGGCACGGTGTCTTCCGGCTGCAACGTCGTCCAAACGGATGCACGCTGCTCATCATGAGTCCGCATCGGCCGCAACCTCACCAAGGTATGAGGAGACTTGCTCTTATAATACGCGAAAAACGCCGTCACGCCAACATCAACTCGGCCGATTTTTCATCGGCCTGCTAGGTTCCGGCGTAGCGATCATCTTACCAGGCTCATGCATACGGGCTCGTCGCAGACGGCCCACGATTCCGTTCGGCTGATCGCTTGGAGGTTGGTGCGAGCGCCAATCTGAGCTACGGGCTCTCGGGCCCAGGCGTGACGACGGCGCTCGACACCGCGTAGGGGGATGATTCGTTCGAGTCATCCCCCTACCCCATCATATGAGCGTGACGCGGGCTGGACCGAGGTGCGAAGGCGAGTGTTCGCGCGGCTGATGATCTCGTCGCGCAGCCGTGCCGCGTAATGTTCCGCCAGTTCCTGATGCGCTTGCGCGACGACGGCGCTGCTGTAGTGATCGATCTCGTCGGCCTTGACCGTCGCGTCGCGCGCGCACATCCCGAGGATGCGGATGAAGCCGAAGATGACGTCGTCGAACGTGTGGCAGTCGCAGTTGTGCGCGATCACGTTGTAGAGCGGAAGCGGCTTGCTGACGGGCGCGACGGTGTCGTCGGCCAGTGTCACGGGGGCCATGTTCCCCGGTTCGCCGCGGACGCCGCGCATTCTAGCCGCGCGGCTCATGCGCGCATCTGGCCGGACTCGGCGAAGCCGAACGCGCGATACAGCTCGCGCGTCCGTTCGGTCGGCTGGAGGACCGTCTTGCGCACGCCGCAGGCGCGCGCCGTCGTGAGCGCCTCGCCGATCAGTTCGCGGGCGTAGCCGAGGCGCCGAAACTCCGGCGCGACGTAGACCCCGGCGAGTTCGGCGTGGAGCGAGGTCTCGGGGTACGGCAGGCGCTCCCAGAACACGAGGCACGCGCAGCCGACGATGCGGTCGTCGACGCTGAGCAGCCACGCGGCGATCCGCTCCTCGGAGAGCCCGCGCCAGAACTCCGGCAGCGCGAGTCGCCGGAACCCCTCGGCCTGCGCCTGCGGCAAGAGGCCCATCTCGACCAGGGAGGCGCAGCGCAGCGCCGCCAGCGGTGCGGCGTCGAAGCGGTCGGCCTGACGGACGTGGATGCGAAGGACGGAATCGACCATGCGGGGCTCCGGCAAAAGAAAAAGCGCGCCGTTGCCGGCGCGCCCATGCTATCGTCGTTCCGGGTTCGTCTTCAGCGAGCGCGAAGCGAACCCGATGCGATGCGCATGGGCCTTTTCGGCGGTCGGGGCAGACGAGTACGGAACACGGTCGCGGTCGTTTGCACGGACGCCGGCAGCGATCCTTCACCGCAGGCCCGTTGCGCAAGACCCTGCGCGCGCCTTCGTCGAAGGGTCCAGACCCCGGGTACGGATGCATCGCTCTGAAGAGGAAGTTGCATGATCGCTGAACCCTCGGCCGCCGTCCACGTGCGGGCGCTCGATCCCGTCGAGTTTCTCGAACGCGCGGCGTTCGTCTACCCCGAGCGGCTCGCGGTGATCGACGGCGACGCGCAGCGCACCTATCCGGAGTTTCTGGCCCGCGTCCGGCGCTTCGCCGCGGGGCTGCAAGCGATGGGGATCGGCAACGGCGAGCGGGTCGCGGTGCTGGCGCCGAACGTTTCGATCGCGCTCGAGGCCGCCAACGCGGTTCCGCTTGCGGGCGGCGTGCTGTGCGCGCTGAACACGCGCCTTGCGCCCGAGGAGATCGACTATATTCTCGGCCACTGCGGCGCGAGCGTGCTGTTCTACGATCCGGAACTCGAGCCGCTGGTCGAGCGCCTCGAGAGCCGCATCCCGCGCGTGCGCGAGTACGAGACGTTTCTCGCTGAGTCCGATCCCGACGCCCTCGCGCCGCATCGCGCCGGCGAAGACGAGACGATCTCGATCAACTACACCAGTGGCACGACCGGCAAGCCCAAGGGCGTCATGTATACCTACCGCGGCGCATACCTCAACGCGCTCGCCGAGGTCGTCCACGCGAACCTGCGGCCGGAGAGCGTCTATCTCTGGACGCTCCCGATGTTCCACTGCAACGGCTGGTGCTTTCCGTGGGCCGTCACGGCCGTCGGCGCGACGCACGTGTGCCTGCGCAAAGTCGATGCGCCGAACATCAACCGCGCGATCCGCGAAGACGGCGTCACCCACTTCTGCGCGGCGCCGACGGTGCTGATCGCGCTCGCGAACCATCCCGAGACGGTCGCCTTCCCGCGCCGCGTCATCGTGACGACGGCGGGCGCGCCGCCCTCACCGACGACGATCGAGCAAGTCGAAGGGCTCGGCGCCGAGATCCATCACGTCTACGGGCTCACCGAAACGTACGGCCCGATCACCGAGTGCGCGTGGCACAGCCCGGACTGGGACGTGCTGCCGGCGCATCGCCGCGCGTGGCTGCGCAGCCGCCAAGGCGTCCCGATGGTGACGCTCGGTGCCAACGACGTGCGCGTCGTCGACACCGAACTGCGCGACGTCCCCGCCGACGGCACGACACACGGCGAGATCGTCATGCGCGGCAACAACGTGATGAAGGGATACTACGACGATCCCGCCGCGACGGCGCGCGCGTTCGCCGGCGGCTGGTTCCACTCCGGCGACATCGCGGTGCGTCATCCCGACGGCTACATCGAGATCGTCGACCGTTCGAAAGACGTCATCATCAGCGGCGGCGAGAACATCTCGACGCAGCAAGTCGAGAAGGTGCTGCTCGAGCACGACGCCGTGCTCGAGGTCGCGGTCGTCGCGATCCCCGACGAGAAGTGGGGCGAAGTCCCCAAAGCATTCGTCACGCTCAAGCCGGGACGCACGCTCGATGCCGAGGAGCTGCGGCTGTTCGCGCGCGAGCGCATCGCGGCGTTCAAAGTCCCCAAAGCCTACGAGTTCTGCGACTTGCCGAAGACGTCGACCGGGAAGATTCAGAAATACGTGCTGCGCGAGCGCGAGTGGACGGGGCGCACGAAACGCGTGAACTGACGGCGGGCTGAAACCCTGCCCGCCACGGGAGCGTCGTGGGGTTTCGTCACCATGATTCCGCTCTCGATTCTTGACCTCGCTCCGATCGTCGAGGGTGCCGATGCAGCGCAGGCACTCTGGAACTCGCGCGACCTCGCGCAGCACGCCGAGCGGCTGGGCTATCATCGCTTCTGGCTGGCGGAACATCACAACATGACCGGCATCGCGAGCGCCGCCACGTCGGTCGTCATCGCGTACGTCGCGGGCGGGACCTCGACGATCCGCGTCGGCTCCGGCGGCGTGATGCTGCCCAACCACGCGCCGCTCGTGATCGCCGAGCAGTTCGGGACGCTGGAAGCGCTCTTCCCGGGGCGGATCGATCTGGGACTGGGGCGCGCGCCCGGAACCGACCCGCGCACGTCACGCGCGCTGCGCCGCGACAATCTCGGCGCGGAAAACTTCGCCGACGACGTGCTGGAGCTGCAGGGATACTTGGCGGACGTCGAGCCCGGGCAGGCCGTGCGTGCGGTGCCGGGAGCAGGCTCGCACGTGCCGATCTGGCTGTTGGGCTCGAGTCTGTACAGCGCGCGGCTCGCGGCGGCGCTCGGGCTGCCGTTCGCGTTCGCGTCGCACTTCGCGCCGGCGTATCTCGGCGCGGCGCTCGACGTGTATCGGCGTGAGTTCCAGCCGTCCGCGACGCTGGAGCGGCCGTATGCGATGGCGGTGCTGAACGTGATCGCGGCCCAGACCGATGCCGAGGCGGAGCGGCTGTTCACGTCGCTGCAGCAGCGGTTCGTCGCACTTCGACGCTACGGGAAGGGCGGTCCGCTGCCGCCGCCCCGCGATCCCGCGTCGATGCAGTGGGAGCCGGGCGATCGCGCAATTCTCGACGAGGCGCTGGCGTGTTCCGCGGTCGGATCGGCGGAGACGGTGCGCGAGGGGATGCGGCGGTTCGTCGAGGTGACCGGGATCGATGAGCTGATGGTGACCGCGCAGGTGTACGACCATAGCGCGCGGCTGCGTTCCTTTGCGATCGCGGCGGAAGCGCGGTTGGGGCTGCGCCTCGACGGGCTCAGCGTGACGGGGACGCGCTCACCGTGACGGAGACGGGCTAGTGGGGCGGGACGATCCAGCTGGTGTGCGGGATGTGGAGCCGGTCGGGCCACATGCGGCTGAACCAGAGGTCGTAGTTGACGGGAACGCCGGCGAGAATCGGATAGAAATACGCGAAGAGCAGGACGACCGCGACCGCGTAGCCGCCGAGGTACCAGCGGCGGTCTGATTCTTTGATGCGGCGGTACACGTGCTGGATCGCGATCGCGTTGCAGAGCACGATCAGCGCCAAGTTCGGGAAGAAGTGGTACTCGAAGAGCAGGCGCGGCGCGCGCGTCCACGGCAGCCATTGCATGAGGTACGCAACGACCAGCAGCGCGTAGCCTTTGTGGCGCTCTTTCCACGCGAGATACGCGACGTAGGGAACCGAGATCAACCCGAGCAGGAAGACCAGCGGGTTCGGCAGCGCGAGGATCTCGGCGACGCAGCAGGCGGCGCCGTTCTGCAGCGCGACGCCGGTGCGGAAATCCTTATAATAGTAAGAGATCGGCGCCTGCATGATCGGCCACTGCCACCATTTCGACTCGTACGGATGCGTCGCGTTGGCGACGCCGTGCGAGTGGTACCACAGCATCTGCCATTGCAGTTGGTACATGTCGGGGAAGCCGTGACCGAGCAGGAAGAACGGCAGATAGGAGAGCGTGTAGATCGCGCCTGCGCTGAAGAGGATCAGCGCGATCGCGACGTCTGGACTCCAGCCGCGCGGGTTGCCGTAGAGCGCGCGCGCCGGCAGAAAGCGCTGCAGCGCGACCAGCACGATTACCGAGACGACGACGAAGAAGTCGTAGATCCCGTTCCATTTGCTCGAGGCGAGCAAGCCGAGCCCGCCGAGCAGGACGATGAGCCACGTCGTCGCCGCGCGCGGATCGCTGCGGCGCTCGCCGTCGACGGTCATCACGCCGTCGGGTGAGAACGTCGCGCTGCCGTCGGGCGTCGCGTACTCGAGCGCGCCGCTCTTCGCCGCGCGCACCTGGAGTTCGGGCGGATCGAAGGCCGCGGGCGGCATCGTCACCTGCGGCGCGCCGCCAGTCAGCGTCACGACGGTACCGTCGGCGTACGCCGCGCGCGCGCCGGCGCGGGCGAGGAAGCGCGGGACGATCGTGCGCCCGACGAGGTAGACGCCGAGCATCGCGTAGAGGATTGCGACCTCGTAGGAGCCGAGGTGCGCGACGATCCACTGCGTGGGGCCGGAAAAGTTGCCGGCCCAGTTGTCGTTCGTCCACGATGCGGTCGCCTGGCCGATCCCGTTGGCGATCTCCGCATTGTGTTGCGCCGGCGTAAGATTCACCAGCAGCGAGAAACCGAAGGCGACCGGGATCCCCAGGACGAGCGTTGCGATCAGCGGGAGACCGAACCGCGCGGTCATCCACGCCCGCGGCGCCGCCGTCGCGCGGCGCAACGTCACGACGCGCACCTGCGATGCCAGCCACCAGCGGTAGAACGCGTAGAGCGAGAAAACGATCAGCGTCGAGATCGTGATCTCGCCGGTCGCGATCCGCGACTCGACGAAGTGGAAACCGTCGAACGTCAGCATCAGCGCGGCGAGCGCGGCGAAGACCGTCGACGCCGTCAGGCGTTTCGCGAACGCGTAGACGACGCCGACTTCGACGGCACCGATCACGATGTTGAGGAAACGCCAGCCGAATGCGGTGTTTCCCAGGCCGTGCAGGCCGCCGAAGAGCAGCATCGAGAGCGCGATGACGAGTTTGGTGAACGGCGGATGCGTCCACTCGAACTGGTTGATCCCGCGCAGATACTCTTCGCCCGCGCGCGCGAAGTAGATCTCATCGAAGATCCGCTCCGGCGGCCAGCCGTAGTTGACGATCGCGATCGCGAACGCGACCGCGACGAACGCAGCGATTGCGAGCCAGTCCGTCCGCGTCAACGACGCGATCCCCTCGCGCGGGCTGAACCAGGCACGTCCCGAGGCGACGAGCCGGCGCAGCCAAGCGTCGCCGGCTTCGGCGCCGGCGGGCACCGGCGCGGCGGCGGGGATCGGTACGGCGCGCTGCTCGGCGCTGCCGAGATAGCGATAGCCCAGCCAGAAGAAGAGCACGACGTTCGCAAGCGACAAAAGATGGGCGCCCGCGCCCCACAGGTTCGTCGCGTCGACGCCCTGCGTGTGCTGCTCCATCACGGTCTGATACGCCAGCGAGTACGCGAGGTTGAGATACATCGTGACGGTGAGCGTGATCGACGCGATCCAGCCGGTACGGCCGAAGGCGACCAGCGGCATCGTGAGCAGAAACGCGCCGTAGACGTAGCGTTCGTGCATCCGCGTCGCGAGGACGAAGAAGGCAAGCGCGCACAGCAGCGCGCCCTCGATCAGCGCGCGGTCGTCGCGCCGCTGAAGATAGCGTCCCGTGACGAGCATCGTCGCCCCGGCGACGAGCGCGACGCCCCAGACCGAGAGCGCACCGAGGCTCAGCGAGCCGAGCTGCAGCGGCGCGTCGTCGGGCTGCCAGAAGTTGTGCGCAACCGCGTAAAGGTTGAACGCGTTGACGCTCGTGTACGGATAGACGTTGCTGCCGAAACGGTAGCGCTCGAAGAGCCAGCGCAGCACGTCCGCATTCGGATGGAAGACCAGTCCGGCGAAGACGGCCAAGGCCAGCGCGGCTCCGATCCCCGCGGCCGTTCCGCGCAGGCGTTGCGCGCGCACCACGGCGTCGGCGGTGGCGAAGGGATAGGCGAGAAACAGCAGGCCGATCGTCGCGCCCTGCGGTTTGATCAGCACCGAGAATGCGAGCGCCGCCCACGCCCACGCGATCCGTGCCGTCGTCTTCGCCGGGTCGTCGCCGGCGCGCAGCAGGCACCAGACGCCGATCAAGACGAGTCCCCACGAGATCGAGTCGACTTGACCCCAGTACGACGAGACGTAGATCGCCGCCGGGTTGAACGCCAGCAGCGCCGTCCCGATCAGCGCGATCTGCGGCGCGGCGTAGCGCCGCACGATCGCGTAGACGACGCCGGCGTCGACGAGATCCATCGTGATCGCCGGCAGCTTGATCATCGTCTTGAGCAGGCCGTAGCCGTGCGCCGCATCGTTGCCGCCGAGCGCCGAGAGCGCGGCGTAGCACTTCGCGAGCACCCACAGCACCACGAAATAGCCGGGCGGATAATCGGCGAAGCCCGACTTCGCGTAAAACGCCCACGGCGGGTTGTCGCGCAGGGTGACGGTCCATGACTCGAACGCAGCGACGTCGTTGTGAAAGCCGTCGCTGCCGATGAAGAGGAGCCGCAGGACCAGTCCGATTCCGAGGATCGAGAACAGCGGGACGTTGAAGGCCTGCCGTTCCACGGCGCGTGCGGTCGCTGCGGTCATCGGATGGTCGGGTTCGGGGCGGGTGGGGCCGGAACATGCGTGCAACACGCTCGACCATGACGCGCGTCCTCGCCCCCGGACTGCTGTTCATCGCCGCTGGGCTGCTGCACTTCGCCCGTCCGCAGATGTACGAGCGGATCGTCCCCGCTTGGGTCGGTCACGCGCACGAGGTGGTTGTCCTCAGCGGCGCGGCGGAGTTCGCCGGCGGCGTCGGTCTGCTGATTCCGGCAACCCGCGTCCCGGCGGCTTGGGGACTGGTCGTGCTCCTCCTCGCCGTGTGGCCAGCGAACGTGCAGATGGCCCTCGACGCCGAGCGCTACGCGAAGCTCGCCCCCGCTTGGGCGTTGTGGGCGCGCGTTCCGCTGCAAGTGCCGCTGATCGCGTGGGTGCTCTGGGCGGTGCGCGGCTAGGAGGCGCGCCGGATCCGCAGCGCGGCGATCGCCTCGCGTGCCGCACGTTCGCCGCTGCGCAGAGCGCCGGCGACCGTTCCGGCTTCGCTCGCTTCGGCCGTCGCTTCGCCCGCAAAGAAGAGCGTCGCGTCGATCGGCCGCGCCAACGTTTCGCGCGCGCCCATCCCGCCGCTCGCGAGATAGCTGTACGCGCCGCGCGCGTACGGATCGGACTGCCAGTCGTGCTGATAGGCCGCCTCGAGTTCGCCGTGCGGGTCGCAGCCGGGACCGAAGAGCGTGCGCAGGTCGTCGAGCGCGAGGCGCACGCGCGCGCCGGCGTCGTACGCGGCCAGCGCGTCGGCGTCGGGGCCGCCGGCCCACGCGATCAGGATCGGCGCGCGCAACGGGAGCAGCGTCCAGAACGTCGGAAAGTGTGCGCCCGCGCGCTGAAAGAACGCGATGTCGCGCGCGCGGCCGTCGCCGGAGCGTTCCCAGAACGCGGTCCGGAAACGCAGCGCGAGCTTCACGACCGGCCCCATGACCAGCCGTCCAAGCGCGTCCTGCGTCGCGGCGGGGAGCGGCGGTTGGAACTGCAGGCCGCCGGACTGCAGGACGCCGATCGGAACGGTGACGACCGCCGCGCGCACGCGCAGGGCCGCCTCGCCGCCCGATCCGTTCAGCGCGACCGTCACGCCGCCGGCATCACGCGCGATCGAGCGCACGGGCGCGCCCAGACGCACGCGCACGCACGCCGGATCGAGCCGATCGTGCATCGCGCGCAGGACGCACGCGTAGCCGCCGAGCGGGCGGAATTGACGCGCGGTCTGCCCGTTCACGTCGTCGCTCCACTCCGCGGCGAGCGCGAGCGTGCTTGCGCGCGCCGGATCGGCGGCATCGAACCCGCGCACCATCATTAGCAGGTCGCGCCGGATGTCGGCGTCGAGGTCGCGCGCGAACGTCGCGACCGGAACGTCCTCGCGCAGCATCGCCGCGCGTGCGAGGACGTGCGCGGTGCGGTCGAACGGATCGTCGCGCTCGCGCAGTTCGCCGTCGACGAACGCGAGTGCCGACGGCACGGTGTCGACGGCGACCGTTCCGGCTTCGCGCAGGAGGGCGAACGTCTCGGGCGCGCTGCCGTGGATGAACTCGCCGCCCAGATCGACGGCGACCGGCAAGACGGGATCGCCGACGGGAAGCAGGCGACCGCCGATTCGCTCGCGCGCCTCCAGTACTTCGACCCGCAGTCCTTCCCGGCACAAGATGTGCGCGGCGGCGAGTCCGGCGGCGCCCGCTCCGATTACGGCGACGTCGGCCGCTGCTTCGTTCATCGGCGCGTTCTCCGCGCGCCGAGCGGCGTTCCCTGCGCGCGGCGGCCGGCGCCGGAACCTCGGCGGCCGCCCGGAGCGTTCATCCGGCGTGGATCCCGTGCCGGAACTTCACGGATCCTTGACGTTTGCGCTTCACTTTCAGACCCGGCGACCGATACATGAAATCAGCGAGTCTTCTCGTTCACTACGAGGGTGTTTATCGTACACATGGACGTCCCCGATAATCTCGACACCTTCCTCCGCGACCTCTTGAAAGAAGAGGGCGGCGCGATTCAGCTCGACGATGAGGACCGGGCCTTCATCGATCGCATTCTGAAATCGATCACGCAAGGAAGCAAAGGCGTTTTCGTCGTCCTGCACCCGAACGACCGGATGCAGTACATGCTGCTCAACACGAATCGCGCCGGCGCGATCGCGCTGCTGGCGAAGGTCATGCAACGCACCGCGGAAGCGCTCGAAGCGGACCTCGACTGACGATCACGGCGCGCTAGCTGTCGAGACTACGCGCCTCGTTTACGGGCCGCGGCCCAACGTGAGGCGGGGGTCTCGTAGTTGATGGCCGTGTGCCGGCGGTCCTCGTTGTAGTACCGGAGCCACGCCGGGAGGGCGTCTCGGCGCTCGTCGCTGGTGCGATAAGCGACCGCGTACGCCCACTCGCGCAGCATGGTCTGGATGAAGCGCTCCGCTTTGCCGTTCCAACGCGGCGTGTAGGGCGGCGTGAAAATGTGTCGCGCACCGATCGACCTCATCATTGACTCGAACGCGTTCGAGCTGAACACTTTGCCGTTGTCAGTCATGACTCGTTCGATTCGCACGCCGCGACGAGCGTAAAGAATCGCGAGCCGCCGCAAGAAGTCTGCGGCCGAGGTCGCGTCTTCCCGCGTGTATACGCGTGTTTCAGTCCGGCGGCTGGCATCGTCGACCGCGACAAAGATGACGTCGTAGCCGACGTGCCTGGAGCACTTCGTGCGATCGCCGTGGATGCGGTGCCCCACGCGCTCAAATCGTGCGATCTTCTTGATGTCAATGTGAACGAGCTCGCCGGGTCGGCGATACTCATAACGCTGCGTAAAGCGGGCCGGCTCGAGGTCGCGCAGACGCGCGATGTTGAGCCGCTTGAGTACCTTGATGACCGTCGAGCGCGCCATCGACAGTGCTTCGGCGATTTGCCAACCGAGTAGCCGGCGAGTGCGGCGAAGCCGGTCGATCTGCCGTTCAACCGCCTTTCGGACGCGCGTCGGAAAGCGAATTGCAACGGGTCGCCGATCGCGCAGACCAGACTCTCCGGCCTGCGCAAAGCGGGCAAGCCACTTGTACACCGTCGGCCGGCTGATCTTGAAGCGCCGAGCCACCGCGGCAACGGCCTCACCGGCCTGAACCAAAGCGACAATTTCCCGCCGGATAAGGGGCGTCGTGCGGGCCTGAGGGTGCATAATCACAGGGCTGACCTCCGGAGAAGTAGGCGTCGAACACCCACCTCTTCGGGGTCAGTCCCTGTCAACGATGCGCGTGGTCTCTACAGCTAGCGCGGCGCGTCAGGCGCGCGCGGAGAGCGCGCGCACGTCGTCGGCCGAGAGCACGTAGCGTTCGCCGCAGAAGTCGCACGTCGCTTCGGTTTCGGGCTGCTCGCTCGCGAGCTTCGCGAGTTCGTCTTTCCCCAGCCCCAGCAGCACGATCTCGACTTTCTCGCGCGTGCAGCGGCAATCGAAACGGACGTCGTAGGTATCGAACAGCTTGACTTCGAGCGATCCGGCGACGGCGTCGATGAGCGCCGCCGGATCGGCACCGTCGACGATCTGCGTGGTGACCGGCGCCATCGCTTGGGACGCGCGTTCCAGCGTCGCGATCGTGCTCTCGTCGGCGCCCGGCATCACCTGCGCGATCACGCCGCCGGCGGCGCGGATCCCGCGCGGATCGGCGAGGACGCCGACCGCGACGATGCTCGGGATCTGCTCCGAATTCG
Organism: Vulcanimicrobium alpinum; assembly: GCF_027923555.1. Taxonomy (GTDB): domain Bacteria; phylum Vulcanimicrobiota; class Vulcanimicrobiia; order Vulcanimicrobiales; family Vulcanimicrobiaceae; genus Vulcanimicrobium; species Vulcanimicrobium alpinum. The sequence goes on along the minus strand of NZ_AP025523.1, from coordinate 2,127,377 downwards.
CGAGATAGGCGGCGACGTCGTCGCCGATCTCGCCGGAGACGAGCGGAACGATCCCGTTGTACGGGTGTCCCACTTCGTAATTCTTCGTCACCTGCAGGCTGCCGCCGCCGACGACGCGCGCAACGTCGAATTTCCCGCGACCGTTGAGCGGGACGTCTGCGGAGGGATTGCGCGCGTAGGCGCGCGCGCCGACGGCATGCGTGCCGGTGCTCCACGCATCGGCCGTCACCTTGCCGAGCGGGCCGTCTCCGGCGATCTGCAACGTGAGGCGTTCGCGCCCCTTGAGCGACGTGCCCAGGAGCGCAGCGGCCGTGAGCAGGCGGCCGACCGCGGCGCTGGCGGTCGGCGCGAGGTCGTGACGCTCGCGTGCGTCGCGAACGAGGTGCGTAGTGATCCCGGCCACGAGGGAGACGGTGCCGCGCGCGGCGGAGGCGGTGACGATGCGGTCCATGTTCCCTTGATAACCGCTCGCGGCTTTTTCCCGTTGCGGCGCGGTTTTTCCACGCTTCGGCAGAAGGAGGGCGCGGCGTGCGAGCGTACTCCCTGACATCCAATCGAGCGGCGCCGCGGAGCTTTCGGAGCCGTTTCGCTACGACGTTCCCAGAGGTGCATAAAAAGAGTGACCAAAGCCGATATCGTCGACTCCCTGGCCAACGAGCACGAGCTCTCGAAGCGGCAGGCCGGAGAAATCGTCGACCTGATCCTCGATGAGATCACCGCGGCGCTCAAATCGGGCGACAAAGTGCAACTGATCCCGTTCGGCAGCTTCGTGGTGCGCGAACGCAAAGCGCGCACCGGCCGCAATCCGCAAACCGGCGAAACGCTCAAGATCGCGGCGCGCCGCGTCCCCGCCTTCGCTCCCGGCAAGGGCCTCAAAGATGCGATCGGCGGACCCAAGCGCGGTGCAAAGAAAGCCGCAGGCAAGAAGAAGTAACTCACCGCAACGGGTGAGCGATGAACGACGACGGGCTTTCGGAAACGAAGGTCCGTTGTGTTTTTCCGCATGCAGAACGATCGCGTAGGGGAATACGGCGCGGCCGGTGTACGAACGATGTCTCGTCGTTCGTGCGGCGGACGGCACGGATGACGAACCCTGTGCAAAGCGACGGATCGCTTTCCCCCTTCCTTCGCTGATGAAGAGGCTCGCCGGATGTCGCTCGGTGTGCGTCTGCAAACGTTGTTCTGTCTGATCTGCTGCGTTGTCGCGTTCTCGTCGTGCGCCGGAGCCGGATTCGGTCAGGGAACCGAAGGACCGTCGCATCCGAACATCGTTCCGCCCGCGGCAACCGCGACGCCGAGCCCCATTCCCGTCGCTACGGCCACGTCGACACCGGCCGCGAGCGCGACACCGACCCCGACGCCGGTCGTGACGCCGACCCCGGGCGCGACGCCGACCCCGACGCCGGTCGTGACGCCGACCCCGACGCCGGTCGTGACGCCGACTCCCAGCGCGCCGCCGACGCCGACGCCGTCACCGAGTCCCACTGCGACCGCCTCGCCCACGCCGACCGCGACTCCTACATCGTCGGCGACTCCGACGTCGCGACCGACCGCGACGCCCACTCCCGCACCGACTCCTACACCGCGACGCACGGCTACGCCGACACCGACGCCGACGCCGACGCCGACGCCGACGCCGCATGGTCACGGCGGCTGATGCGCGCGGCGACGCGAACGCACGAAAAAACCCCGCGGTTGTCGCGGGGTTTTTTTCGCCTTTCGGCGGCGGATGGTCGGGCAGACAGGATTTGAACCTGCGACCCCCAGTCCCCCAGACTGATGCGCTACCAAGCTGCGCTACTGCCCGACGTGAGGGTGACGGCATTTTTACCGGAAAAGGCGTTGGAGCCCTCCTGTGTGCATACAGGAGGCCGTGAAAGCGACGTTGTTTGCCGACGGGGGCTCGCGGGGAAACCCCGGTCCCGCCGCCTCCGGAGCGGTGCTCTTCGACGAGCACGGCGCGGTGGTCGAGACGATCGGCACCTACCTCGGGATCGCGACGAACAACGTTGCCGAGTGGACGGCCCTTCTCGAAGGACTCAAGGCGGCGCTCACACGTGGCGTCGACGACATCGCGATCCGGATGGACAGCGAACTGGTCGTCAAGCAGCTCTCCGGAGCGTACCGTGTCAAGCATCCCGGCTTGATCCCGCTGCACGCGGAAGCGAAGACGCTGCTGCGCAAGTTCGCGCACGTCGACGTGCGGCACGTCCCGCGCAAGGCGAACGCGGCCGCCGACGCGGTGGTGAACCAGGTGCTCGACGCGCAGCGTGACACCTCGCCGTCCCGCTGACGGTTCTGACCCGTGATGCGCCGCTTCCCGACCGCTCTGCTCATCGCCGTCATCGCCGTGCTGGCGCTGGCGGGCGCCGCGCTGATCTTCTGGCCGACCGCAAACAAGCGCTATGCCTCGGTCGACCAGGTGCGCCTGCAGCGCTCCGAGATTCGCGTCGCCCAAGCGGTCACACACGCCAAGGGCCCGATCGCCCGCGAGGAATGGCGCCTCTCGAATCTCGACGGTGCGTCGACGGCGCAGTACGAAGCGACGAACCGCGCCGGCTCGCGCGTCGCGAAGTTCACCTACCCGATTCACGGCTACGACGTCACGTTCGCGTTCGAGGCGCTGGTGCGCGACGGCGTGTGGGAACTGCGTTCGCGCCCGCTGCGCGGCAACACCGACAACGTCTACACCGTCTCGATCGCGCAGACCGCCGGCGACCGCAGCGGCAAGCACCGCTTCACGTTCTCCGACCCGCATTATCTCGCGACGAGCGCGGGGCGCGAATACAACATCCATCTCGATCCGGCGAAGCCCGTCCCCGATCTGCTCACGCTCAAATCGACCGCGACGGCCGACGGGCGCTATCAGAAGATCGTCGACGACTTCGCGTCGTTCGGCCCGCCGGGATTCCGCAAGACGGTCGCCGCGGCGCGGGAGAAACTCCTCAAATCGTGAACGCGCCGCGCGCGCTCGCCGCCGTCGCGATCCTAGGTGCAGGATTCTTCGCGCTCTACGAACTCGTCGAGCGGCCCGAGAGCGCCGCGTTCGCGCCGGTGATCGCGCACGGCGGCGCCGCGACGAATGCGGTCGCCCTGACCTTCGACGACGGTCCGACCCGCGGCGTCACCGACGCGCTGCTCGGCGTGCTCGAACGCGAACGCGTCCCCGCGACGTTCTTCGTCGTCGGGCGCGCCGCGCGCCGCGCGCCCGACCTGCTCGCGCGGATGGTGCGCGACGGCGACGAGATCGAAAACCACTCCGAGACCCACGCGCACCTCAACGCGATGCTCCCGGCACGGATCGACGCCGAGCTCGCGCGCACGGACGCCGCGATCGTCGCCGCCGGGGCGCCGGCGCCGCGTTATCTGCGTCCGCCGTTCGGCGCGCGCAACGCGGTCGTGATCGATGCGGCGCGCCGCCACGGTTTGCAGGTCGTCCTTTGGAACGCGGCCGACGACCGCGATCCCGCGGCGCTCGCGGCGCGGGTGCGGCCGGGCGCGATCGTGCTGCTGCACGACGGCGATCGCGGGCGCGGCGACGCGGGCGAGCTCGCGTACCAGGCCGCCGAGGCGCCCGCGCTCATCCGCGCGCTGCGCGCGCGCGGCGTGCGGATGGTGACGCTCGCATCGCTGCTGCGCGGCGAGGGCGGCCGCTGAACGTCACGCGTACGTGCGTCCATCGAGCCGCACGAAGCCGTCCTCGTGGGTCTTCCACGGGTCGTGATGCGTGAAGTGCACGATCGGCGGCGCACCGCGATCGTGCACCAGTTCGCCCTTGACCGTCACGTGGTCGCCGGGACGGACCGGGATGCGCGGCCCGATCGTCACGTTGTCGATCACGCGGAACGTCGCGCCGCGCGCGTCGCGGCAGTCGAACTGTTCGTGCTCGTAGCGCGAGTGCTTTCCGTGAAAGAAGCGGGGCAGCGTGAGCACGGTTCCCGCGTACGTAACTTCCATCGACACCTCCGGCCTGCGTCTCCCTCGGCGGAAGGCGCGCGGCAAGGGGGTGCCGTAGGCGAGACGGGCGTGAGGGAGATGCGAGCCGGCACAGCCGGCACGGCAGCATGCGCGGGGGCGGACGCGCGATGAGAGCGGTGCGCACGGGGCGTGTCGTGCTGGTCCCCGTCGGCCCGAACAACGCCCGCGACCTGTGGGAAGTGCTCAACGCCCCCGACCTGCGCAAGTTCCAGGACATCCCGCGCGTGCCGGCCGAGGAGTTCGAACGCCAGGTCCGCTCGCGGCCGCGGCAGCTACGTCCCAACGCGACCGGACGCTTCGAGTGGCTGTTGCGCGCCGGCGATCCGGAACGTCCGATCGGCTGGATCTCGCTGCGGGTAAACGACCGCACCCCGCGCGTCGGCGAAGTCGGCTACAGCCTCGTCTACGAGGCGCGCGGGCACGGCTACGCGAGCGAAGCCCTGCAGGCGGTGATCGACGAAGCGTTCGCGACCGCCGAGCTCGACGAGATCCAAGCCTGCATCGTTCCCGAGAACGGCGCCTCGCGCCGCGTCCTCGACCGCAACGGCTTTCGCGAAGAGCGGCTGCTCAAGAGCGGCGCGGTGATCCGCGGCCGGCACGTCGACGTGCTGCTGTTCTCGGTGACGCGCGCGAGCTGGGATCGCGCGCGCCGCGAACATGCCGAGCGTTCGGCGACCCGCTCAGCGCGCTGACGCCGCCTTCGGCGGCTTGACGTAACGGTCGAGCCAGTCGAGCATCTCGGCGAGCACCGTCTCGACGGACTCGCGGCCGGTGTATCCGTGCGCCTCGTAGGGCAGCATCACCAGACGCGCCGTCCCGCCGTTGCCCTTGATCGCCGCGTAGAACCGCTGCGACTGGATCGGATAGGTGCCCGTGTTGTCGTCGGCCTCGCCGTGAATCAGCAGCAGCGGATCCTTGAGCTGGTTCGCGTACGTGAACGGCGACATCGCCGTGTAGAGATCCGTTGCCTCCCAATACGTGCGCGTCTCGTTCTGAAAGCCGAACGGCGTGAGGCTGCGGTTGTACGCGCCGCTGCACGCGATCCCGGCGCGGAACAGGCGCGTATGCGCGAGCAGGTTCGCGGTCATGAAGGCCCCGTAGGAGTGGCCGGCGACCGCGATGCGGTCGCGATCGACGACGCCCATCCCGACCGCCGTGTCGACCACCGCCTGCGCGTCGGCGGTGAGCTGGTCGATGTAGGTGTCGTTGACGGTTTTGGGATCGCCGACGATCGGCATCGATGCGTTGTCGAGCACGGCGTATCCCGCGAGCGCGAAGAACACGGGCGAACCGGCGGTAACGTTGACGAACGTCTGCGTCGAGTTGACGTTCTGCGACGCGGTACCGCGGTCGACGAACTCGAGCGGATACGCCCACAACAGCGCCGGGAGCCGCGTCCCCTCGTGCCAGCCGGGCGGCGTGTAGAGCGTGAACGAGAGGTCGACGCCGTCGGCGCGCTTGTACGTCACGACGCGGCGGCCGACGCCCCGCAGCATCGGCTGCGGATCGCCGAACGCAGTGAGCGCGCGCAGCGTCCCGGCGCGCGCGCGCACGTAGGCGTTGGGCGGATCGGCCGGCAATTGCCGGATCGTCAGCAGCGATGACGCGCCGTCGTCGAGGATCCAGCCGACCGATTCGAGCGGCGCGAGCTCCGAGCGAAACAGCCGCGTCGTCGTGCCGGTCGCGAGATCGTAGCGGTCGAGAAACGGCCGCTGTCCCTCGGGACCGTAGCCCGCGCCGCGCAGGTAGATCGCGTCGCCGGCGTGCAGCACCGCGCTCGCGCCGTTGGGTTCGACGATCGTCATTGGCTCGCCGGGATCGTGATATACGTCGCGGGCGCGCAGCGACCAGAGCGCACGCGGCGGCGACCCCGGGCTGCGCGTATCGATCGCGGCGACCGCGTTCGTACGGGTCAGCGGATCGTAGGTTTCGACGAGCACACGTGAATCCGCGTGCAGCGGTGAGATCTGCGCGACGCGCTGCGCGGTGCGCGCCAGCTCGTGCAGTGCGCCGCCCGTCGCGGCGCGCGCGACGATGCGGTCGCGTTCCGCCGCGGTCACGTTTGGATCGCCGCCGTCGAGCGCTTCGATCCATGCGACCTCTGCACGGGACGACGACAGCCACATCGCGTCGCGCGGTCCGGCCGGAACGCCGTCGGCGGGGACGCGATCCGCGAGCGGCCGATCGGCGATCGTCGCGACGCGCGAGCCCCGCACGTCGTAGATCTCGGTCGCGAGCGGAAAGCGCTGGTACGGGAACAGGTACGAGTACGGCGCGTGCACGCGCGTCGTCAGCACCAGCGCGCCGTCGCGCGGGGAGGGGATGCACCGGGTGAAGATCCCGCGCGCCGCGGTGCGCGCGACGCGCGTTCCGTCGGCCGAGACGAACGCGAGGCGCGAGGCGGCGTAGTACGTGAAGAGCGCTTCGTCGGCGGCGTCGGCGAGCAGGTCTTCGTACGTGACGATCGGCCCCGCGCCGCCGGCCGTCTCCTGCACCGCCGGTCCCGCGGCGACGGAGCGCTGCAGCGGCGGTCCGGTGCGGTCGACGGCGCGCACCAGGAGGCTCGTCCCGCCCGGCATCCACGTCACCGCGTTCGGGAAAACGTCGTTGACCGCGAGCCCCGCGACGCGATGCGCTGCGCCGGTCGCGGTCGTGCCGAGCCACAGCTCGGTCCCGCGCGCGGTGGCGTTGGTGAAGGCGAAGTGCGCCGCATCGGGCGAGAAGACCAGCGCGGTGACGCGTGCATCGGGCGGAAGCGCCACGGCGACGTGCTTCCCGTCGGCGACGCGCACGAACGCGAGCGCCGTCGACGCAGACGCGTGGTGGATTCCGTTGGTCGCCGGATCGATCCGTAAACCGGCGAGGCGGAGCATCGGCCGAGCGAGGTCGGCGACCGGCGGATACCGCAGCGGCGTGCGCTCCGCGATCCAGGCGCGATTCGGCGACGCCGTGAGGGTGGGGATCGCCGGCGCGCGCAGCGCCGCCTCGATCGGCGGCGGCGGCGTACGGTAGCGCGTCGCGTCGGCGAACGACGGCGCGGAGCACGCGGCGCACAGCAGCGCAACGAGAACGGAACGGGACGCCTGCATCGCGCCCCGGCGTTCTCTGCCCGTTCGCCGCGTCCTCGTGTCACGCGGTCTCAGGGTGACGGAGTGTTATGCGAGGCCGGTGAGGTCGGTTGCGAGCGCGACGAGTCCGTCAAGTTTTTCGATGGGAAACGTTCCTTCGATCGCGCAGTCGCGGCCCATGGCGACGACGAGCGCGACGAGCGCGTACGCGGTGAAGCCGGGTGATGCGATCGTCGCGATCCCGGCGGCATGCAGGCGTTCGAGGTGCCCGGTGAGCGCGTCATGCGCGGCGTCGATCGCGGTGCGCCGCGCCGCGAGCACGTCGTCGTCGGAGTTCGAGTAGATGTGCCAGGCGCGGACGAGTCCGCGGTCGCGCAGCGCCGCCGCGACGTTCTCGCGAATCCACGACTCCATCCGGCCGCGTTCGTCGCCGCGCGTCCCGACGGGCAGCGCGAAGCGCTCCGCGACGTCGCCGAGCGCGGGACCGTGGCGCAGCAGCGTCTCGCGCACGGCGTGCGCGCGGTCGCGGAAGTAGCGGTAAAACGTGCCGTAAGCGACGCCCGCCTCGCGTGCGATCGACCCCGCGGAAAGCGATTCGGCGTCGTGCTGGGTCAGCAGGCGCGCGACGGCTTCAAGCAGGCGTTCTTTCGAGCTCGGTTTGGGCGGTCGCGGGGGTAACCCGGCGTCGGCCGGATCGACCCTGCCCAAGTACGTCCACCGGCCGCGGACGCGACGAGTCTCCGGGTCTCGAAAGCTCTCGACCCGGTACCGGTACGCGCGGCCGCTGACGCGTTTAATGACCTCGTAGGCCAAACGAGTCGTCCTTTCTCCCGGTACGAAAAGAAGATTTACATGCGGCTGTCGCGTCCCTGCTTACTCTGCCATGAACTTCGAGGGAGCCTGCGTGGTCGTGCCCGAGGCCGGGCCGTCCGGCGGCGGACTAGGACAGAAGCCCACGCCGAAACGCGGTGACGGCGGCGTGCGCACGGTCCGAGGCGGAGAGTTTCTCGAGGATGTCGCGGACGTGGCCCTTCACGGTTCCGAGCCCTAGGTGAAGCTGTTCGGCGATCTCGACGTTGCCTAAGCCGTCGGCGATCAGCCGCAGGACGTCGAGTTCGCGCGGCGTCAGCGGGGAGGGTGCCTGCGGCGACGCTGCCGCATTGAAGCGGCGCAGCACGACGTGCGCGATGCGCGGATCGAAGTAGGCACCGCCGGCCGCGACGGTGCGTACCGCGTCGATGACGATCGACGTGTCCGACGATTTCACGCAGTACGCATCGGCGCCGGCGGCGAGCGCCGCGAGCACTTCCTCGTCGAGTTCGTGCATCGTCACGACGACGACGCGCACGCCGATCCCGGCCGCCTTCACGGCGCGCGTCACTGCGATCCCGTCCATCCCGGGCAGGCCGATGTCGACGACGGCGACATCGGGACGTTCGCGCACGATCGCCGCCTCGCCCGAGACGCCGTCGGCGGTTTCGGCGACGACGTCGACGCCGTTCGCCGTCAGCGCGGCGCGCATGCCCGCGCGCGTGAGCGCGTGGTCCTCGACGAGCACCGCGCGAATCGTCTCGCTCATCCTCGCACCGGAACGACGATCGAGAAGATGCTGCCGTGCGGCGCGCGCGGCGCGTAGCGCGCGGTGCCGCCCGTCTCTTCGGCGACGCGGCGCACGATGTAGAGGCCGAGGCCAGAACCCGCGCCGCGCCGGCCTTCGCCGCCCGCGAAGCGTTCGAACAGCGTTGCGCGCGCCGCGGGCGCGACGCCGGGCCCGTCGTCGACGACGTCGATCGCAATTCCCTCGCCGTTGCGGTGCGCGGCGACGTTCACGGTCCCGCCGGCCGGCGTGTGTTCGAGGGCGTTGGCGACCAGGTTGGTCAATGCCCGGCGCAAATCGCCGCGGTCGCCTTCGATTCGCGAACCGCAGACGTCGCCGACCTGCAGATCGACGTGACGCGCTGCGGCGATCGGCTCGAGTTCGCCGACCACCTCGGCAAGCAGTAGATCGACGTCGACCGGTTCCCGGCGCGGGCGGCGTTCGCCCGACTCGAAGCGCGCGACGAGCAGCAGCGTCTCCGCGAGCCGCTGCAGTTCGTCGGTGGCGACGATGCTGCGGTCGACGATCTCGAGATAGGCGCCGGGCATCGGTCCGTACAGTCCGTCTTTCGCTTGCCGGAACGTGAGTCCGAGCGCGGCGAGCGGCGTGCGCAGATCGTGTGAGAGCGCGTAGACGAGATCGCGGATCACCCCGCCGCGTTCGGCGAGCGCGTCGTTGCGCTCGGCAAGCTGCGCAAACAAACGCGTCTGCGCGAGCGCCGCGCTTCCGCTGCGCGCGTAGGCGCGGGCCAGCGCGCGTGCGATCTCGTCGATGTCGGCCGGTGCGGCGAAACCCAGCAGCAGCGTCCCGAGCGGCTCGCCGCGATCGCTGTACGGCAGCGCGAGCGCCGCGCGTGCGCCGATGCCGTCGAGCACCATGCCCCCGAGCGGATCGTCCGCTCGCAGCTCGACGACGTCGTCGTCGTCGAACGCGCGACGCGCGATCGAGGTGATCTCCGGTCTCACCGCGTAGGCGCTGAGGGCGACCTCGTCGCGGTCGCGCGTCGCCGTCAGCATCCCTTCACCGCGATCTTCGGGGATCCAGCGGGCGTCGGGCGCGTTGAAGAGCGCCGGTGCCTCGCGGACGATCGCGCGCAGAACGATCTCGTACGAGAGCGACGCGCGGATGCGGTCGACGGCGACCGCGAGCTGCGCTTCGCGCCGTGCGCGCGATTCCTGCGCGGCGAGCCGGCCGAAGGTGCGAGCGCGTTCCTGGAGCGTCGTGCCGAGCCAGCCGACCAGCGCGATCGAGAGCGCGGCGAGGGCGCGGTCCGCAACGCCGATCGCGTCCCACCCTCCGGCGGCGACGCCGTTGAGGTATCCGGCGACACCGTTCGCGGCAAGCGCCGCAATCACGAGCCACGCCGTAAGACTGCGGCTGCCGGCGAACGCCGAGAGCACGATCGGGACGTCGAGCAGGATCGCGACAACCAGCGTCTGCGGGGTCTTGACGTCGATGACGAAGGCGACCGCCAGCATCGCGAACGAGAGGATTGGAATCCATCGCGCGCGCACGGCCGTGCCTTCCGCAGCGGACGTCACCGCCCTGCGCCGAAGTCCGCGGCGTGGAACGGCCGAGCCCGCAATCGCTGCTCACGGAGCTCGGGCTGGGCCCGAGGCTCACGATCTACCTCGGTAGCACGCCGGGCGCAGGTAAGACGCATCGTTTGCTGACCGATGCGATCGGTCAGCAGCAGGCGCGGCGCCGCGTCGCGATCGGCTGGATCGAGACGAAAGACCGTCCCGACCTCGACGCGCTCGCGGCACGGCTTCCAGTGATTCCGCCGCGCCGCTTCGGCGCGTTCGAGGATTTCGACCTCGAGACCGCGCTGCGCAGCGACTTCGAGACGATCGTCCTCGACGAGCTCGCGCACGCCAACCCCGAAGGCGCCCCCAACGTGAAGCGCTGGCAGGACGCGCTCGCGCTGCGCGCCGCGGGGAAATCGGTGCTCGGCGCGTTCAACGTGCAGCACCTTGAGACGGTCGCGCCCGTCGCGGAGCGCATCCTCGGCTTTCCGGTGCGCGAACTGGTCCCGCTGTCGTTTCTCAAAGCGGCGGACACCGTCGTCGCGCTCGACGTCTCGCCGTCGATCTTGGAGTCGCGCCTGCGCGACGGGCGCATCGTGCGACCCGAAGACATCGAGCGTGCGTACGCCGGCGCGTTCAAGCCGCAGAACCTCGAACTGCTCCGCGAGCTGCTGCTGCGCACGATCGACGGGCTCACGATCCCGGTCGTTGCGCCCGCGCGCACCTCGGCGGCGCTGGCGGTGATCACGCCGGGCTTCGACGCCGAGCGCTACCTGCGCCGGCTCGCGGGGCTGACCGACGCGCTCGATCTCGCGCTGGAGACGACGAGCCTGGGCGCGATCGATCCCGAGACGTATCTCGACGCGCGGCTTGCAGTCGACGCGTCGCGCGTCGATCCGCCGGCGAAACTGGACCGCGGCGAACTTGACGCCGTGCGCGCCGCGCTGATCGCGATTCCGAACGGCGAGCTGGCGGCGAAGATTCTCATGCGACCGGTCGATCGCGACATCTACGTCGTCGATCCGAGCCGGCCGGCGATCGTGCGGGCGCCGGAGGGCGCGCGCCATCCCTACGGCCACGTCGTAGGCGACCGGATGAAGCTCGGCTACGGCAAATTGATCATCTTCCTCGGTTCGGTCGCCGGCAGCGGGAAGACGTACGCGATGCTCGACCGCGCGCAGCAGCTGCGCGACGAAGGCGTCGATGTCGTCGCCGCGCTGGTCGAGACGCACGGCCGCGCCGAGACGGCGGCGAAGCTCGAAGGGCTCGAGCGGCTTGCGCGGCTTCCCAACGGCGAGCTCGATCGCGAGGCGCTCTTGCAGCGCCGTCCGCAGACCGCGCTGATCGACGAGCTTGCGCATACCAACGCTGCCGGCAGCCCCTACGCGAAACGCTACGACGACGTGATCAACGTGCTGCGCGCGGGGATCTCGGTGATGACGACGCTCAACGTCCAGCACCTCGAAGGGCTCGGCGATGCGGTAGAGCGGATTACCGGGACGCGCGTGCGCGAGACCGTCCCCGACGCGATCCTCGAAGTCGCCGACGAATTGATCTTCATCGACGTCGCGCCCGACGTGCTGCGCCAGCGTCTTCGCGAGGGGAAGATCTACCCGCGCGAGCGGATCGACGCCGCGCTGAGCAACTTTTTTAAGACCGAGCATCTCGCCGCGCTGCGCGAGCTCGCGATCCGCGAGGTTCTGCACGCGCGCCTGCAGCGTCGTCACGCGCGTCCGTTCGGGCGGATCGTCGTCGGCGTGCTGCCGCGCGAGCGCGACGTCGCACTGATCGAGCGGATGGGACGGCTGGCGGGCCGGCTCGATGTCGATCTGCGCGTGGTAACGATTCTCAAGCCCGGTGACGACGCGCCGCACGCTGTCGTCGACGCGCTTGCGCGCACGGCGCGAAAAGCGCGCGGCTCGTTCCTCTCCGATCGCGGCGACGATGCGGCGCAGCGGCTCGTCGCGATCGCCGAGCCGCAGGACGTGATCGCCGTCGAGTCGCCGCGCGGACCGCGGCGGCTCTTCGGCGGGAAAGCGTCGTTCGCGTCGCGCGTCCTGAAGGCCGGCGCGAAGGAACTGCTCGTCCTTGCGCCGCGCGCTGCGTCGGTAACGTCGGAGCCCAGTGAGTGACGCTTACGGGATCAGATAGCTGATCCCGAAGCCGGCGTAGCGGCGCTGGACGCTCGGCACGCCGGGCGCCGGCGTGATGCGGTCCGAGACGCCGAAGTTAAGGTCGAACTGCGCGTTGCCCACGACTTTCTCGAGCGCAGCGTCGAACCAGGTGTGGCCCGGCGTTGCCGGACCCTCGCCATTGGTCGCGTGGAAGCCTTCGACGACGACGGCGAAGCCGTTGGGGAGCGACGCGCTCATCCCGAGTGACGGCACCGTCGAGATATAGCGCGCGCCGGCCGAAGCGAGGTACTGCAGTCCGACGCCGGCGGAGTAGCCGAAGATCTTGCCGAGCGAACCCTGCACCTGCGCGTTGTAGACGTACGTCGCCGCGTTCGCACTGCCGAGAGCGTTCGGCGAACGCGCCGGATCCGTTCCAGTCGGCGCCGTCAGGATCGTATCGACGCCGAACGCGAACGTCGGTGTCGAGACGGCCTGCCATTTCACGCCGGCGCCGACGTCGGAGGTGACAGTGAGCCCGGCGGAACGGATCGCGGACGGCGGCAGCACCTGCAGTTCGACGTTGCGCATCGCGGTGCCGATGCGGATCGTCGCGTTCGGCACGGACTGATACGTGTAGGAACCGCCGCCGGAGACGTCGGCGGTCTGCGTTTGATATCCGGTTTCGATCAGAATCCGGTTCGGTTTGACGACGCAGGCCGACGTCGTTTGCGTCGGTCGGCTGACGACGGCGTTGAGGCCGCTCGAGCAGATGTCGTTCGCTGCGGGCGATGCGGACGGCGACGCAGCCGGGGACGGCGCGGTCTGCGCGAGAGCGGCCGACGGCAGCGCGACGAGCGCTGCCGCGACGATGGTGCGAATCACTTGGACGGGGGGGCTCCTTGCGCGTCAAGCGCGCGATTGAGTTCGAGGACGTTCACGCGCGGTTCGCCGAGGATGCCGAGCGTACGAGGAGTGACGTGCGCGCCGATCAGCGCGCGCACGGCCGCGACGGTGCTCCCGCGCGCCTTCGCGACGCGCGGCGCTTGATAGTACGCGCCCTCGGGCGAGATGTCGGGGTCGATCCCGCTCCCGCTTGAGGTCACGAGATCCATCGGAATCGGGCCCGTCGCATCCGGGTTCTCTTTACGAAGCGCCGCCACGGCGGCCTTCGTCGCGTCGATCAGTTTCTTCGACGTGGGTCCGAGGTTGGTGCCGCCCGTCGACGTCGGATCGTACCCTTTCCCGGCAGCCGACGGGCGCGGGTGAAAATACGTGGGCTTGCTGAAGTTTTGGCCGACGAGTTCGGAGCCGATCACGGTGCCGTTCACGGTGATCAGCGAACCCGCGGCCTGATGCGGAAACAGCACGACGCTGATCGCCCAGATCGCGACCGGATACAGCACGCCGAGCAGCACGACCGTGACGATCGTGTACAGCACCGAGGTCACGATATGGCGTTGCGTGACGATCATGCGTGCGCTCCGGTGAGATGCAAGGCGACCAGGATCAGGTCGATCGCCTTGATCCCGATGAACGGGACGATAATGCCGCCGAGCCCGTAGACGAGTACGTTCTCGCGAAGCACGGCGTTGGCACCGCGCGGGCGGTAGCGCACGCCGCGCAGGGCGAGCGGGATCAGCGCGATGATGATGATCGCGTTGAAGATGATCGCTGAGAGGATCGCGCTCGCCGGCGTGGCGAGCCGCATGATGTTGAGCGCGTCCATCGCGGGATACGCAGTCATGAACATCGCGGGCAGGATCGCGAAGTACTTCGCGACGTCGTTCGCGATCGAGAAGGTCGTGAGCGCGCCGCGCGTCATCAGCAGTTGCTTGCCGACCTCGACGACTTCGATGAGCTTGGTGGGATCGGAGTCGAGGTCGACCATGTTGCCGGCCTCTTTGGCGGCCTGCGTCCCGCTGTTCATCGCGAGGCCGACGTCGGCTTGCGCGAGCGCCGGTGCGTCGTTGGTGCCGTCGCCGGTCATCGCGACGAGCCGGCCCGCGGTCTGCTCGCGCTTGATCAGCGCCATTTTCGTCTCCGGCGTCGCTTCGGCGAGGAAGTCGTCGACGCCTGATTCGCGCGCGATCGCGCTCGCGGTAAGCGGGTTGTCGCCGGTGATCATCACGGTGCGGATCCCCATCGCGCGCAGGCGGTCGAAGCGTTCCTTCATGTTCGGCTTGAGGATGTCGCGCAAGGCGATCGCACCGATGATGCGATTGTTCTCGGCGAGCAGCAGCGGCGTGCCTCCGGCGCGCGCGATCCGCTCGACGTCGCCGACGAGTTCGTTCGACATGGTGCCGCTGGGTTGGGACGCCACCCACGCGCGCACCGCATCGGGCGCGCCCTTGCGCAACGACGGGCCGCCGGGGAAGTCGACGCCGCTCATGCGCGTGTACGCGCTGAACGGGACGATCGTCGCATCGGCGGGGAGTTTCCCTTTCGTGCTCGGGTCGATCCCGGCGAGCGGAGCGGCCAGGGTGACGATCGAGCGCCCCTCCGGCGTCTCGTCGGCGAGCGACGCCATGTATGCGGCGCGATGAGCGTCGCGGCCATCGACGCCGGCGGCGAGGATGATCTCAGTGGCTTGGCGGTTGCCCAGCGTGATCGTCCCGGTCTTGTCGAGGAGCAGCGTGTCGACGTCGCCCGCGGCTTCGACGGCGCGCCCGCTCATCGCGAGCACGTTGCGCTGCAGGACGCGGTCCATCCCCGCGATCCCGATCGCAGAGAGCAGTCCGCCGATCGTCGTCGGGATCAGGCAGACCAGCAGGGCGATCAGCACCACGACGCTGGGGACGGCGCCCGCATAGAGCGAGAACGGCGCGAGCGTCGCGACCGCAATGACGAAGATGATCGTCAGGCCGGCCAGCAGGATCGAGAGCGCGATTTCGTTGGGCGTCTTCTGGCGCTTCGCGCCCTCGACCAGCGAGATCATCCGGTCGATGAACGACTCGCCGGGGTTCGCGCGGACGACGAAGACGATGCGGTCGGAGAGGACGCGCGTCCCGCCGGTGACCGAACTGCGGTCGCCGCCGGCTTCGCGGATCACCGGGGCCGACTCACCCGTGATCGCCGACTCGTCGACGGTCGCCGCGCCTTCGACGATCTCGCCGTCGGCGGCGATAATGTCGTTCGTCTCGGCGACGATCCGATCGCCCTGGCGCAGGCTCGACGAGATGACGCGCTCTTCGCGCGCCTGACCCAAGCCGCTCGAAGGGCCGTCTGCGATGAGCCGGCGCGCATAGGTGTCGGATTTGGTGCGGCGCAGAAAGTCGGCTTGCGCCTTGCCGCGTCCCTCGGCGACGGCTTCGGCGAAGTTCGCGAAGAGCACCGTGAACCACAGCCACAGCGAGATCGCGACGTCGAAGCCGGCCTGGCCGTTGCGCACGTCGTGAGACGCGTACAGCAGCGACGCGACCGCGCCGACTTCGACGACGAACATGACCGGGTTCTTGAGTTGGACGCGCGGGTCGAGCTTGACGAACGAGTCCCGGATCGCCGGGAAGACGATCTCGCGATCGAACAGCGAACGTTGACGAGGCGATACCATCTCAGAAGTCCTTTCCTTGCGCCGCCAGCAGGTGTTCGACGATCGGGCCGAGCGCGTCGGCCGGGAAGAACGTCAGCGCGCCGACGATCAGGATCACGCCGATCAGGAGCACGACGAAGATCGGCGAGGTCGTGGTGAAGGTGCCGGCGGTCGGCGGGATCGATTTCTTGCCGGCGAGCGCGCCGGCGAGCGCGAGGGCGGGGATCGCCTCCGCGAGGCGACCGAACAGCATCGAGATCCCCATCGACACGTTCCAGTACGCGTTGGGGCCGAGGCCGCCGAACGCGCTCCCGTTGTTGTTGACGCCCGAGGTGTAGGCGTAGAGAATCTCGCTGAAGCCGTGCGGTCCGGCGTTGCCGAGCGTCGCCGTGCCGGCGGGGAGAATCGACGCGATCGACGCCGGGATCAGCGAGAACGCCGGGACGACGAGTATCGCGAGGATCGCGTACTGCACTTCGCGCCGCTCGATCTTCTTACCGAGAAACTCCGGCGTGCGCCCGACCATGAGGCCGGCGACGAACACGGTCAGCACGACGAACGCAAGCATCCCGTAGAGCCCGCTGCCGACGCCGCCGAAGACCACCTCGCCGAGCTGCATGTTCACCAGTGGGATCAGCCCGCCGAGCGCTGTGAACGAGTCATGCATCGCGTTGACCGCACCACACGACGTGGCCGTCGTGATCACCGCGAAGAGCGCTGACGCGGCGATCCCGAAGCGCGTCTCTTTCCCTTCCATGTTGCCGCCGCTCACGCCGAGCGCGTGGACGATCGGATTCCCCGCCGCCTCCGCTGCGTACGCGGCGGTCCAGCCCAGCGCGAGGATGATGCTCATCGCTGCGAACAGCGCCCAGCCTTGGCGCTGGTTCTTCACGTAGCGCCCGTAGGTGAACGTGAGCGCCGCGCCGATCAGCAGGATGCAGAAGAGCTCGAGCAGGTTGGTGAACCCGTTCGGGTTCTCCCAGGTCGCCGCCGAGTTGGCGCCGACAAAGCCGCCGCCGTTCGTTCCGAGCTCCTTGATGAGCTCCATCGAAGCCATCGGGCCTTGCGGGATCGACTGCGTTGCGCCCTCGAGCGTCTTCACAGGAGTGTACGCGCTGAAGTTCTGCGGCATCCCCTGCCAGGCGAAGATCAGCGCACCCACCACCGAGATCGGCAGCAGGATGTACAGCACCGCGCGAGTCAGATCGACCCAGAAGTTGCCGATCGTGGCGACGTTCGCGCGCGCGACGCCGCGAACGAACGCGATCGCGATCGCGATCCCGGTGCCTGCGGAGACGAACATGTGCCACGCGAGCCCCGCCATCTGGCTGAGGTAGCTCAGCGTCGACTCGCCGGAATAGAACTGCCAGTTCGTGTTCGTCATGAACGACACGGCGGTGTTCCACGCGAGGTCGGGCGCGAGGTTGCCGAAGCCTTGCGGGTTGAGCGGCAAGAACGCCTGCGTTCGCAGCAGCAGGTAGAGATAGACGAGGCTGACGAGGCTGAACGCGACGACGCTGAACGCATACGCCTTCCAGCTCATCTCGCGCCCCGCGTCGACCCGGGAGATGCGGTAGATCGTGCGTTCGAGCGGACCGAGGACCGGCGTCATCCACGTCCGTCCGCCTTCGAACGTCACCGCCATGTAGGTGCCGAGCGGCTTGACGCACAGCCACACGAGCGCAAAGACGAGGGCGGCCTGC
This sequence comes from Vulcanimicrobium alpinum, assembly GCF_027923555.1. Lineage (GTDB taxonomy): Bacteria > Vulcanimicrobiota > Vulcanimicrobiia > Vulcanimicrobiales > Vulcanimicrobiaceae > Vulcanimicrobium > Vulcanimicrobium alpinum. Next base: position 2,109,862 of record NZ_AP025523.1, on the reverse strand, counting down.
AGCCATCCGATGAGGGTCATCCGCGTGCTCCCCTTGCTCAGAACTGTTCGGGCCGCAACATCGCGTACGTCAGATACGCGAGCGCGGCGATCGCGAGCAGCAGGCCGACGGTGAGGTCGGCGGTCATATCCGGCCGCACCCGACGACGTAGCGGTCGAGGAGCCAAAAGCACAGCGCGCTGAGCGCGACGAGGCCCGCCTCGAGCAGAAATGGGTTCATGCCCCGACGCTACCGCGTCGGAGCGCCGAGCGGGAGCCGCCGAACGGACGATCCGAACGGCCCTTCGACGAGCTCAGGGTGACGGGGACGTCAGCGCAGGCGGCGGTAGAACCGTTCCGTGCCGTCGAGCTCTTCGTAGGCGCGCTGGTGCGGCGTGTACTGGAGCGTCTCTTTGGCGGAGAGGCCGAGGTAGCCTAGACGCACCAGGCTCTCGTAGATCACTTGATGCGCGCGATAGGCGAGGGTGCGATTGAAGTGGCTCAGGACGTTGCGCGCGGCGACGACGTGGAACTCGTTGAACGAAGAGTCGCCGGCGAGGTTGTGCTGGGCGAAGACGATGTGCTCGCGCAGTGCGGGCTTGTACGCGGCGACGCCGTCGCGCACGTCGACGTAGTCGGCGAAGCGCCGCGTGCCGCCGGCCTCGCGGTAGCGGTGATCGTATTCTTCGAGCTGATCGCTCGGGAACGTCCCGGCCTTGGCGCGGTCGATCGCGGCCTCGCCGGCATCCGTCGCGTAGATGCGCGTGCGCTGGAAAAACTCGGCCTCGCGGAGCAGGATCGCGAGCGCGTAGGCGTCGTCACCCGAGCCGATCACCCAGATGCGGCTGTGGGGGAACGTGCGCAGGCGGGGCACGACGCGTTCCAGGAATGCGGTGAAGAACTGCGGTTCGCGGAACGGCGAGCTTGGGTTGTGCGTGAGCGCGTCGATGAAGCGCGCCATCGCGCCCTCGTCGTGCAGCACCCGCTCGAGCAGCCCGGTCGTCGTCGCCGCCCCCTCCGCGCGCACCCGCTCGGCGACGCGCCGCTTCAGCGTCGCCGGTGCGTACTCGCGAAAGTCGAATCCCGACACCCGATAGACCGCCTCGAGCAGAAGGTTCAGCTCGAGATCGGCAATCGCCGGCGACGCGCTCGGCGCGCCGTTTCCGCCCGCCTGCGCCGGAGTCCCCGGCTCCGGCGCGGCTTTAGCGGACAAAGCGGCCCCCGCTTTGACCGAGAAAGCCGATCATGCGGCCACGTTGAGCCAGACGCGGATCAGCGCGACGAGCTGTTCGATGTCGACCGGCTTCGAGATGTACTCCGAGGCGCCGGCCGCGAGGCACTGCTCGCGATCGCCCTTCATCGCCTTCGCCGTGAGCGCGATGATCGGCAGGGTCTGCCACTCCTCGCGTGCGCGGATCCGCCGGATGGTCTCGTAGCCGTCCATCTCCGGCATCATGATGTCCATCAAGACCGCGTCGATCTCCGGATGCGACCGCAGGAGCGCGATCGCCTCCAAGCCCGACTCGGCGGTCAGGACGTTGATGCGGAACTCCTCGAGCGCGCTGCGCAGGGCGAAGATGTTGCGCGTGTCGTCGTCGGTGATGAGGATCGTGCGGCCTTCGAGCGACGCGATCGACGACGTCGCCGCCGGCGGGCGCTTCGCTTCGGGGAGCCGCGCCTCGACCTGGTTGAGGAGGTACGAGGTCTCCTCGATCAGCCGCTCGGGCGACATCGCGTCCTTCACGATCACCGACTCGGTGAGGTGCCGAATCGCGGCTTCCTCGCGCTCGCTCAATACGCGCCCGGTGTAGACGATGACCGGGACGCGCACGTGCGCGGGATGCGCCTTGATCTTCTCGATCGCTTCGGTCCCGTCCATGTCGGGGAGCCCGAGATCGATCACGATGCAGTCGAACTTCGCCTGATCCAACGCCGCCAGCGCCTGCGCGCCGGTCGAGACCGCGGTGACGCTGACCTCGCCGCTCTCGATCAGGTTTGCCATCGCCGAGAGCTGCGTGATGTCGTCCTCGACGACCAGCACGTTGCGCGATGCGGAGTCGGCGAAACCGAGCAGATTGTCGAAGGCCTGGGTGAGCGCGTCTTCGCTCGCCGGTTTCTTCAGGTGCGCGAATGCCCCCGAGTCGAGCGCCTTCTGCCACTGCTCCTCGCCCGAGATCACGTGCACCGGGATCCCCTTGGTGGCGGGATCTTTCTTGAGCTGATCGAGCAGCACCCAGCCGTCGACGTCGGGGAGCCCGATGTCGAGCGTGATCGCGTCGGGAACGAACTGCCGCGCGAGCGCGAGCCCGTCGGCGCCCGTGCGCGCCATCAGCCCCTTGAAGCCGCGGTCGCGCGCAAGGCCGAGCAGGATCCGCGCGAACGTCGCGTCGTCCTCGACGATCAGCACGACGTGGTCCTGCGGACGGACGTTCGCGCGGTCGTCGTCGGCGTCGCCGAGCAGGACGGCGGGGAGCGTCGGCGGCGCCGCCGGCAGCGTCGGCGGTTCGGGCCGCCGCGTCATCCGCGGCGGGACGGGGACGGATTCGTACGGCGCCGTCCGCGCGCTCCGCTCGAGCGGGTGATAGAAGGTGAACGTCGATCCGGCGCCCGGCTCGGATTCGACGGTCATGTCGCCGCCCAGCAGTCCGGCGATCTCGCGCGAGATCGCAAGGCCGAGGCCCGTGCCGCCGTACTTGCGCGCGGTCGACATGTCGGCTTGCTGGAACGCTTCGAAGATGACGTTGTGCTTGTCCGCCGGGATCCCGATCCCGGTGTCGTGGACGGCGAACGCGATGAACGGCGCGACATGGAGCCCGTCGACGTTGCGCAGAACCCGGCTCACCCCGAGCTCGACCGAGCCGTGCGAGGTGAACTTGAACGCGTTGGAGAGCAGGTTCTTGAGGATCTGCATCAAGCGCGTCTGGTCGGTATCGAACGTCTCCGGGACGTCTTCATCGACCTGGATCGCGAAGAGCAGGCCGCGTTCTTGCGCGACGCCGCGGAACGTGCTTTCGATGTCGTCGGCGATGTCGGCGACGCGCTGTTCGGCGATGTCGACCGAGGTCGTCCCCGACTCGATCTTCGAGAGGTCGAGGATGTCGTTGATCAGCGTGAGCAGATCGGTGCCGGCGCGGCGGATCGTCCGCGCCATCTCAACCTGACGGCCTGAGAGGTTCTGTTCCTTGTTGTCGCTGAGCTGTTTGGAGAGGATGAGCAGCGAGTTGAGCGGGGTGCGCAGCTCGTGCGACATGTTGGCGAGGAACTGCGACTTGTATTTCGAGGTGAGCGCCAGCTGTTCGGCTTTCTGTTCGAGGGCGCGGCGTGCTTCTTCGATCTCGCGCGTGCGCTTCTCGACCTCTTCGTTCTGCTCGGCGAGCAGACGCGCTTTCTCTTCGAGCTCCTCGTTGGTCTGCTGGAGCTCGTCCTGCTGGGACTGCAGTTCGGTCGTCAGCGACTGCGACTGCTTGAGCAGTTCCTCGGTGCGCATGTTGGCGGCGATCGTGTTGAGGACGATGCCGATCGACTGCGTCAACTGGTCGAGGAAGAGCAAGTGGTTGTCGCTGAACGTTTCGAACGACGCCAGCTCGATGACGGCTTTGATGTCGCCTTCGAAGAGCACCGGCAGCACGACGACGTTGAGCGGCTGCGCCCGCCCGGACCCCGAGGTCAGTTCGAGATACTCGGGCGGGACGTTGGTGATGTTGATGCGGTTCTTCTCGATCACGCACTGACCGACGAGCCCCTCGCCGGGGCCGAACTGCAGCGTCCCGCGGCGGCGCGGCGCGGCATACCCGGCCGTGTAGCGCAGCAGCGGACGATCGTCGGTCGGCTCGTTGAGGTAGAAGATGCCGACCTGCGCGTTCACCAGCGGCGCGAGCTCAGTCATGATGAGCTTCGCGACGGTCTTGATGTCTTTCTGACCCTGCAGCATCCCCGAAAAGCGCGCCAGGTTGGACTTGAGCCAATCCTGCTCTTTGTTCTCGCGCGTCGTGTCGCGCAGGTTGCGGATCATCTCGTTGACGTTTTCCGTCAACTGTCCGACCTCGCCCTGAGCGCCGACCTCGATCGTGCGCGAGAGATCGCCCTTGGTGACGGCCGTTGCGACCTCGCCGATCGCGCGGATCTGCGAGGTGAGCTGCGCGGCGAGCTGGTTCACCGAGTCGGTGAGGTCGCGCCACAGGCCCGCGGCGCCCGGGACCTCGGCCTGACCGCCGAGCTTCCCTTCGAAGCCGACTTCGCGCGCGACCGACGTCACCTGATCGGCGAAGATCGCGAGCGTGTCGATCATCCCGTTGATCGTGTCGGCGAGCTGCGCGATCTCGCCCTTCGCGTCGAGGACGAGTTTGCGCTGCAGGTCGCCGTTGGCGACCGCGGTGACGACCTTCGCGATCCCGCGCACCTGATTCGTCAGGTTGCCGGCCATCCGGTTCACCGAGTCGGTAAGGTCTTTCCACGTGCCGGCGACGCCGGGGACGGCGGCCCGTCCGCCGAAGATCCCTTCGGAGCCGACCTCGCGCGCGACGCGCGTGACTTCGCCGGCGAACGCGTTGAGCTGGTCGACCATCGTGTTGATGGTGTCTTTGAGCTCGAGCATCTCGCCGCGCACGTCGACGGTGACCTTCTTCGAGAGGTCGCCGTTGGCGACGGCGGTCGTCACCTTCGCGATGTTGCGGACCTGGTTCGTCAGGTTCGCGGCCATCGAGTTCACCGAGTCGGTGAGGTCTTTCCACGTGCCCGCGACGCCCTGCACCTGGGCCTGACCGCCGAGCGTCCCTTCGGATCCGACCTCGCGCGCGACGCGCGTGACTTCGCCGGCGAACGCGTTGAGCTGGTCGACCATCGTGTTGACGGTGCCCTTGAGTTCGAGGATCTCGCCGCGCGCGTCGACGGTGATCTTCTTCGAAAGATCGCCGCGCGCGACGGCGGTGGTGACGTCGGCGATGTTGCGGACCTGCGCGGTCAGCGACGACGCCATCGAGTTCACCGAATCGGTGAGGTCCTTCCACGTCCTGCCGACGCCCGGCACGACGGCCTGGCCGCCGAGTTTCCCGTCGGTTCCGACTTCGCGCGCGACGCGCGTGACTTCGGCGGCGAACGCGTTGAGCTGGTCGACCATCGTGTTGACGGTCGCCTTGAGCTCGAGCATCTCGCCCTTGACGTCGACGGTGATCTTCTTCGAGAGATCGCCCTTCGCGACGGCGGTGGTGACGTCGGCGATGTTGCGCACCTGCGAGGTCAGGTTCGAGGCCATGAAGTTGACGTTGTCGGTGAGGTCTTTCCACGTTCCGGCGACGCCCTGCACGTAGGCCTGACCGCCCAGACGCCCTTCGGAGCCGACTTCGCGCGCGACGCGCGTGACCTCCGACGCGAACGCGTTGAGCTGGTCGACCATCGTGTTGACCGTGCCCTTGAGTTCGGCCATCTCGCCGCGCACGTCGACGGTGATCTTCTTCGAGAGGTCGCCGTTGGCGACGGCGGTGGTGACGTCGGCGATGTTGCGGACCTGATTCGTCAGATTCGCGGCCATCGAGTTGACCGAGTCGGTGAGATCTTTCCAGGTGCCGGCGACGCCTTCGACCTGCGCCTGACCGCCGAGTTTTCCGTCGGTGCCGACTTCGCGCGCGACGCGCGTCACCTCGCCGGCGAACGCGTTGAGCTGGTCGACCATCGTGTTGACGGTCGCCTTCAGCTCGAGCATCTCGCCCTTCACGTCGACGGTGATCTTCTTCGAGAGGTCGCCGCGCGCGACGGCGGTGGTGACGGCGGCGATGTTGCGGACCTGGTTCGTCAGGTTGCCGGCCATCGAGTTCACCGAGTCGGTGAGATCCTTCCACGTCCCGGCGACGCCGCGGACGTCGGCCTGTCCGCCCAGACGGCCGTCGGTGCCGACCTCGCGCGCGACGGGGGTGACCTCGGCGGCGAAGGAGTTGAGCTGGTCGACCATCGTGTTGATCGTCGTCTTCAGCTCGAGCACTTCGCCGCGCACGCTGACGGTGATCTTCTTCGAGAGGTCGCCGTTGGCGACGGCGGTCGTCACTTCGGCGATGTTGCGGACCTGCGCCGTCAGGTTGCCGGCCATCGTGTTGACCGAGTCGGTCAAGTCTTTCCACGTCCCGGCGACGCCTTCGACCTGCGCCTGACCGCCGAGGCGGCCTTCGGTGCCGACCTCGCGCGCGACGCGCGTCACCTCGCCGGCGAACGCGTTGAGCTGATCGACCATCGTGTTGATCGTGCCCTTGAGCTCGAGCACTTCGCCCTTGACGTCGACCGTGATCTTCTTCGACAGATCGCCCTTCGCAACGGCGGTGGTCACTTCGGCGATGTTGCGGACCTGCGCGGTCAGGTTGCCGGCCATCGTGTTCACCGAGTCGGTCAAGTCTTTCCACGTCCCGGCGACGCCCTCGACCTGCGCCTGACCGCCGAGTCGGCCGTCGGTGCCGACCTCGCGCGCGACGCGCGTGACCTCGCCGGCGAAGGTGTTGAGCTGGTCGACCATCGTGTTGATCGTGCCCTTGAGCTCGAGCACCTCGCCCTTCACGTCGACGGTGATCTTCTTCGAGAGATCGCCTTTGGCGACGGCGGTGGTGACGTCGGCGATGTTGCGCACCTGCGAGGTCAGGTTGCCGGCCATCGTGTTGACCGAGTCGGTGAGATCTTTCCACGTCCCGGCGACGCCGCGCACGTCGGCCTGGCCGCCGAGCCGCCCTTCGGAACCGACTTCGCGCGCAACGCGCGTCACCTCGCCGGCGAAGGTGTTCAACTGGTCGACCATCGTGTTGATGGTCTCTTTGAGCTGCAGGATCTCACCGCGCGCGTCGACGGTGATCTTCTTCGAGAGGTTGCCGTTGGCGACGGCGGTGGTGACGTCGGCGATGTTGCGGATCTGGTTCGTCAGCGTGCCGGCCATCGAGTTGACCGAGTCGGTGAGGTCTTTCCACGTGCCGGCGACGCCGCGCACGTGGGCTTGGCCGCCGAGGATCCCTTCGGAACCGACTTCGCGCGCGACGCGGGTGACTTCACCGGCGAACGCGTTGAGCTGATCGACCATCGCGTTGATGGTGCGCGCGCTGCGGAGGAACTCGCCCTTGAGCGGACGTCCGTCGACTTCGAGCGCCATCTGCTGCGAGAGGTCGCCGCGCGCGACCGCACCGAGCACGCGGCTCGTCTCGGCGATCGGATGGGTGAGATCGTCGATGAGCCGGTTGACCGCCAGCAGTTTTCGCCCCACGACCCCGGCGCTTGCAGGTCGGCGCGCTGACCGAGCCGTCCATCATGGCCGACGACGGTCGAGATGCGATCGATCTCGCGCAGCATCCGCGATTCGGTGGCGACGAGTTCGTTGTACGCCTCGGCGATGTCGGCGTCGATCCCGTCCCAGCTCGAAGGCAGCTTTACCGTGAAATCGCCGCGCGAGAGGGCCCGCAGCGCGGAGAGCAATTGCCGCTTCGCGACGTCCGAACTTCCGGCGCCGGTGCGCGGCGCGGCGGCGCCGCCGGCGCGTTTTCCGTTCGACTTGGCCTTCACGGCGGTGGTCGCAGGCATGCGCGGGTCTCCTCGGAACGAACGAACGCCCGCAACGCGGACGCCGTCGCGCCGAAGTGCGACGAGTCCCGTTCCGGGTCATGCGAGCAAGCTACCCGTCGTCAAATTTCGTCAAACGGGCTTAGATGCTGTATCGTACGCGGGCGTGCGATTCCGCGTCACCGGTCGAGCGAGGGGGCGGCATCGTCGCCCTACGAGCCGCGGCGCTCCCGCACTGTCGTGAAGCGCGCAATTCCCGGGCGGAACACGTCGCGACGTTTGAAAACGAGCAACCAAGGGTAACACCCCGGGGGAGGATCCGGGCCCTTTGCACATGGATGGACCGGTAAAGACAATCGACGAGCGATCTCTTTCGGCACCGCTCCGGCTTCTCGTAGCGGCCAGCCGGGAATTAGCGACGAGTTTCGACTACGCGCAGACGCTTGCTGCCGTGGCGGCTCTCGTCGTCCCCGAATTTGCCGCCGGCATCAGCGTCGAGCTCGACGAGGGGGAGATCCGCACCATGCTTGCCCGCGCCGGGCGCGTCGAACACGACGCCCGTTCGTTCCCGCTGGTCTCGCGCGGCAACGCGCTCGGCACAATGCGCGTCGGGGAGACCCGGTTCGAATACGACGCGCTCGAACTCCCGATGTGGGAAGAGCTCGCGCTGCGCATCGCGGTCGCCGTCGATGCCGCGCAGGTGTACGCGCGCGAGCACCACGTCGCCGACACTCTGCAGCGCGCGCTCCTCCCCGAGCGCCTCCCGGTCGACGACCGGCTGGTCTTCGACGCGGCATACCTCCCGGGCGCGGAGGAAGCGGCGGTCGGAGGCGACTGGTACGACGCGTTCCGGCTTCCCGATGGGCGGATCGCGGTCTCGATCGGCGACGTCGCCGGGCACGGTTTGCGCGCCGCTATCGTGATGGGCGAGGTGCGCCAGGCGTTCCGTGCCGCGGCCCTTAACCCCAACTCGCCGTCGCTCGTCCTCGAACGCGCCAACACGATCGTCAACATGCGCCCCAACCCGGTGATGGTCACGGCGCTGTTCGGGATCGTCGATCCGGGCGAACGGACGATCACCTACGCGACGGCGGGACATCCGGCGCCGATCCTCGCCCTGCCCGACGGCAACGCGGTGATGCTCCCCAAAGACGGCGTGCCGCTCGGAATCATCGACGAAGTCGGCGCGACCGACTGGTCGTTCACGATCCCCCCGGGCGGGATCTTCGCGCTCTACACCGACGGGCTGATCGAATACTCGCGCGACGTCCTCGACGGTGAAAAGCGGCTGCTCGACGCGCTGCGTCACGGCGTCGTCACCGGCGATGCCGATCCCGCGCACGCACTCCTGCGCCGCATCTTCAACGAGCGCACCAACACCGACGACGTTGCGGCGCTGGTGATGCGCAGCGCCGACGTCGGCGGTTCGACCTTCGCGTTCATGTTCAGTGCGATTCCGATGGCGGTGCCGCTCGTACGGCGCAGTCTGCAGCGTTACGTCGAGCGGCTCGGCTTCGACGAGGACGAGACCTTCCGCGTGTTGACCGCGGCGGGCGAAGCGCTCGCCAACGCCGTCGAACACGCCTACGGCGCGAACCGCGGCGCGGTGCGCGTCCACGGGAGCGTGACCGATTCGACGCTGGTGCTCACTGTCGACGACGACGGACGCTGGAAACCGGTGCAGCGGCGCGAGGAGCGCGGCCGCGGTCTCCCGCTGATGCGCGCGCTGATGGACGCCGTCGAGATCCGCACGCACCAAACGCGCACCCAGGTGCGGCTCACGATGGAGCTGCGGGAAGGCCGTGTCAGCGCCTGATCAGCGCCCGCGGTCGGAGTACGACGAAACGTTCGTTGCCGCCGCAGGGTCGGCAGCGATCGCGCGCGGCACGCTGCGCGGCTTCCTGCTCCTCGGCGGTGTCGCGTCCGACCGCGTCGACGCCGCCATCGGTGCCGCCGGTGAAGCGATCGCCGACGCGATCGAACACGCCTACCGGCAGGCGGCCGGGGCGTTCCGGTTGCGCGCCGCGACTTCGACGACCGCGTGCGCGTGGAGATCGAGGAGGACGGCCGCTGGCAGGCGCCGACATCATCGACCCTCTTCCGATGCGGCCGACGGCTTGACGCATCTCTCCGAGCGCGGCCGCGGCCTCTTTCTGCTGCCCACGCTGAGCGCCGAGGCGTCGATTGAGCGCTCGGCTTCAAGGACGCGCGTTCGCTTCATCGTTCCGCGCTGAAGGCGGGTACATGAGTCGGGATGGCCGTCGCTCCCGCAGAGAACAATCGCTTCCTGGGCACCCTCGCACCGGCGACCCGCACGCTCGTCGAGTCGCGCATGACCGTGCACGGTGGAGCGATCGGGGACGTGCTGCAGCGGGTGAACGAGCGGATCGATGCGATCTGGTTTCCGCTCTCTGGCGTCGTCTCGACGCTGCGCGGCCTCGAGAACGACACGAACGTCGAAGTGGATGCAGCTGGTCCGGAAGGGTTCCTCGGAATCGAGGCGCTGCTCGGCGCGCGCGTGAGCGCGGACACCTGGCTCGTGCAGTCGCCGGGCCGGTTCGGCCGGCTCGATACGCGCGTGTTCCTCGACCTGCTGGAACCCGACCCGGCGCTGCGCGAGGCGGTGATGCGTTACGTTGGTGCGGTGCTCACGCTGCGCGGGCAGTGGGTCGCGTGCAACGCCCGCCACACCATCGAACAGCGCCTGGCGAAGTGGCTACTGGCAACGCGCGACCGCGTCGGCGACGATATCCAGATTACCCAGGACGTGATCGCGATGATGCTCGGGGTGCGGCGGGCGAGCGTCGTCACGGTGCTCGGACGTTTCGTCGATGACGGCCTGGTCGCGCACGGCTACGCGCGGGTGCGGATGCTCGACGACGCGCGCCTGGCCTCGATCGCGTGCCTGTGCTACGAGCGCTCGGTGGAGCTGCTGCGCCGCGGCGTGTCGTAGTGCTCGCCGGCGAAGCAGGTTTGCAAGCCGGCGTCCGGTGGTAGACAGCAGGTACGCGCACCCTGCGAAAGGCAACGCCGTGGAAAACCTCGTCTCTTGCCCCTGCGGTCACCCGCTGAGCAATCACGACTTCGAAGGCTGCAACGGCGAACGGCTGCGTCGTTGCCCGTGCCCGCGCGACAAGCACGCCGCGCTCGAAGCCGCGGTCGACCGCGTGCAGAAGAAGCCGGCCGTCGCGTAAGCCAACCCTTCAGCGCGTAATGGCGACCGTCAAAATCGCGACGTCGTCGAACGATCCGTCGTAGAGCACCGCGTCGTGCAACGCGCGCGCTGGATGCTCGACGTCGCGAACGGCCGGATCGTCGAGCGCGGCGCGTACGCGCGCTTCGCCGGCGAGGAGATCGCGCGTCGATTCGACGAGGCCGTCGGTATAGAGCAAGAGCAGCGATCCGGGCGGGATGCGCACCTTCTGCTCCGCGCCTTCGTCCGGCCGGCGCAAACCGAGCGGGAGCGCGTCGGCGCGCAGTTCGTGGAGCGTCCCGTCCGGCTCGCGCAGCAGCGGCGGCGAATGTCCGGCCGACGCGTAGGTGAGGATCCGCGTCGCGGGATCGTAGATGGCGACGAACGCGGTGACGATGCGGTCGGGGCGTTCGGCGCGCAGCGTTCCGTCGGCGGCGTCGAGGAGCGTCATCGGATTCGGGTGGACGTGCGCGACGCCGCGGATCACTTGGCGCACGTTGCTCATCGTCACCGCGGCGTCCAGACCGCTGCCGACGACGTCGCCGATCGAGAGCACGATCCGTCCGTCGCGCAGCTGCAGCGCGTCGTACCAGTCGCCGCCGATGAGCGCTTCGCTGCGCGCCGGCGCGTAGTACGCATCGAACTGCATCCCCGGCACCTGCGGCAGGGTGGTGGGCAGCGCGCCTTCCTGCATCACCGTGGCGACGCGGTGTTCGCGTTCGTAGGATGCGACCAGTGCGTCGTACGTCTGCGCCTGCACGATTGAGGCGGCGGTGGTCGCGGCGATCTCCGTGAAGAGCGGGATGTCGCGCGCGTCGTAGGCGCCGCTCCCCGGCTCGGAGCGCACGACGTGCAGCGTGCCCACGATCCGGCCGCGGTGTTGGAGCGGGAGCGCGATCCCGCAACGGTAGCCCATCGAACGCACGGCGTCGACGAACGCGGGCGACGCTCCGTTGGCGATGTGGTTTGCGAGCGCGCGGTCGAGGTCGGTCGTCACGTTGAGTACCGGGCGCCCGGTGCGGAACGCTTCGTAGTTGTTGCCTTGGGTGACGCGCATCGGCGTGCCGCTCATCGTCGCGCTCGCCCCGGCACGCTCGGGGTCGCGGTGGCGCGCGTGGACGATCCGCAGCAGCCCGTCGTCCTCGACGCGGTGGAGCGAGTACCAGTCGGCGAGCGCCGGGACGATCAGCCGGTCGAGCGCCGCGAAGGTCGCGTCGAGCCCGGTGCTGCGCACCAGCGCCGCGTTCGCGGCGGCAGCGACGCGCAGGCGCTCGGCGGTGCGGACCTCGTCGTCGACGTCCGACCAGGTCGCCAACCACTGCCCGATCGCCCCGCCGGCGTCGCGGATCGGGATCAGCCGGGCGCGCATCCAGCGGATCTGGTTATCGTGCCGGATGAGGCGGGTGACGAAGATCTCGGTCGTTCCGGCGGCCGTCGCGGCGCCGAAGGCCGCCGTCGCCCGGTTGCGCTCTTCGGGGGCGAGGGCGTTGATCCAGCCAGAACCCAGCACCGCGGCGACCGGCTGGCCGGTGAAGGCGCCCCAGCGCGCGTTGGCGCCCACGACCGCCCCGGCGGCGTTCGCGAACCAGGATGGGAAGGGAAGGGAATCGACAACAAGCCGCAAGTCGATTGCGCTCGACTCCACGGGGGCCTCGGACATAGCGCTTCCTTCCGGCCCCGGCGTCCCGGCTCCGTCAGCTCCGGGTTTTCGGAAGTTCCGCTCCCGGGGTTGACCTGAGTGGACGTGGCGTAGTACGATACCGCCCTATGCCCCTCGGCGGATAGCGGCATATCGAACGAGCGAGGACCCCTCACTCCACCCTTCGACAAGCTCAGGGTGACGGGAGGCGGTCCTTGCCTTTTCGCGTTGATCGGCCCCGACCGCGCGTGAGCTACGCAGGAAGAACCCCAGAGACAGAATGGCGACGAAGACGACGGCGGATAAACCCAAGACGACGACGCGCAGCCGCAAGAAGACCGAAGCGGCACCCCCAGCGCCGGCGACCGGGACCGCGGTCAAGCAAGAGAACATCGCGAGCGCGAGCTTCCACGTCCCCGAGGAAGCGTTCACCGTCGAACTGCCGGAGGATCCCGGCCCGAAGCGGCAGCGCCATTCGTTCGCGAAGATCAAAGACGTACTGCAGCTTCCCGACCTGATCGAGCTGCAGAAAGCCTCCTTTAAGTGGTTCATCAGCGACGGGTTGAAGGAAGCGTTCGAGTCGATCTCGCCGATCAAGGATTTCACCGGCAACCTCGTGCTGGAGTTCGGTGAACACAGCCTGGGCGAGCCGAAGTACTCCGTCGAGGAATGCCGCGAGCGCGACATGACGTACTCGGCGCCGCTGCGCGTCCGCGTCCGCCTGATCACCGCGGAGTCGGGTGAGATCAAGGGTATCCCCGACCAGGAAATCTTCATGGGCGATTTCCCGCTCATGACCGACAAGGGCACGTTCATGATCAACGGCGCGGAGCGCGTGATCGTGAGCCAGCTCGTCCGCTCGCCGGGCGTCTATTTCTTGCAGGACGTCGACACCAACAACCGTCCGACGTTCAACGCGACGATCATCCCGAATCGCGGCGCGTGGATCGAGTTCGAGACCGACAACGGCACGAAGAACGACGAGACCGAAGGCACGATCGGCGTCCGCATCGACAAGAATCGCAAGATCTACGCGACGACCTTCGTGCGCGCGCTCTCGCGTCCCGATCTCGGCCATAACTGGGAAAACGACGAAGCGATCCTGGCGCTCTTCGACAACAGCCCGCTGATCGCGAACTGTCTCGAAAAAGACAAGGACATCAAGACCAAGGAAGACGCGCTCAAGGAGATCTACAAAAAGCTCCGCCCGGGCGAGCCCGAAAACGCGGAGAACGCCGAGAAGCTCCTCGAATCTCTGTTCTTCGACGAGAAGCGCTACGATCTCGCCGGCGTCGGCCGCTATAAGCTCAGCGGGAAGCTCGAGAAAGAGTACCCCGCCGCCGGCCTGCGCATTCCGCCGATCGACAAGAAGGCGCTCACGCGCGAGGACATGATCGCGGTGCTGCGTCGCCTCATCAAGGTGCAGGGCAAGGTCGTTCACAAGGACGACATCGACCATCTCGGCAATCGCCGCATCCGCTCCGTCGGCGAGCTGCTGCAGAACCAGTTCCGCGTCGGTTTGCTGCGCCTCGAACGCGTCGTGCGCGAGCGCATGACGGTTCAGGACATCGAGACGGTGACGCCGCAGGCGCTGATCAACATCCGCCCGGTCGTCGCGGCGATCAAAGAGTTCTTCGGCTCCTCGCAGCTCTCGCAGTTCATGGACCAGACCAACTCGCTCGCCGAGCTGACGCACAAGCGGCGCCTCTCGGCGCTCGGGCCGGGCGGTCTCTCGCGTGAACGCGCGGGCTTCGAAGTCCGCGACGTCCACCACTCGCACTACGGCCGCATCTGCCCGATCGAGACGCCGGAAGGCCCGAACATCGGTCTGATCGGTTCGCTCGCGACGTTCGCGCGCGTCAACCGCTACGGCTTCATCGAGACGCCGTACCGCGTCGTGAAGGACGGGATCGTCACCGACGACATTCGCTACTTCACCGCGGATCGCGAAGACGATTATATCGTCGCGCAGGCGAACACGGAGATGGACGATCGCGGCAAGATCATCGCGAGTTCGGTCGTCGCCCGCTACGCCGAAGAGTACGTCGAAGAGCCGCCGGAAAGAGTTCAGCTCATGGACGTCTCGCCGAAGCAGATCGTCTCGGTCGCGACGGCGCTGATCCCGTTCCTCGAGCACGACGACGCCAACCGCGCGCTGATGGGCGCGAACATGCAGCGTCAGGCCGTGCCGCTGCTCCGTCCGCAGGCGCCGATCGTCGGCACCGGGATGGAGTACCGCGCGGCAAAGGACTCGGGGGGCTGCGTGCTCGCGCGTGCCGACGGCGAGATCGTTGCCGCCGACGCGCACGCGATCGTCGTCAAGCACGACGAGGACGGCCTCGAGCACTCCTACGACCTGCTCAAGTTCACGCGCTCCAACGCGGGGACGTGCATCAACCAGCGTCCGATCGTCGCGGTCGGCGACAAGGTCGTGCGCGGTCAGATTCTCGCCGACGGTCCGTCCTCGGACGTGGGCGAGCTCGCGCTCGGTCAGAACGTGCTCGTCGCGTTCATGCCGTGGGAAGGCTACAACTACGAAGACGCGATCCTGATCTCCGAGCGGATGGTCAAGGACGACCGCTTCACCTCGATCCACATCGAGGAGTACGAGTGCGAAGCCCGCGACACGAAGCTCGGGCCCGAAGAGATCACGCGCGACATCCCCAACGTCGGCGAAGACTCGCTCAAGGATCTCGACGAGAACGGCATCGTCCGCATCGGCGCGGAAGTCCGTCCGGAAGACATCCTGGTCGGGAAAGTCACGCCTAAGGGCGAGACCGAGCTGACGGCGGAAGAGCGCCTGCTGCGCGCGATTTTCGGTGAGAAGTCACGCGAAGTGCGCGATACCTCGCTCAAAGTGCCGCACGGTGAGAAGGGCAAGATCATCGACGTCAAGCGCTTCTCGCGCGAGAACGGCGACGAACTCTCGCCCGGCGTCAACCACCTCGTCCGCGTCTACGTCGCGCAGAAGCGCAAGATTCTGCAGGGCGACAAAATGGCTGGCCGGCACGGCAACAAGGGCGTCATCGCCAAGGTGCTGCCGGAAGAGGACATGCCGTACCTCGAGGACGGCACGCCGGTCGACATCGTGCTCAATCCGCTGGGCGTGCCGTCGCGCATGAACCTCGGGCAGATCATGGAGACGCACCTCGGCTGGGCGGCGCGCATGCTCGACATGCACATCGCGACGCCGGTGTTCGACGGTGCGCATTCGGAAGACATCGCGGAATGGCTGATGGACGCGGGACTCCCTGCGGACGGCAAGACCTGGCTGCGTGACGGCCGTTCGGGCGAACGTTTCGGACGCCCGATCACCGTCGGCATGATCTACATGCTCAAGCTCGCGCATCTCGTCGACGACAAGATCCACGCGCGCTCGACCGGCCCCTACTCGATGATCACGCAGCAGCCGCTGGGCGGCAAGGCGCAGTTCGGCGGCCAGCGCTTCGGCGAGATGGAAGTCTGGGCGCTCGAAGCGTACGGCGCTGCGTACACCCTGCAAGAACTCCTCACGGTCAAGTCCGACGACGTCGTGGGTCGCGTGAAGACGTACGAAGCGATCGTCAAGGGCGAGAACGTGCTCGAGCCGGGCGTCCCGGAATCGTTCAAGGTCCTGATCAAGGAACTCCAGTCGCTCGCGCTCGACGTCAAGGTGTTGACGGAGCAGCGCGAAGAGGTCGAAATCCGCATCCAGGACGACGACATGGCGGAGCGTGCCCAAGAGATCGGGCTGCTGATGGGCGACGAAGATCCGCGCCTTTCGCAGACCGCGCTCGCGGAACGCGAAGCCGAACGCGAACGGATCTCGCAAGCCGCGGCCGCCGCGGTCGGCGTTCCGGTCGAGGGTGAAGAGGGCGAAGCCGCCGGCGCGATCGTCGAGGAAGAGCCCGAAGAGGAAGAAGAGGAGATCGACGATTCGGCTCCGCTCGTCAGCGCCGCTCCGGCGCGCGGCGGACGTGCGCCCGACGACGACATCCTCCCGACGAGCCCGCTCGGCGGTCTGCGCGCGACGATGACGGACGACGGCGAGATCGTCGTCGACGAAGTCACCGACGAAGAGATCCCGGCCGTCGCCGAAGAGGAAGACGTCGACGAGGGCTACACGCTCGAAGAAGAAGACGAAGAATACAAGGAAGAGGAAGAAGAGGACGAAGGCCCCCTGGCCCACTCCACCGACGACGACTACTGAGTCGCGCCGACCCCGTCGTCACGCTCATATGATGGGGTAGGGGGATGACTCGAACGAATCATCCCCCTACGCGGTGTCGAGCGCCGTCGTCACGCCTGGGCCCAAGAGCCCGTAGCTCAGATTGGCGCTCGCACCAACCTCCAAGCGATCAGCCGAACGGAATCGTGGGCCGTCTGCGACGAGCCCGTATGCATGAGCCTGGTAAGATGATCGCTACGCCGGAACCTAGAGGGAAATCCTGCGATGAGCATGTTGGGCGTCGATATCTCTAAGGACACGTTCCACTGCTGCTTGCAACGCGGCGAGAAGCGCAGTGAGGCGAGTTTTGAGAACACGCGAACCGGCTTCAGAAAGCTTCGCAGTTGGTTGCGCACGCATCGCGCCCACGAGGTTCATGTGTGCATGGAGTCAACCGGGCCGTATTGGCGCCACTTAGCGGCGAACTTGCACAAAGCGAAAATCCGGGTGAGCGTGGTGAACCCGACGCGTACGGCATATTTTGCGAAGAGCCGTTTGCTGCGGACCAAGACCGATGCGGTCGACGCTCGAATGCTGGCCCAATTCTGCGCCTCCGAGCGCCCCGCGCTCTGGGAGCCTGATAGCGACGAAATCCTGTCCCTGCGCGGTTTGCTGGCGTATCGCGACCAGCTCATCGCGCAGCGTATTGCCCTTACGCAGATCGTGCAATCCGTCGCCGTCGGAGCAACGCTGCTCAAAATGAACGAAACGCATCTGGTCGGTATCGCGGAGATGGTCAAGCAGATCGAGTCGCAGATCCAAGGTGTTCTTTGCTCGGATGTCACGCTAAGCCGGAACGCGCAGCTTCTTCAGACCATACCAGGCGTCGCGTCCTTGACAGCGGCAAACGTGCTTGCGGAGTTGCCGGTGCATCGGCTCCATAGTGCCAAAGCCGCAGCGGCGTATGCCGGCCTTACGCCGGCAGAGCGGCAGTCCGGGACCCCATGTGTCAGGATGATGTGGTACCAGCTCCCTCGGAAAAGTTCTGTTAAGCTGGGGCTGTCAGGAGCATACCATGAACCCACCCTCAAACGGTTCGCCGCCGTCGATTGAGCGTCGGCTCTCGATTGTCGAGACGCCGGTTCAGCGGCCGACGCGACGTCGCTTCTCGGTCGCCGAAAAGGCGCGTATTGTGAACGATGCTGATGCCTGCGAGTCGGGTACGGTCGGTGCGTTCTTGCGCCGCGAAGGCATCTACTCTTCGCAGCTGTACGCATGGCGCAAGGAGCGCGATCGCGGCGATTACGATCCAAAGGAAATTAAGGCCCGAGCTCTCGATCGTAAGGAAGCCGAATCGCTCAAGAAAACGAACCACGAGCAAGACATTGAGATACGCAGGTTGCAACGCAAGATCGCGCGCTTGGAGCTTCTCGAAGACATCCGAAAAAAAGCAGCGGGGCTCTTGAACATCGAGTACAAGAGCCCCGAGTTCGACGACCTGGACGACTGATCGATGTTGCGCTCGAGCTGTGCGCAACGGCACCCGAACGCGCGACGTGCCTTGCGCTCGGCGTGAGCCGCTCGACGTTACGTCGGCGGCGCAAACCCGCAGGCGAGCGCGCGCTGCTCAAGATGATCGCGCGCCGCAACGCATTGAGCGAAGCCGAGCGCCGGTATGTCGCGGCGGTGTTGTGCTGCGAGCGATTTGCAGACCTTGCCGTGCCGCAAGTCTTCACGCGCCTGCTCGACGAGGGAACGTATATGTGTTCGGTAAGCACGATGTATCGCATCCTACGAGCAAACGCGCAAGTCCGCGAACGGCGGCGTCTTGTGCGCCATCCCGCGCATGAGAAGCCACGCCTGGTTGCTAACGCGCCGCGACAAGTCTTGACGTGGGATATCACCAAGTTGCCGAGTTCCGTCAAGGGCGTGTACTTTTCGTTGCTCGTGATGATCGACATCTTCAGCCGATACGTCGTCGGCTGGACCATCGTGCGGCGTGCCAACGCCGAGATCGCGGCGGAATTCATTCGTGCGACGCTCCTGCGCGACGGAACTTGTCAAGTAATTTGATACCAGCAGGTTGCGGGAGTTTGTGAGCATCTTGGTCATGCGGCGATGTCGGCAGCCTTCGACTCGTTGATCCAGACTTGGCTCGGAATTGTTGCGAGTTTTGGCGCGCCAGCGGCAAAGCGATGCCCCCCGTGTCAAGATAGAGTGGTACCGGTAGCATAGGGAGTTTTTTGTACAACGTTCGTCGCAGCAGCAGAGCTGTGGATAACGGGGATACTGTGGAAAACATCCGGAACGATGCAAAGCACGCGGGGGCGAGAAAGTCCTGCAACAGATGCAGTCCTCGAACGGAACCGTTTCAACGGAAATCAAGGCAACCAGT
This sequence comes from Vulcanimicrobium alpinum, assembly GCF_027923555.1. Classification (GTDB taxonomy): domain Bacteria; phylum Vulcanimicrobiota; class Vulcanimicrobiia; order Vulcanimicrobiales; family Vulcanimicrobiaceae; genus Vulcanimicrobium; species Vulcanimicrobium alpinum. Next base: position 2,090,989 of record NZ_AP025523.1, on the reverse strand, counting down.
TCACCCCAAAAACCTCAGCGACGTCGGTTCTCCGCCGCCGAGAAGCTGCGCATCGTGCGCGAGGCTGATGCGCGTCCAGCCGGCACGATCGGAGCGTTTCTCCGGCGCGAAGGTATTTACTCATCGCAGCTCTATGCCTGGCGAAGGCAGCGCGATCAAGGCGACCTCGATCCAGGTGCGGTGCGCCAACGTGCAAAAGCCAAAATGCAAGCCGACGAGGTTGCGCAGCGGCTCAAAGAACTCGAGCGGGAAAACCGGAAACTCCGTCGCCAGTTGGCGCGCGCCGAGCTCATAAACGATATCCAAAAAAAATTTGCGGGGCTCCTGGGCGTCGATCTGGAGAGCCCCGAGACGAACGAGAACGCAGAATGAGTGCGGCGCTGGAACTTGCCCACGAGATTCCGCAGCGCGCGTTGTGCACTGCAGCGGGCATCAGCCGCTCGACGCTGCGGCGCCGCCTAAACGGCACGCCGGAACGACTTCCGTCCGTGATCTCGCGCCGGCGCTCGAGAAGAGCACTGAGCGAACACGAGCAAGCTGAGGTGCTCGCGGTGCTGCATGGCGAGCGGTTTGCCGATCGCGCGCCGGCGACGATCCACGCGACCTTGCTGGACGAAGGTATCTACCTGTGCTCGGTGAGCACGATGTACCGCCTGCTGCGAGCAAACGCGGAGGTGCGCGAACGTCGCCGTATTGCACGTCATCCGGAGTACCGTAAGCCCGAACTGGTGGCCACCGGTCCGCGTCAAGTTTTCTCGTGGGATATCACGAAGCTGCGCGGCCCGCACCCGGGTGAGTGGTTCTCGCTGCTGGTGATGCTCGACATCTTCAGCCGGTTTGTCGTCGGCTGGATGCTCGTGCATCGGGCCAACGCCGAACTCGCACGGCACTTCATCGCGCAGACGCTGGAACGTGAAGGCATCCAGCCCGGGCACGCGATCGTTCACGCCGATCGCGGCGCGGAGATGACGGCGCAACCCGTGTGCGCCCTGATGGACAAGCTCGGCGTCGTACGTTCGCACAGCCGTCCGCACGTTAGCGACGATAACCCCTTCTCGGAGTCCCAGTTCCGCACGCTGAAGTACCATCCCGAATTCCCCGATCGATTTGGGTCGTTTGAGCACGGGCACGATTTCGTTGGTGAGTTCATGACCTGGTACAACAACGAGCACCGGCACTCCGGAATCGCGATGCTGACGCCGGCAATGGTGCATCACGGCCAGGCGGACCGCGTGCTCGCCGCCAGACACGACGTGATGCTCGCGGCTTACCGCGCCAAACCGGAACGATTCATCGGCGGATCGCCAAAGCGGATCGTGTTACCGCCCGCGGTGTGGATAAATCCGCCCGCTCACGACGGGGTCGCCGTGTAGGCGCTCACAAAAAGCAGATGACTAACAGGACCAAACACCTTGACAGATTCCGATGCGGCTGCAACGCATAAGCAGCGATCATCGTCTTGTGACGCGAGTCAAGTCCCAAATCTGCTGTAATTCCGGTTCGTCGATCGCGTAAGTTAGGCTGCTCGTCTGTCTCGTTTTACGGCGGCCGGCTTGGCCACCGTCGTTGCTTTCCATTCGAAGTATTCGGTCATGTCGAAGTAGGCTCGGCCTAACCATTCGTCGTTTTGCTCGGAGAGTAACGCGCCGACCATGCGAATCGCTGCGGCGTCGTTTGGGAAAATGCGAATGACTTTCTCCCGGCGACGAATCTCTTCATTGAGCCGCTCTTGCATGTTGCTCGTGCGCAGTCGCCGGCGATATTTCTCCGGCAGCGGCAAGATCGCAAGCATGTCTTCGAACGCTCCTTCCAAGCACACGCACGACTTGGGCGCCGTTTCTGCGAAGCGGGCCATGAATTCCGCATATCGACGCTCGGCCTCTTTGCGATCAGTTGCGAGGAAGATCAGCCGAGCTGCAGCGGTTACGTTTTCCCGTTCTTTCTTGGGCGCGTGATCGAGCAAGTTCTTCATCACGTGGAACTGGCAACGCTGCCACGTCGCGCCGACGAATTGCTTGGCGATCGCCGGCCGAGTCCCTATAATTGATGTAAATTGAGCGGGCGGGTAGCCACCGCCCCGGTTCGAAGATTGACGTTGTTCAACACCTCAATCGAAAGGACCGGAACGGTGGCCGATTACGATCTTACCCTATCCCGCGACGCGATTCCAGCTTTGCTCGATCAGCCGGCAGCGCTCGGCAAACTCGTCGAAGTGATTCTCAACCAAGTGCTCGAGGCACAGATGCGCGATCATCTGGGCGCCGAGCGGTACGAACGCTGTCAAGAACGGGAGGGCTATCGGAATGGGTATCGCGATCGACAGCTCTCGACCCGCGTCGGATCGCTGGTCCTGCGCGTGCCGCAAACGCGCGACGGCAGCTTCTCAACCGACATCTTTGAGCGTTATCGCCGCAGCGAACAAGCCTTTGTCGTGGGCCTGATGGAGATGGTCGTCAACGGCGTCTCGACGCGGAAGGTCACGCGGATAACCGAAGGCCTCTGCGGGACGTCGTTTTCGAAATCGACGGTAAGTCGCCTTACGAAGGCACTCAACGAACCGGTCGCGGGATTCTTGAATCGCCGGCTCGACGCAGCGTACCCATTCATCATCGTTGACGCGCTCTTCACGAAGGTGCGCACCGACAAGAGCGTCGTCAGCAAAGCGCTGCTCATCGCGAGCGGCATTCGTGCTGACGGATACCGCGAGATCCTTGGTCTTTCGATCGGCGATTCGGAGAGCTTTGCGACGTGGAACGAGTTCTTTCGCGGCCTCAAAGCACGCGGCTTGCACGGCGTCGACGTTGCCGTCTCCGACAATCACTCGGGCTTACGCGAGGCGATCGCCAAGCAATTCGTCGGCGCGACATGGCAGCGCTGCCAGTTCCACGTGATGAAGAACTTGCTCGATCACGCGCCCAAGAAAGAACGCGAAAACGTAACCGCTGCAGCTCGGCTGATCTTTCTCGCAACTGATCGCAAAGAGGCTGAGCGTCGATATGCGGAATTCATGGCCCGCTTCGCAGAAACAGCGCCGAAGTCGTGCGTGTGCTTGGAAGGAGCGTTCGAAGACATGTTTGCGATCTTGCCGCTGCCGGAGAAATATCGCCGGCGACTGCGCACGAGCAACATGCAAGAGCGGCTCAATGAAGAGATTCGTCGCCGGGAGAAAGTCATTCGCATCTTCCCAAACGACGCCGCGGCGATTCGCATGGTCGGCGCGCTACTCTCCGAGCAAAACGACGAATGGTTAAGCCGAGCCTACTTCGACATGACCGAATACTTCGAATGGAAAGCAACGACGGTGGCCAAGCCGGCCGCCGTAAAACGAGACAGACGAGCAGCCTAACTAACGCGATCGACGAACCGGAATTACAGCAGATTTGGGACTTGACTCCGATCGCCTCGCGTAAGCCCGAGTGATTGTCGGAGACGGCAACGTCGACGCCGTGCAAGCCGCGTGCTTTGAGGCCGCAAAAGAACTCGTTCCACGTCGCAAAGCTCTCCGAATCGCCGATCGAAAGACCAAGGATTTCTCGGTATCCGTCAGCACGAATGCCGCTCGCGATGAGCAGCGCTTTGCTGACGACGCTCTTGTCGGTGCGCACCTTCGTAAAGAGCGCGTCAACGATGATGAATGGGTACGCTGCGTCGAGCCGGCGATTCAAGAATCCCGCGACCGGCTCGTCGAGTGCCTTCGTAAGGCGACTTACCGTCGATTTCGAAAACGACGTCCCACACAGACCTTCGGTTATCCGCGTGACCTTCCGCGTCGAGACGCCGTTGACGACCATCTCCATCAGGCCCACGACGAAGGCTTGTTCGCTGCGGCGATAACGCTCGAAGATGTCGGTTGAGAAGCTGCCGTCGCGCGTCTGCGGCACGCGCAGGACCAGCGAGCCGACGCGGGTCGAGAGCTGTCGATCGCGATACCCATTTCGATAGCCCTCCCGTTCTTCACAGCGCTCGTACCGCTCGGCGCCCAGATGATCGCGCATCTGTGCCTCGAGCACTTGGTTGAGAATCACTTCGACGAGTTTGCCGAGCGCCGCCGGCTGATCAAGCAAAGCTGGAATCGCGTCGCGGGATAGGGTAAGATCGTAATCGGCCACCGTTTCGGTCCTTTCGATTGAGGTGTTGAACAACGTCAATCTTCGAACCGGGGCGGTGGCTACCCGCCCGCTCAATTTACATCAATTATACGGACTCGGCCGTGACGCGCGGCGAGGATGGCTTCGCCCTGATCGAAGTGTACCGCCGCCGGCGTCAACATCGCAATTCCCGAATGGCGATGCTCGTTGTTGTACCACATAAAGTACGGCGAGCAGAACGCGTACGAGTCCTCAAGCGATCCGAACGCCGATGGAAACGTCGGCTGGTACTTCAGCGTCTTGAACGACGATTCGATGAACGGATTGTCGTCGCTCACGCGCGGGCGGCTATAGGATCGCGCGACGCCCATCTTGTCGAGAAGATCACACACTGGCTGCGCGGTCATCTCGGTTCCGCGATCGCTGTGAACGACGGCTTGTCGCGGCTCGATTCCTTCGCGCAGGAGCGTCGCACGAATGAATTCCGCCGCGATCTCGGCGTTGGCACGCCGCACGATGGTCCAGCCGACGACGTATCGGCTGAAGATGTCGATCATCACGAGCAACGAAAAGTACACGCCCTTGACGGAACTCGGCAACTTGGTGATATCCCACGTCAAGACTTGTCGCGGCGCGTTAGCAACCAGGCGTGGCTTCTCATGCGCGGGATGGCGCGCAAGACGCCGCCGTTCGCGGACTTGCGCGTTTGCTCGTAGGATGCGATACATCGTGCTTACCGAACACAGATACGTTCCCTCGTCGAGCAGGCGCGTGAAGACTTGCGGCACGGCAAGGTCTGCAAATCGCTCGCAGCACAACACCGCCGCGACATACCGGCGCTCGGCTTCGCTCAATGCGTTGCGGCGCGCGATCGTCTTGAGCAGCGCGCGCTCGCCTGCGGGTTTGCGCCGCCGACGTAACGTCGAGCGGCTCACGCCGAGCGCAAGGCACGTCGCGCGTTCGGGTGCCGTTGCGCACAGCTCGAGCGCAACATCGATCAGTCGTCCAGGTCGTCGAACTCGGGGCTCTTGTACTCGATGTTCAAGAGCCCCGCTGCTTTTTTTCGGATGTCTTCGAGAAGCTCCAAGCGCGCGATCTTGCGTTGCAACCTGCGTATCTCAATGTCTTGCTCGTGGTTCGTTTTCTTGAGCGATTCGGCTTCCTTACGATCGAGAGCTCGGGCCTTAATTTCCTTTGGATCGTAATCGCCGCGATCGCGCTCCTTGCGCCATGCGTACAGCTGCGAAGAGTAGATGCCTTCGCGGCGCAAGAACGCACCGACCGTACCCGACTCGCAGGCATCAGCATCGTTCACAATACGCGCCTTTTCGGCGACCGAGAAGCGACGTCGCGTCGGCCGCTGAACCGGCGTCTCGACAATCGAGAGCCGACGCTCAATCGACGGCGGCGAACCGTTTGAGGGTGGGTTCATGGTATGCTCCTGACAGCCCCAGCTTAACAGAACTTTTCCGAGGGAGCTGGTACCACATCATCCTGACACATGGGGCGAAGGAATCGAGCCGCGACAAGCCGTCGTTCACAGCGATCGCGGAACCGAGATGACCGCGCAGCCAGTGTGTGATCTTCTCGACAAGATGGGCGTCGCGCGATCCTATAGCCGCCCGCGCGTGAGCGACGACAATCCGTTCATCGAATCGTCGTTCAAGACGCTGAAGTACCAGCCGACGTTTCCATCGGCGTTCGGATCGCTTGAGGTGTACTAGCTACTATGTGATCTGACAGTCGTACGATCTTGCGGTAGTGTCAGATAGGTTGGGTTTCAGTCTAAGCGATCTGTTTCTCTTTCGCAAGGGAGACACTGTCGACGAATGTCTGCATCGGCGTCTTGCCGTAGCACCAGCGTCCTTGATGCGGACGCTGCGTGTTGTACTCCTCGGTCCACGCATCGAGGTCCCGCTGCAGTTGCTCGAGCGACGTGTAGATCGTCTTGCGAAACGCGATCCGATAAAACTCATCAAGCATCGTTTTGTGAAAACGCTCGACGATGCCGTTGGTCTGCGGATGGCGTGCCTTCGTTCGGGTGTGGTCGATGTCTTCGATCGCCAGGTAGAGCTCGTACGGATGTCCCTCACGCCCGCAAAACTCCGTGCCGCGGTCGGTCAGGATCCGTTGCAACGTAATCCCGTACTCTTCGTATAGCGGTAACACGCGATCGTTGAGCAGGTCGGCCGCAGTGATTGGTGTCTTGTCCAAATAGAGCTTCGCGACGCCCACCTTCGCATAGGTGTCGATGAAGGTCTGCTGGTAGATGCGGCCGACGCCCTTCATCGTCCCAACGAAGAAGGTGTCCTGCGCGCCGCAGTAGCCGGGGCACTCACTCTCGAACTCGCCGTGCGCTTCTTTCTCGAGCTTGGCACGCTCCAGCGCGACGACTTGCGCCTCAGTCAGGACGAGCCCATCTTGGGCGCTCTTTGCTTCCAGCGCTTTGAGCCGTTTCTTCATCGTCTCAAGATCGTGTCGCAGCCACACCCCGCGAAGTCCCGCCGGCGACATACGCATCCCACGCTTGGCGAGCTCGTTCGCTGCGCGCACTTGACCGTACGCAGGGAACTCGATCGCAAGATCGACAATCGCATCCTCGACTTCGGGAGCAATGCGGTTCTTGAGGTTCGGCTTTCGCTTGGTGATCTCGGCCAAGGCCAGATCGCCGCCCGTCTCGTAGAGGTCTTTGAAACGGTAGAAGCTATCACGGCTGTAACCCATCACGCGGCAGGCTTCAGTCACATTTCCGAGCTGCTTGCCGAGCTGGAGTAGGCCCACTTTCGCCTTGATGACTTTTCGGTCGCTGTTCATGGATGGCTCCTCAGGAGGATTCACCACCGGTATTCGACAACCGTCAGATCAAATCCTGACTTCTACACTTGAGGACTCGTACGCGTTCTGCTCGCCGTACTTTATGTGGTACAACAACGAGCATCGCCATTCGGGAATTGCGATGTTGACGCCGGCGGCGGTACACTTCAGTCAAGTCCCAAATCTGCTGTAATTCCGGTTCGTCGATCGCGTAAGTTAGGCTGCTCGTCTGTCTCGTTTTACGGCGGCCGGCTTGGCCACCGTCGTTGCTTTCCATTCGAAGTATTCGGTCATGTCGAAGTAGGCTCGGCTTAACCATTCGTCGTTTTGCTCGGAGAGTAACGCGCCGACCATGCGAATCGCTGCGGCGTCGTTTGGGAAAATGCGAATGACTTTCTCCCGGCGACGAATCTCTTCATTGAGCCGCTCTTGCATGTTGCTCGTGCGCAGTCGCCGACGATATTTCTCCGGCAGCGGCAAGATCGCAAACATGTCTTCGAACGCTCCTTCCAAGCACACGCACGACTTGGGCGCCGTTTCTGCGAAGCGGGCCATGAATTCCGCATATCGACGCTCGGCCTCTTTGCGATCAGTTGCGAGGAAGATCAGCCGAGCTGCAGCGGTTACGTTTTCGCGTTCTTTCTTGGGCGCGTGATCGAGCAAGTTCTTCATCACGTGGAACTGGCAACGCTGCCATGTCGCGCCGACGAATTGCTTGGCGATCGCCTCGCGTAAGCCCGAGTGATTGTCGGAGACGGCAACGTCGACGCCGTGCAAGCCGCGTGCTTTGAGGCCGCGAAAGAACTCGTTCCACGTCGCAAAGCTCTCCGAATCGCCGATCGAAAGACCAAGGATCTCGCGGTATCCGTCAGCACGAATGCCGCTCGCGATGAGCAGCGCTTTGCTGACGACGCTCTTGTCGGTGCGCACCTTCGTGAAGAGCGCGTCAACGATGATGAACGGGTACGCCGCGTCGAGCCGGCGATTCAAGAATCCCGCGACCGGCTCGTCAAGGGCCTTCGCGAGGCGACTGACCGTCGACTTCGAAAACGACGTCCCACACAGACCTTCGGTTATCCGCGTGACCTTCCGCGTCGAGACGCCGTTGACGACCATCTCCATCAGGCCCACGACAAAGGCTTGTTCGCTGCGGCGATAACGCTCAAAGATGTCGGTTGAGAAGCTGCCGTCGCGCGTCTGCGGCACGCGCAGGACCAGCGATCCGACGCGGGTCGAGAGCTGTCGATCGCGATACCCATTCCGATAGCCCTCCCGTTCTTGACAGCGTTCGTACCGCTCGGCGCCCAGATGATCGCGCATCTGCGCCTCGAGCACTTGGTTCAAAATCGTTTCGACGAGCTTCCCGAGCGCCGCAGGTTGATCGAGCAACGCTGGAATCGCGTCGCGGGATAGGGTAAGATCGTAATCGGCCACCGTTCCGGTCCTTTCGATTGAAGTGTTGTCAACGTCAATCTTCGAACCGGAGCGGTGGCTACCCGCCCGCTGAATTTACATCAATTATAGGGACTCTGCCGTACACTTCGGTCAGGGCGAAGCCATCCTCGCCGCGCGTCACAAGACGATGATCGCTGCTTATGCGTTGCAGCCGCATCGCTTTGCCGCTGGCGCGCCAAAACTCGCAACAATTCCGAGCCAAGTCTGGATCAACGAGTCGAAGGCTGCCGACATCGCCGCATGACCAAGATGCTCACAAACTCCCGCAACCTGCTGGTATCAAATTACTTGACAAGTTCCGGGACCTCGGTGAAGGGCAAGCCGCGCATTTGCAAGACAGGCAACGCGAAGCTCCGGCGGGCACTCTACATGGCTGCCCTGACGGCAAAGCGCAAAGTCCCGGCCTTCAAGGAGCTCGCCGATCGCCTCGAAGCGCGCGGTAAGAGCGGCAAGCAAATCATCGTGGCGGTGATGCACAAGCTCGTGCGCCTGGCTTACTCGCTACTCAAGAATCAGCGGCCCTATCAACCGGTATCGGCTTGACGGCGGACACGGAATCTGAGCTTGTCGAAGCGCAGCAAAAAGAGAGCCCGGAGCGTTTGCTCCGGGCTCTTTTGTCATGTGTTTCAGCTGCGTTCGCGCGAGACGAGGCGCAGGTAGCGGCGCGGCTCGAACGACCCGTCGGCGTCGATGCGACGAAACGCTTCCTCGCGGATTGCGCCGGCGAGTTCGCGGCGCTGCTTCATCGCCGCTTCGAGTTCGCGGAAGGCGCGTTCGAACTCGTCGCCGTCGAGCGCGGCGATCTGCTTTTTCAGCCGATCGATCTGGTTGCCGAGTTGACCCTGCAGCTGCTGACTGACCTCGCGCTCGGTTTGGTGGATCCGGTTGAGAAGCGCGTTGAGTTCTTCGACGGTCGGCAGGCCGAACGCGGCGCGCGAAGGCTCGTGGCTGGGGGGAGCAGCGGCGCGGATCGTGCGCGGTTTGTTGGTGGGGCGCGGCGCGTCGAAGTCGGGATAGAGGCGGATGATTGACTTGATGCGCTGAGGCCCTTTGGGTGACTGCAGCCCCTCGGCGATCCCGGCCATGATCAGTCGCGACCGTAGTGCCGTATCGTTGATCACCCGCAGATGCTGCGGGTCGACCCCGATCGGACGACGGTGCTGGCCGTGAAAATCTTCGTCACGTGCCGGCGGGAGACTCATCGCTTTCTCCCAGAGCCCGGCGCGTGCGCTTCGAGTTGCGTTCACCTCCTCCGGAGTTACGTTAACGGTTACACGTCACCTGCGAGGCCCGGGCCGCCTTCAAGTAATTCCGCGTTGGTGATCAACCGCTCTCCGGAGAGCATCCCCGTGTCGTCGGCCGCGATGACGGCGTCGTCGTGGTCGTCGCCGGGATCCGGCGTCCTGTCGTCGTTCATACGGTCTCTGTTCCCCGATGGGTACGACCGAACCGGAGCAACGCGCTCCGGGGAGGCCGCAATGCCGGACAAGGGAGACCAGGGCGACTTCGCCCCGGTTGCCGTCGACGCTGAAACGCTCGCCGCGCAAAGCGCAGAACACCTACGAGAAAACGCTCGAGCACGCCGAAGCCGAGTACGGCGGCGACGAGGAACGCGCACATCGCGTTGCCTGGTCGGCGGTGAAGCACTCGTTCGAGCGCGTCGGCGACCACTGGGAAGCGAAGGCCGAACGCGGTCCTTCCGACCCGCGCGCCGAGCAGGGCGGCCCCGATGCCGACGCTCCGGCGTTCGGCGGCGTGGACATGGAGGGCAAGACGAAGGAGCAGCTCCTGGCCGAAGCGCGCGAACTCGGCGCGCAGCCCACCTCGCACATGACGAAAGCCGAGATCGCCGACACGATCGCGAAAGCGATCCATCGCCAGGATCGCAAGCGGCGGGAGCGATCGTAACGCGTCCGGAATTGCGGGCCGCGATGTTCCTCCGTATTCTTCCATTGGTTGCCGCCGCGCTCGTGCTTGCCCCGACCGCGCCGGCCGGGGCGGTCGCGCCGTTCGCCTTCGACACGACGCCCGGGCGCTTGCCCAAGACGATCGTCCCGAAAGACTACACCATCACGATTGTCCCCGATGCGAGCGCCAAGCGCTTCACCGGCACCGAATCCGTTGTGCTCGACGCGCGCACGCCCACCGACCGCATCGTGCTCAACACGCTCGACCTCACCATCGCGAAGGCGACGCTCGACGGACGGCCGCTGACGGTACGCACGGAAAACGACAAGCAGCTCACCACGTTCGCGCTGCACGCACCCATGCGGGCGGGCGCGCACGTCCTCGCGGTGCAGTACGCGGGAGCGATCGGCGAGGCGCCGGCGGGCCTGTTCGCGCAAGACTATCGCCGTCGCGACGGCACGACGGCGCGCATGCTCTCGACGCAGTTCGAAGCCACCGACGCGCGCCGCATGTTCCCCAGTTGGGACGAGCCCGCGTTCCGCGCGACGTTTCAGCTCACGGTGACGCTCCCCGCGGCGTGGAACGCCGTGTCGAACACGCCGCCGGTCGCTCGTCGCGTGCACGGCGCCGTCTCGACGACGACGTTCGCACGCACTCCGCGAATGCCGTCGTATCTCGTCGTGCTCTCGGCGGGCGATCTCGCGTCGATCGGCGGCGCCGGGCCCGACGGCGTGAAACAGAACGTGTGGGCGGTGCGCGGCAGCGAGGAGCAGGGCCGCTACACGCTCGAGAGCGCCGAACGGATTCTCACCTACTATGACGACTACTTCGGCGTGAAGTTTCCGTTGCCGAAACTCGACCACATCGCGATCCCCGGCGGCTTCGGTGGCGCGATGGAAAACTGGGGCGGCATCACCTACAACCAGGACATCATCCTGCATCCGCCCAGCGCGACGGTCGGACAGCGTGAGGACGGCTTCAGCGTCGTCGCCCACGAGATGGCGCACCAATGGAACGGCGACCTGGTCACGATGGGCTGGTGGGACGACATCTGGCTCAACGAAAGCTTCGCGTCGTGGATGTCGGCGAAGGCGACCGAGCATTTCAACCCGTCGTGGCAGTGGGCTCAGCGCGAAGACGCTTCCAAGGAATCGGCGATGAACGCCGACGCACGGCTCGCGGCACATGCGATCCAGCAGCACGTCACCGACGAACTGCAGGCCGGAGCCTCGTTCGACTCAGAGATCACCTACGACAAGGGTCAAGCGTTCCTGCGCATGCTCGAGGCGTATCTCGGACCGCAGACGTTCCAGGCCGGCGTGCGCGCGTACATGCAGGCGCACAAATACTCGAACGCCACGACCGCGGATCTCTGGAACAGCCTCAGCGGTGCGAGCCGCAAGGACGTCGCCGCGCTTGCGAGCGCGTGGACGGAGCAACCGGGATTCCCGCTCGTCTCCGTAACGTCTGTATGCGACGCGTCGTCGGGAAATCGAACCGTCACCCTTGCGCAGCATCGTTTTCTGCTCGACGGCGACGACCCGGCCAACGAACTCTGGAACATTCCGGTCGCGATTGCGTCGGGAGCAGCCGGCACGCCGGAGTACGTCGTGCTCGCGACGGCGTCGCAGAGCGGGATCCCCGCCGGACGCTGCGGCGAACCGCTGCGCGTCAACGCGGGGAACGTCGGCTACTATCGCGTCGCCTACGACGCAGCGACGTTCGAGGTGAACCGCCGCGCGTTCGGAGCGCTTCCCGCCGCCGACAAGATTGCGATGCTCGACGATCAGTGGGCGCTCGCGCGATCCGGCCGCGTTCCGCTGACGGGGTATCTCGGGCTCGCGCGATCGATGGGGAGCGAGCGCGATGCGCGGGCGTGGGAGCAGATCGTCGGCGCGCTCGCGGCACTCGAACGCGACGCGCGCGGCACGCCCGATCACGACGCGGTGGCGGCCTATGGGCGCGCCCTGGTGAGCCCGCTCGCGGCGGCGCTCACGTGGGATGCCGTGCCGGGCGAATCGCCGGCGCTCGTCGATCTGCGCTCGACGGTGCTCGATGCGCTCGGCGATTGGAACGATCCCGCGACCGTCGCGGAAGCGCGACGCCGGTTTGCGGCGATGCAGGCGCCGAACGCAACGGCGACGCCGGAAGAACAGCGCCTCGTGCTGGCCATCGTTGCGACGAACGCCGATGCGGCGACATGGGAGCGAATCCACACGCTCGCCACGAGCGCGACGGACCCGGTGGTCGCCCGTCGATATCTCACGGCGCTGATGAGCGTGCGCGACCCGCAGCTTGCGCAGCGCGCGCTCGCGCTGACCCTGAGCGATGAGATCCCGCCGCAAGAGTTCGGGCTTCGAGCGCGCTACGTGGGAACCGTCGCGAACTGGAATCCGCAAGCGGCGTGGGCGTTCTATCGAGCCAACAGCGACAAGCTCCGGCGGAAGCAGTCATCGTTCGAGGCGATGATCGGCATCGCGCGGGGCGTGGCGGCGACGTATTGGCGTGCCGCGTCGCCGGACGAGCTCAACGCGTGGCTCACGGCGAAGCTCCCGTCACAGGCGGCACCGTACATCGCCCGGTCGATCGCAAGGGCTCGGTTTGACGTCGCGGTGAGCAAGCGTCTCGGCGAGCAAATGCACGCGATCCTCGCCGGCCGCCCCCCGGGGGCGGCCCGCTAGGGTTTTGAGGACGCGGATGCGAACGTATGTTCGTATCCGCCATGGCCCGCCAGCTCGCGCTCTTCGCCTCCGCCGCCAGTCCGACGATCCTGGTCGGCGACCGCGGCGACGTCACGTATATCCCGGAGTTCCTCGACCGTGAGATCGCCGACGCGTTGGTACGAGAGCTGAGCGCGGATACGCGGTGGCGTGCCGATTCGCGGCTGATGTACGGAAAGCGGGTGATGGTGCCGCGCGAGACGGCGGGTCGCGGGGAGAAGATGCCGCAGCCGTGGACGCCGACGCTCGAGCGCGTCCGCGCCGCGGTCGAACGCTACACGGGGACGCGCTACGACTACTGCTTCCTCAACCGCTATCGCGACGGACGCGATGCGGTTGCATGGCATGGTGACCGTGACGGATCGCGCGACGCGCGGCTGATCGTCGCGTCGCTTTCGCTGGGCGCGACGCGCACATTCCAACTGCGGCCGAAGAAAGACAGCGGCTTGCGCCACGATCCGGTGAGCGTCGAGGTGACCCACGGCGATCTGGTGATCATGCGCGGCGACACCCAACTGTACTGGGAGCACCGCGTTCCGCGCGACCCGCGGAGCACCGGCGAACGTCTCAACGTGACGTTCCGCCAGCATCGCGCGCGCGACGGCGAGATGCCGTCCGCGTCCGAGTTGCTCGCGTATGCGGACGACGCGATCGCGTCGCTGCGCTGACCGCGTCGTCCGCGTTCGCGTGTGCTACGCGACCGCCGCTGCCGGCTGGAACTGCGCTTCTTCGGTCGAGCCGGTCAGCGCGGTCGTCGACGACGTGCCGCCGCTGATCACGTTGGTCACCGCGTCAAAGTAGCCCGTCCCGACTTCGCGCTGATGGCGCGTCGCCGTGTAGCCCTTGCTTTCGCTGGCGAACTCGCGCTGCTGGAAGTCCGCGTACGCCGACATCCCGCGCTCGCGGTAGTCGTAGGCGAGTTCGAACATCGAGTGGTTGAGTGCGTGCCAGCCTGCGAGCGTGATGAACTGGAAGCGGTAGCCGTACGAGTAGAGGGTTTGTCGGAACGACGCGATCGTGTCTTCGTCGATCTTGAGCTTCCAGTTGAATGACGGCGAGCAATTGTACGCGAGCATCTTGCCCGGGAACTTGGCGTGGATGCCGTCGGCGAACGCCTTCGCTTCTTCGAGCGACGGATGGGAAGTTTCGCACCAGATCAGATCGCAGTACGGCGCGTACGCGATGCCGCGCGCGATCGCCTGATCGATGCCGGGCTTCACGCGGTAAAAGCCTTCGGCGGTGCGTTCGCCGGTGAGGAACGGCTTGTCGCGATCGTCGATGTCGGAGAGCAGAAGGTTCGCTGCGTCGGCGTCGGTGCGCGCGACGAGGACGGTCGGGACGTCGAGCACGTCCATCGCGAGCCGCGCGGCGATCAGGTTGCGGATCGCCTGCTGCGTGGGGATCAGCACTTTGCCTCCGAGGTGCCCGCATTTCTTCTCCGAGGCGAGCTGATCTTCGAGGTGCACGCCGGCAGCGCCGGAGGCGATCATCGCCTTGGTGAGTTCGAAGACGTTGAGCGGACCGCCGAAGCCGGCTTCCATATCGGCGACGATCGGCGCGAACCAATCGTTGCCGCTGCGGCCTTCGACGCTGTCGATCTGGTCGGCGCGCTGGAACGCGTTGTTGATGCGCTCGACGACCTTCGGCACCGAGTCGTACGGATACAGCGATTGGTCGGGATAGATCTGACCGGCGGTGTTCGCGTCGGCGGCAACTTGCCAGCCGGAGAGGTAGATCGCCTTCAGGCCGGCTTTCACGGCTTCGACGGCTTGGCCGCCGGTGAGGCACCCGAGTGCGGCGACGGGCTCGTTTTCCGCGAGGAGCGCGCGGAGTTTCTCCGCGCCGCGGCGCGCGAGCGTATGCTCGATGCGCACCGACCCGCGAAGGCGTGCGACATCGTCCGCCGAGTACGGCCGGTCCGGATCGGTCGCCGCCGTGACGTGTCCGTTCGAGTGACCGTTGGTGCGGGACGAGGGCTGTTCGAACACCGGGGCGCCTCCTACAAAAGTCGCATTGGATGGGAGCGTGATCGCCAATGGACGGCTTTTGCCGAGTATAGTCGCGGGCGGCGCATGGCGTACCAAGCCCGGACGCGAGCGGTGACATTGGCTGCGCGAGATGCGCGAACCGGAACCCGAATGGCGCGGAGGTCGTCCGCGCAAAGGCGAGAGGATGCGAGCGAGGCTGCGGCGCACATCGGGACGCGTTAGCGAGGGAGCGCAACGTCGCGCAGACGTTCGACTCGCGGTGTACGAACGAAAGGAGTTCATGCGACCGTCTACTCGGAATGGGTGTGCTTTGCGTAGCCGCGACCGCTGGGCTTGCGGCGTGCGGAGGAGGCGGAGGGAACGCGTCGTCGTCGTCCGGTGCGAGCGTCTCGCCGCCGACGGCGGCACCGACCGCCACAGCAACGCCGGTGCCGCTCACGGTGCAGGGCTCGGTGCGCGACCTCGGCGCGCAGCGCTTCGCGGGCGACGGCAACGCCGCAGGACCGGCGATCGCAGGTGCGACCGTGGTTGTGGGACCGACACTGATCCTGGGCGCAACGCCGCCGCCGACGCTGCCGGCCGGCGACGCGCAGGCCGTAACGGCCGCCGACGGATCGTATCGCGTTTCCGGCTACGCGGTCGGCACGCCGACGTACGCGATGGTCTTTCCGCCGGCCGGAGCGGAACTTGTCAAGTAATTTGATACCAGCAGGTTGCGGGAGTTTGTGAGCATCTTGGTCATGCGGCGATGTCGGCAGCCTTCGACTCGTTGATCCAGACTTGGCTCGGAATTGTTGCGAGTTTTGGCGCGCCAGCGGCAAAGCGATGCGGCTGCAACGCATAAGCAGCGATCATCGTCTTGTGACGCGCGGCGAGGATGGCTTCGCCCTGATCGAAGTGTACCGCCGCCGGCGTCAACATCGCAATTCCCGAATGGCGATGCTCGTTGTTGTACCACATAAAGTACGGCGAGCAGAACGCGTACGAGTCCTCAAGCGATCCGAACGCCGATGGAAACGTCGGCTGGTACTTCAGCGTCTTGAACGACGATTCGATGAACGGATTGTCGTCGCTCACGCGCGGGCGGCTATAGGATCGCGCGACGCCCATCTTGTCGAGAAGATCACACACTGGCTGCGCGGTCATCTCGGTTCCGCGATCGCTGTGAACGACGGCTTGTCGCGGCTCGATTCCTTCGCGCAGGAGCGTCGCACGAATGAATTCCGCCGCGATCTCGGCGTTGGCACGCCGCACGATGGTCCAGCCGACGACGTATCGGCTGAAGATGTCGATCATCACGAGCAACGAAAAGTACACGCCCTTGACGGAACTCGGCAACTTGGTGATATCCCACGTCAAGACTTGTCGCGGCGCGTTAGCAACCAGGCGTGGCTTCTCATGCGCGGGATGGCGCGCAAGACGCCGCCGTTCGCGGACTTGCGCGTTTGCTCGTAGGATGCGATACATCGTGCTTACCGAACACAGATACGTTCCCTCGTCGAGCAGGCGCGTGAAGACTTGCGGCACGGCAAGGTCTGCAAATCGCTCGCAGCACAACACCGCCGCGACATACCGGCGCTCGGCTTCGCTCAATGCGTTGCGGCGCGCGATCGTCTTGAGCAGCGCGCGCTCGCCTGCGGGTTTGCGCCGCCGACGTAACGTCGAGCGGCTCACGCCGAGCGCAAGGCACGTCGCGCGTTCGGGTGCCGTTGCGCACAGCTCGAGCGCAACATCGATCAGTCGTCCAGGTCGTCGAACTCGGGGCTCTTGTACTCGATGTTCAAGAGCCCCGCTGCTTTTTTTCGGATGTCTTCGAGAAGCTCCAAGCGCGCGATCTTGCGTTGCAACCTGCGTATCTCAATGTCTTGCTCGTGGTTCGTTTTCTTGAGCGATTCGGCTTCCTTACGATCGAGAGCTCGGGCCTTAATTTCCTTTGGATCGTAATCGCCGCGATCGCGCTCCTTGCGCCATGCGTACAGCTGCGAAGAGTAGATGCCTTCGCGGCGCAAGAACGCACCGACCGTACCCGACTCGCAGGCATCAGCATCGTTCACAATACGCGCCTTTTCGGCGACCGAGAAGCGACGTCGCGTCGGCCGCTGAACCGGCGTCTCGACAATCGAGAGCCGACGCTCAATCGACGGCGGCGAACCGTTTGAGGGTGGGTTCATGGTATGCTCCTGACAGCCCCAGCTTAACAGAACTTTTCCGAGGGAGCTGGTACCACATCATCCTGACACATGGGGCAGCGTTCCAGGGGACGGTGCCCAACGCGGTACGCCGTGGGATGTGTTCTCGCAGGAATTCTACTCACCGGTCGGCATCTGAGCTTCGATTTTGACGCATGCGCGACCGATGAGAAAAAGTAAGGGACAAAACTCGACGGTACTGCGTGAACGCCGTCGACTACTAAATTGTACTAGCTACTATGTGATCTGACAGTCGTACGATCTTGCGGTAGTGTCAGATAGGTTGGGTTTCAGTCTAACAGGCCGATGAAAAATCGGCCGAGTTGATGTTGGCGTGACGGCGTTTTTCGCGTATTATAAGAGCAAGTCTCCTCATACCTTGGTGAGGTTGCGGCCGATGCGGACTCATGATGAGCAGCGTGCATCCGTTTGGACGACGTTGCAGCCGGAAGACACCGTGCCCGGCGATCATCCGTTGCGCCCGATGCGCGTGATGGTCAACAAAATTCTGCGCGAACTCTCGCCGGAGTTTCCCAAGCTCTACTCCCGACGGGGCCGGCCATCGATCGCGCCGGAGAAGCTGCTGCGAGCCTTGCTGTTGCAAATGTTCTACTCGATCCGCAGCGAGCCGATGCTGCTGGAGCAGTTGCGTTACAATTTGCTCTTTCGTTGGTTCGTGGGCTTGAGCATGGACGACAAGATCTGGGACCCCTCGACGTTCAGCAAGAACCGCGATCGGTTCTTGAATGGCGAAATCTCCGAGCGGTTCTTCGCCGCCGTGGTCGAGCGGGCGCGTGCCGACGAACTGCTCTCGAACGAGCATTTCACCGTCGATGGGACGCTAATCGAGGCGTGGGCCAGCCACAAGAGCTTTCGGCCCAAGTCGGACGACGAACCGCCGACCTCGAGCGGCGGTCGCAACGAGGGCGTGAACTTTCGTGGCCGGCCGCGCAGCAACGAGACGCACGTCTCGAGTACCGATCCGGACGCGCGGTTGTACCGCAAGAGCAGCGGCGCGCCGGCGATTCTCGGCTATCTCGGACATGCTCTGATGGAGAATCGCAACGGCTTGATCGTCGGCGTGAAGACCACTCGCGCGACCGGGATCGCCGAACGCGAAGCAGCGCTGGAATTGATTCGCGGGGTCAGCGGAAGCAACCGAATCACGCTCGGCGCCGACAAGGCGTACGATACCAAAGACTTTGTCGAGGCGTTGCGAGCGCTCAACGTGACGCCGCACGTTGCTCAAAATACGACCCGTCGCCGCAGCGCGATCGACCGCCGAACCGTCCGCCATCCGGGCTACACGGTGAGTCAACGCAGGCGCAAGTTGATCGAGGAGAGCTTCGGGTGGGGCAAGACGATCGGCCGATTGCGCAAGGTGCATTTCCGCGGGCTTGATCTGGTCGGCGACATTGTGCGCTGGACGGCCGCGGCGTACAACTTGATCAGGATACGCAATCTGAGGGCCGCGACATGATGCGAAGTGATGCTGACCCGAGGGGCGTTTTCGAGATGAACCGCTCGGCAACGGGCTTCGAGAGGTCCGCCGACCTCCCGAAAACCGTGCTGAACGGGCAGTTCGCCAACCACGCGCCGATTTTTTCACGGGGCTGCTAAGCGATCTGTTTCTCTTTCGCAAGGGAGACACTGTCGACGAATGTCTGCATCGGCGTCTTGCCGTAGCACCAGCGTCCTTGATGCGGACGCTGCGTGTTGTACTCCTCGGTCCACGCATCGAGGTCCCGCTGCAGTTGCTCGAGCGACGTGTAGATCGTCTTGCGAAACGCGATCCGATAAAACTCATCAAGCATCGTTTTGTGAAAACGCTCGACGATGCCGTTGGTCTGCGGATGGCGTGCCTTCGTTCGGGTGTGGTCGATGTCTTCGATCGCCAGGTAGAGCTCGTACGGATGTCCCTCACGCCCGCAAAACTCCGTGCCGCGGTCGGTCAGGATCCGTTGCAACGTAATCCCGTACTCTTCGTATAGCGGTAACACGCGATCGTTGAGCAGGTCGGCCGCAGTGATTGGTGTCTTGTCCAAATAGAGCTTCGCGACGCCCACCTTCGCATAGGTGTCGATGAAGGTCTGCTGGTAGATGCGGCCGACGCCCTTCATCGTCCCAACGAAGAAGGTGTCCTGCGCGCCGCAGTAGCCGGGGCACTCACTCTCGAACTCGCCGTGCGCTTCTTTCTCGAGCTTGGCACGCTCCAGCGCGACGACTTGCGCCTCAGTCAGGACGAGCCCATCTTGGGCGCTCTTTGCTTCCAGCGCTTTGAGCCGTTTCTTCATCGTCTCAAGATCGTGTCGCAGCCACACCCCGCGAAGTCCCGCCGGCGACATACGCATCCCACGCTTGGCGAGCTCGTTCGCTGCGCGCACTTGACCGTACGCAGGGAACTCGATCGCAAGATCGACAATCGCATCCTCGACTTCGGGAGCAATGCGGTTCTTGAGGTTCGGCTTTCGCTTGGTGATCTCGGCCAAGGCTAGATCGCCGCCCGTCTCGTAGAGGTCTTTGAAACGGTAGAAGCTATCACGGCTGTAACCCATCACGCGGCAGGCTTCAGTCACATTTCCGAGCTGCTTGCCGAGCTGGAGTAGGCCCACTTTCGCCTTGATGACTTTTCGGTCGCTGTTCATGGATGGCTCCTCAGGAGGATTCACCACCGGTATTCGATAACCGTCAGATCAAATCCTGACTTCTACAACTAAATACAGGCTAGATCCGAGGTCTCAGCAAGGTACCCGTCTCCGCCGGTATTATTTGCCTCTTGATACATTCGATCGTATTGCGGCTGAAACGTGACGTCACCCGGTTTCTTGTAAAATCCGCCCCACACTGTGCCGCCGGAAGGCGCGATTACCGGCTCCCGTACGGAACACGCCCAAGTAGCACCCGCCGGGGCCGCACCGTCCGATTCAGAGCCGTCGCTGTACAGGATGAACGTCTCACCGTCAGTTTGCGTGGCGAACTCGTGCGGCCCAGAAAAAACCGCCCATATTTGCACTTCAACGATCTGTCCTGCAGTCGGCGTTGGAGAAGACGTGCCGGGCCCTCCAAAGCAATTCGACCCAACGCAACCGATCTGCGTGGGCGTTGGAATAACCGTGGGCGGCGTCGGTGTTGCTGCTGCGCTCGTAGGCGTCGGAGTAGCGCATGATGCGCCGCTTGAGATGTCTTCGTGGATGCCGTCCGCGTCAGGTCCCAGAATTGTGCCCGCCGGTGAACTCGAGCACACGACGAAGTTGGCCAGGCATTGTCCGCCCGTAGTTTGAGTATAATTCGGCGGGCATGTCGCAGTGACGGCCGGCTGCGGGGGCGCGGTTAACGTGCACGACGCCGAGGAGCAGACGTCGATGCTCGGCGACGGCTGCGGGGTCGCGGTAGCGTACGTTATCAGTGATACTGGTCCCGTTGCCGCGAGTTGGATGCGGCATGGGAGATAGCGGTCCACGACAAAGCCGGCGTACGCGAATGTGAAGTGAAAGCGCTGTGAGTCCGGGCAGTTCAGCTCGGAGCTCGCTCCGCGCGTGACGTCGCCCGGTAAGCCGCCGATCGTTCCGTTTGCGTGGATCGCGATCGCGAAGGCGGGCGCCCCGAGTTCGTCGGTTTCTCGAAGCGACACGCGTGCCTGGAGCGGCGGGATCGTCGTTGCCGCGAGCGGCTCGGTGCCGGGCCGGCTGTGATAGAGTCGCGCGACGAAACCGTCGCCGTACGCATCCGGCGTGAACGTGATCGTGACGCCGTGCGGGAACTCTCGCGCCTCGGTGCGAGCGGCGTCGAGCAGCTGGTCGAACCGATCGGCGGCCGACGTGACGGCCATCGAGCGCGCCGATGCGCCAGCGCCGACGGCGCCGAGCGCCACCAACGCGACGATGCCCACGGCAATGAGGACTTCAATCAGCGTGAAGCCGCGTTCGTGTTCCACCCTGGCGGCGGTGCCCCGGCGCCAGGAGCGCTATTCCGGCGCCGAGATTCGGTCAGTGCGTCAACGTGAGCGTTGCGCGGGTTGCGTCCTGCACCGCTTTGTCGGTGAACGGCAACGGCGTGCGCGCGAACTGCACCCAGGCTGCGGCCTGGTCCGTGTAGTGCGGCGAGCCCGGTTCGCCCGACTCGCCGTTGCCGATGTCGATCGTGCCGTTGTCCCAATCGCCGGCGATCCACACCGCACGGAACGACTGCGCGTGATTGCGCCACTGCACGGCGGGCGCGAAGCTGCCGCCGCGGCCCGGATACGTCGGCCCGTTCCACAAGGTGAAGCCGAACGCGGCGAGATTGTGCGTGATCGGCTGCGCCGCGTAGCTTCCGAACGCTGGGATGTCGCCGCCGAGCCGTTGCTGCGTGCGCTGCAGCGAGGCGCGCACGAACGCGTCATAGTCGTCGCGCGTCACCCAGCCGTGCGGACGTTCCCGCAACGCGCGCAAGACGACCTCGAAGCCGGGGCCTGTCGCGGGATATTCGCCGGCGAGGGTCGGGTCGAGGTGCGTTTTCGCGAGTGCACCGAGCATATCGAGCCGCAGCGCTACCACTGCGGTTGCGCCGCGCGACTCGGGGACGAGCGATCCATCGAACGAGCGCAGGGCGTTCACGATCGGGGCGAGCGAAGCGTCGTCGGCGGCATGTGACCGGGCTGCCGACGCAAGGACGAGCGATGCAAATTCGGCTTCTGCCGGGGACGTCGCGTCGCGCTGCACGGCGGCGATCGCGTCGGGCGTCAGTTTGCCTTGCGGGTCGGCGGCACTTCGTAACGCCCGCTCCACTTCGTAGGCGCGGTACGGCGGCGGCCAGAACGGCGCGAGCCTCGGCGAGCCGGCGCCGCTGCTGCGATTGTTGCTCGTCACTACGATCGCCGAACGCGACGGCGCGACGTGCGGTGCCGCGTCGTAGGACAGAAACGCCGGTTCGGGCGCGTCGCCGTCCACGGCCCAGCGGCCCCACGCCGGTTCCATCGGCACGCCGCCGGCGAAGTGATACGCAACGTTTCCGTCGTCGTCGGCGAAGAACGTGTTGAGCGCAGGTTCCGGCAAGGCGCGCATCGCCGCGACGCCGTCGGCGGCGGTGCGCGCGGTCAGCAGGTGGAAAAATGGCGCGAGCGTCGAGACCGGATGCGTGCGCATCCGCCACTGCATGATGTAGGCGACGTGGTTCTTCTGATCGTCCGCGATCACGACGCCGCGATCGTTCTCGCGAATATCCGCACGCACGTCGGCGCCGAAGCGGACGGTGATCGTCTCGATTCGATGCCGCAGCGGGGCCCAGCGGCCGTGCTCGAAGACGCGGTCGCCGTCGCGACGTTCCTTGAGCACGCGCATCGCGGCGGTCTCGCCGGCGGTCACGCCCCATGCGAGATGCTCGTTATGCCCGAGCGTGACGCCGGGCGTCCCGGCAAGTGCCGCACCCGCGATGTGCATCCCCGGCGCGCTTCCTTCGAAGAGCCACCAGATGCCGGGGATTCCGAGATCGAGATGCGGATCGTTCGCAAGCAGGGCGCGGCGGACGGTGGTGCGGTCGGCGCCGACCACCCAGCCGTTGCTGCCGACCGGCGCGCGCTCTTCCGCCGGCATGATGTCGGCGTCGGCGAAGCCGCCCATCGCACCGCCGAGTGCTGGCAGCGCTGCGATCGGTCCCGGTGAAGCCCCGTCGGTCGGCACGTCGTAACGCGGGTCGGTCAGCGGATAGAACGCCTCGAGTGCGCGATCGCCGACTTCGCGGCGCACCCAATCGCGAATGACGACATCATCGGGGACGTCGTCGAGATCCAGCACCGTCGCGAAGCCGACCGCGAGCGCATCCTGCGGCTGCCAGGGCTCGAAATTGCGGAAGAGCGCGCGATACTCGGGCGGCGTCGGCTGCGTACGCGCGGCCGCGTTGACACCGTCCGCGAACGCCGAGAGCAGCGCGCGCTCATCGGGCGAAGCGTGCGCGTACACATCCGTGGCGAGGCGGCGGATGTCGTATCGTCGCATGCGGCGATCGACGCGCACGAGCCGCCCGCCGAGTTCTTCCGCGAGCTGTCCGTACACAAAGCGACGCGTCGTATCCATCTGAAAGAGCCGGTCGCTCGCCATCGCATAGCCTTCGGCGACAAACAGATCGTGTACCGAACCGGCGCGCACGTGCGGGACACCGCGGTCGTCGCGAGCGATCGTCACCGGCCCATCCACCGGCATTCCGCCTTGCGTTCCGTCAACGCGCGCGATACCCGCGGACGTAGTCCATAAGACCCAAGCAACATAGCCCACCGCGATCAAGACGACGACGGCGACAACGATGCCAACGATCGCAACCGATCGGCGAAGCAGTGTGCGCACGAACGCGAACATTGTACGCGGTGCGGTGGAAGGCCCCCGACGCCGCGTCACGAAACGTGCGCCACCGCGTAGGAGGCTCCACGGGTGCGCGGGTTCTGGGTGCTAACCCGAAAGAGGGTCTCGGTTTTGAAGTTTTCGCGTACGCGTATTCTTGCATTCGCGTTGCTCGCTGCGATGCTAGCCGGCTGCGGAGCCGGCGGATATACGCTGCCCAGCGCATCGGCCGGCGGCGGTCGCACAACGGCGTCTGCAACGACGAGCACCGGCGGTTTCGTCTACGACGTTAATCCGCACGTTCTGCTCGCAAACGCGCAGGACACACCCGATGCGTTTCCGCTGAAACCGTCGCAGTGCGTTGCGGCGTTCGGATTGGCGTGCTACACGCCGCAGTTGATCCGGAGCGCCTATGATGTTCCATCGACGCTGACCGGCGCCGGCCGCACGATCGTGATCGTCGACGCGTACGGTTCGCCGACGATCAAAAGCGATTTGCACACCTTTGATCTCATCTTCGGTCTACCAGATCCGCCCTCGTTCTCGATCGTCTATCCCGGCGGATCGCCGACGTATAACCCGCTGCAGCATCACGGAGAAACCGGCTGGGCGGAAGAGACGAGTCTCGACGTCGAGTGGTCGCACGCGATCGCGCCGGGGGCCAACATCGTGCTGGTGGTCGCGGCCAACAACGGCGGCGATGTGCTCGACAACGCCGTCAAGTACGCCGTCGCCCACAAGCTCGGAGACGTCATCTCGCAAAGCTACGGCGCACCGGAAGCGGCGATTCGCGGGAATGGCAACAATCTGCAAGATCAACAGGCGCACGCGAATTTCGTCGCGGCCGCGAACGCGGGGATCAGTGTCCTCGCCTCGGCAGGCGACAGCGGTGCCGGCAACGGCGCGACGTTCGACAACGCCCTCTTCCCGGCGTCGGACCCGCTGGTCACGGGCGTCGGCGGCACGAACCTCTTCATGAGCGACACCGGCGTTTACACGAACGAAACGGTGTGGAACGATAAGACCGGCTGCCCGTTCACCTGCAAAGACGGCATCTTCGGCGCCTCCGGCGGCGCGCCCAGCGTGCTCTTCCCGGTGCCGTCGTTCCAGGCGGCCCTGGGCGCCACGAAACGCACCAGCGCCGACGTGTCGTACAACGCCTCGGTTTACACCGCGGTCCTCACGTATCTCGGGTTCCTCGGCCCCGGCAAGAACGGCCTGTACTTCTTCGGCGGAACGAGTGAAGGCGCGCCACAGTGGGCGGGCATTGTCGCGCTCGCAGGGCAACAGGCCGGCCATTCCATCGGCTACCTGAACCCGAAGCTCTACGCAGCTTCGGCGACTGCGTTCCACGACGTTACCGTTGGAAACAACAGCTTCGGCAGCCCGGGCTTCTCCGCAACGGCCGGCTTCGACGTGCCGACGGGTCTCGGCAGTCCCGACGCCGCGAAGATCATCTCAGCGATCGGTCACTGATCGCCGTTACTCCGACACACTGGCAGCATATGCGGGTGGTCCGTGGCATCACGGGCCGCCCGCCGTACATCGAGGGAGTTGCCATTTTGATGAGGCTTTTCTCTTCGCGTCGCCGCCGTTACGGCGGCGGCGTTCGTACTTGCGGGTTGCGGCGGCGGTGGCGCCATTTCGTCCGTCCCGGGCAGTCCCGGTACGCGCGGAACGCAATCGTTGTCCCGCGCCGACAGCGCGTTCTCGTACTTCGCGGATCCGCACCTCACGGCGCTGCCGTCGGTCGCGGTGAAGACGCCCGCGACGTTTCCCTACACGCCGTCGCAGTGCGTCGCGCTGATCGGTCTCGCGTGCTATACACCGCAAGAGATTCGCCGCGCTTATAACGTGCCGGCGAACCTGACCGGCGCCGGACGGACGATCGTGATCGTCGATGCCTACGGTTCGCCGACGATCGACGCAGACTTGAAATTGTTCGACCGGTACTTCGGGCTGCCCGATCCGCCGTCGTTTTCGGTTGTCTATCCGGGCGGCGCGCCGGTCTACAACCCGCTTCAGCACCACAACGAGGAAGGCTGGGCGGGCGAGACCACGCTCGATGTCGAGTGGGCCCATGCAGTCGAGCCGGGTGCCAACATCGTGCTCGTCGTCGCAGCGAACAACGGCGGCGACGTCCTGAAGAACGCCGTGCGCTATGCCGTCGACCATCACTTGGGCGACGTGATCTCGCAGAGCTTTGGATCGCCCGAAGCAAACATCGCGGGCGGCGGCAACAACCTGCTGGTGCAGCAGGCCGACCTCGCGTTCCGAGCCGCAAAGGCCGCGAACATCAGCGTGGTGGCGGCAGCCGGCGACTGGGGCGCAACCAACCACGGCATCACCAAGGCACCGGCCGGGGTCAACGCGCTCTTCCCGGCGTCGGATCCGCTGGTCACCGGCGTGGGCGGCACCGCGATCTTCGCGGCGGACGACGGCACCTACGGCAGCGAGTCGGGTGGAACGACGACGACGCCTGCCCGTTCGGCTGCCTCTACGGACACCTGTGTACGCGAGCGGCGGCGCGCCCAGCGCGATCTTCCCGGTGCCCGCGTTCCAGGCGTCTCTGGGCAACACGCAACGCACCGATGCGGACGTCGCCTACAGCGCGTCCGTGTACACCACGATCCTCGTGATCGCATCGTTCCCGGGCCAGCCGGAGTTCTTCTTGACCGGCGGCACCAGCGAGGGCGTGCCGCAGTGGGCCCGGCATCGTCGCCCTGGCGGCGCAGAAGAAGGGCGGTCCGATCGGCTATCTCAACCCGAAGCTCTACGCGCTCCCCGCGACCGAGTTTCACGACATCACGCAAGGCGACAACGCCTACTTCGGGCCGGACTTCTCGGCCAAGTCGGGATTCGACGTCCCGACCGGCAGAGGGACGCCGGACGTCACCGCCGTGGCAAACGGCCTAGCGGCCCTCTAGCCCTGGGCGGGTGGGCGCTCGCTCCTCCGGGGGCGAGCGCCTGCGTGGACATTCTGGCGCGGATGTGCTATTCTACGTCCCTATGCCCTTCGGCCGATAACGCGGACCCAAGGAACGTCGCACCGGGCGTCCCCTGGGGCCGTCTTGCTTTTCCTGAGATGTCACGGCGCCGGCGGCGCTTCGACAGGCTCAGCGTGACGAGAGCAACGCTTCCTCAGGCTACTCCGGCCTCCACGACGTCACCCCGGCCGCCTCTGTCTCGCCGACGCGCTGAGTGCAAAGGAATCGATGAACCTCCTCGACGTCAACAATTTCGACGCGATGCGTATCGGGCTCGCCAGCCCCGAACAGATTCGCGCCTGGTCCTTCGGCGAAGTGAAGAAGCCGGAGACGATCAACTACCGCACCCTCAAGCCGGAACGCGACGGGCTCTTCTGCGAGAAGATCTTCGGTCCGACCAAAGACTGGGAATGCCACTGCGGTAAGTACAAGCGCATCCGCTTCAAAGGGATGATCTGCGACCGTTGCGGCGTCGAGATCACGCGCGCGAAAGTGCGCCGCGAGCGGATGGGCCACATCGAGCTCGCCACGCCCGTCACGCACATTTGGTATTTCAAGGGTGTGCCGTCGCGCATCGGCATCCTGCTCGACATGTCGCCTCGTCAGCTCGAGAAGGTGATCTATTTCGCCGCGTACGTGGTGACCGATCCCGGCACGACGACGCTCACCAAGCGCGAGATCCTCACCGAGCAGAAGTACCGCGAGAGCCGCGAGAAGTACGGAACGAATTTCAAGGCCGGCATGGGCGCGGAAGCGATCCGCGAGCTGCTGCGCGACTTGAACTTGCGGAAACTGCAAGACGATCTGCGCCGCGAATTCAAAGAGACGTCGGGACAGAAGCGCATCAAGGCGATCAAGCGCCTCGAAGTCGTCGAAGCGTTCCTCGCGTCGGGCAACAAGCCGGAGTGGATGATCCTCTCCGCAGTGCCGGTGATCGCGCCCGAACTGCGCCCGATGGTCCAGCTCGACGGCGGCCGCTTCGCCACGTCCGATCTCAACGATCTCTATCGCCGTGTGATCAACCGCAACAACCGCCTCAAGCGGCTGCTGGAACTCTCCGCGCCTGAGATCATCATCAAAAACGAGAAGCGCATGCTGCAGGAAGCAGTCGACGCGCTCATCGACAACGGCCGCCGCGGGCGCCCGGTCACCGGGCCCAACAACCGTCCGTTGAAGTCGCTCTCCGACATCCTCAAGGGCAAACAGGGCCGCTTCCGTCAGAACCTGCTCGGCAAGCGCGTCGACTACTCGGGCCGTTCGGTCATCGTGGTCGGCCCGAACCTCAAGCTGCACCAGTGCGGGCTGCCCAAAGAGATGGCGCTCGAGCTCTTCAAGCCGTTCGTGATGAAGAAGCTGGTCGATCGCGGCCAAGCGCACAACATCAAGAGCGCTAAGCGCATGGTGGAACGCGTGCGTCCGGAAGTGTGGGACGTGCTCGACGAAGTGATTCGCGAGCATCCGGTGCTGCTCAACCGCGCGCCGACGCTGCACCGTTTGGGTATTCAGGCGTTCGAGCCGGTGTTGGTGGAGGGCAAGGCCATCCATCTGCATCCGCTGGTCTGCACGCCGTACAACGCCGACTTCGACGGCGACCAGATGGCCGTGCATCTCCCGCTGAGCGCCGGCGCGCAGGCGGAAGCGCGCATCCTGATGCTCTCGTCGAACAACATCCTGCAGCCGTCGTTCGGCGTGCCGGTGTCGATCCCGACCCAGGACATGGTGCTCGGGCTCTACTGGCTCACGTTTCAGCCCGACGACTACAAGGGTCCGGCGAAGGCCGCGCTCTCCGACGACGCGCTTTACGCGATGCCTGTCGCGCGCAACGGCAAGGCCCGCAAGCATCCCGACGGCACCACGGCGCTGCTCGCGTTCAAGGACGCTGAGGAAGCGATCACCGCGTTCAACCACCAACTGATCGGGCTGCACGAGTGGATCGAGATCCGCTACGAAGGCAAGCGCATCCGCACCACCGTCGGCCGCGCGATCCTCAACGAAGCGTTCCCGCCGGAGTGGGAGTACCCGTTCCTCAACCACATCCTCGACAAGAGCGCGCTCAAGAAGCTGATCACCGAGTGCTATCGCAAGTTCGGCAACGCAGCAACGGCCGAGTTCCTCGACGCGATCAAGGCACTGGGCTTCCGCTACGCGACGCAGTCGGGGACGACGGTGTCGATCAGCGACATCATCGTGCCGCAGGCCAAGCACGAACTGCTCGACAAGGCCCAGGGCGACGTCGACGAGCTGCACGGCTTGTTCGACCAGGGCTTCATCTCGGATGACGAGCGCTACAACAAGACGATCGAGATCTGGCAGAAGGCCGGTGACGATGTCACCGTCGCGATGCAGCAGGCGCAGAACCCGCTCAACCCGGTGTTCATGATGGCGACCTCCGGCGCGCGCGGTTCGATCGCGCAGGTCAAGCAGCTCGGCGGTATGCGCGGACTCATGTCCGACCCGTCGGGCCGCATCCTGGAGATCCCGGTCAAGGCGTCGCTCAAAGAAGGCCTCACGGTCCTCGAGTACTTCATCTCGACGCACGGCGCGCGCAAGGGTCTCGCCGACACCGCGCTGCGCACGGCCGACTCGGGCTACTTGACGCGTCGTCTGGTCGACGTGGCGCAGGACGTCATCATCCGCGAAGAAGATTGCGGAACGGCGAACGGCATCACTGTCAACGACATCCGCGTCGGCAAAGAGACGATCGAGCCGATCTATGATCGGATCATCGGCCGCCGCGCCGCCGAGGACATCAAAGATCCGGAGAAACCGCGCGGCGAGAAGCTCGTAAAGCGGAACGACGAGATCGATGAGGAGAAGGCCAAGGCGATCATCGCCGCGGGGATTCAGACGGTCAAGATTCGCTCGGTGCTCGCGTGCCAGGCGAAGTACGGCGTCTGCGCGATGTGCTACGGCCGCAATCTCGCCACCGGCCTCAAGGTCGACATCGGCGAAGCGGTCGGGATCATCGCGGCGCAGTCGATCGGTGAACCGGGGACGCAGCTCACGCTGCGCACCTTCCACACCGGCGGCGTCGCCCAGGAAGACATCATCACCGGTCTCCCGCGCGTCGAGGAAATCTTCGAAGCGCGCAAGCCGAAGGGCGAGGCGCCGGTGGTGGAGTTCGCCGGCACGATCAAGTTCGGCGAGGAGAAGGGCAAGCGCGTCGTGTTCGTCACGGACGCCGACGGCGTGGACCACGAAGTCGACGTGCCGGCCAACACGCACCTCTCGGTGCAGGAAGGCCAGCAGGTCGTCGCCGGTCAGCCGGTGGCGGAAGGCTCGCTCAACCCGCACGACATCTTGCGAATCAGCGGCGAGACCGCGCTGCAGAACTACCTCGTGCAGGAAGTGCAAAAGGTCTACCGCTCACAGGGCGTCGACATCAACGACAAGCACATCGAAGTGATCGTTCGCTCGATGCTGCGCAAGATCAAGATCGTCGACGGCGGCGACACGCGGATGCTCCCCGGTCAGCTGATCGAAGCCGCGGTCTTCGCGGAAGAGAACGAGAAGATCAAGGCCGAGGGCGGCAAGATCGCGGAGGGCACCCCGGTGCTGCTCGGCGTGACGAAGGCGTCGCTTGCGACGGAGTCGTTCCTCTCGGCGGCGTCGTTCCAGGAGACCACGCGTGTTCTCACGGACGCCGCGATCAAGGGCAAACACGACCCGCTGCTCGGTCTCAAGGAAAACGTCATCATCGGGAAGCTCATCCCGGCCGGCACGGGGATGTCGCGCTACCGGAATCTCACGATCCAGCCCGAGGGCCAGGATCTGGACGAAGAAGGCCGCGCGAAGAACGTGTTCCTGGACTTCAACCCGGATCCGGATGGGCTTAGCTCATACGCTGACGTGGTGGCGCCGAACGGCCAGGAGATGAACCCGAAGGTGCTGGGACCGTACGAACGGCAGCGGATGGCGGAGAATACGGTGCAGTATGAGGGCGACTACGAACCGGATGCGACGGTGAGTGCGCCTGGAGTGCGGACGCAGTACAAGCCGAAGGGGATCAATCCGGAGGATTTGTAGAGCGCGAGTCTGAGATATCAAGATAGCGGGTCCGACTAGTTTGTCTGGCCCGCTATTTTAATTGGTCCGCAGAAAACCCGTTATTTCCAGAAAGACGCCGTCTCGCTTCAGGATTCACGGCGCTGATCGAGGGAGATTCATCCCGTATGGGTATCCGATCTGACGATGTAGCGCGCCTGCGTGAGCGCGCTGTTTATTGGGCAAAGCGCCTCTCGCTACGCCCGCGCGTGATTCGCGTTTCAGGCGATGCACCAAAAATGGGGCTCGTGCTCGACTAGCGGCATCATCACTTTGGCCTCGGATCTCGCCGGGTGCGACTCTCGCGTGCAGGACGTCGTGATCGTCCACGAGCTCCTACATTTACGAGTGCACAATCACGGCAAGCTCTTCCGAACGCTGATGACCGTGCACGTGCCCTACTGGCAAAAGTTGAACATCGTCGCGCCGGAATTCGTCGCTGGTGCTTCCAAGCGTTCCGATCGTCTTTGAATCCAACGAGTGCTAGCGGGACATGCATGCAGTCACGTGAGCCTGAAGGATTGACGCCCTTTCCCGAGTGTTATACCATTGTTAGTACATGCGGACCACGTTGAAGCGAGTAGGAAACTCGCAAGGCGTCATCATCCCGAAGCCGCTTCTTGCGCAGGTCGGGCTTGAACGCGACGTCGACATCGACGTCGAGGACGGCGCCATCGTTCTTCGGAAGCCGACGCGCCGGCCTCGTGAGGGTTGGGCGTCTGCGAGTCGAGCGATCGCCGACGCGAACGACGACGCCCTTGTGTGGCCCGAGTTCGGCAACGCCGGCGATTCCGAGTTGACGTGGTAGCGCGAGGCGAGGTCTGGCTCGCTGCGCTCGATCCTACGATCGGCAGTGAGATACGGAAAACGCGCCCCTGCGTGGTCATGTCGCCCGCTGAGCTCCATGACTTTTTGCGTACGGTCATCGTCGCGCCGATGACCACCGGCAGTCGCCCCGCTCCGTTCCGCGTCCCGGTGACTTTCGGCGGAAAGTCCGGTCTTGTTCTCCTCGATCAAATACGAACGATCGATAAGGCTCGGCTCGTCAAGAAGTTGGGCGCCGTCCCGAAGAAAACGCTGTCGAGCACGCTCTCCGCCTTGCAAGAGCTGTTCGTTCAATAAAGGTCTGATGCGCGCGTACGTTGCCGTCACCGACCCGGCCTGGTTTCAGCGGCTTCGGAACCACGGTACGAGCTAGGGAAACTTCTGGCAGCCGCTGCCCGTCAAGGTGAAGCGTACGACCCCGTGATGCCGTACGGTGGCGCGTGGGTCCGTTCGGGACGGCAAATGGCGTCGAAACGTCCGCGGAGATCTGACGCGAGGCGATGCGACGCACCTGTGTCGCGTCGATCCAGCATGATGCGCGCATGCAAACGCAATTTCGCGCGCTCGCGCTCGCGCTGGCGCTGATCCCGGCAGGCGCGGTTGCGGCCGAAACGCCGGCCGCGATCGAGTCGCCGGCACCCGCGACCGTGACCGTTCTCGTACCGCGCGGCGTGCCGATCGTCGTGCGGACGCTCGAAGGCCACAACTCGTACTCCGCGCAGACCGGGCAGCACTGGCACTTCGAGCTCGTGAACGACGTGATCGTGGACGGCTACGTCGTCGCGCGCGCGGGCGACGACGCGGAGGGCGGCGTCGCCGAGGCGCAGCAAGGGCGCGACGACCTGTTCGTGTATCGCGGGGCGAATCTGCGCGTGGGCGTCGATGAGGTCCATTCGTTTTGCGGCGATACGCTCGCGGTCCGTTTCGACCGCAGCGAATACCGTCGTCGTCAGGGCTTTTTCGGCAGCAACAAAGACGTGACGGTCGTGAGGGGGCAGATGTACGTGCCGCTGACGTCGCGGGCGCAGCGGGTCTGCGGCGTTCCCACCACGGCGACGCCCGCACCGATCCCCGCTGGCGCGATCCGGACTGCCGACCACTGAGGCACGCGGGGCGTGGACGCACGCGAGCCGAACCGCATCGTGCGGTGTCGAAACGATTTGAGGATCTCGACGATGCGGGGCGGCGGGACACGGGCGAGGCGCCGGAATCCGTCGCGCGCAAGATCTGGCTGCTCCTCGAGCTCTTGCGGCACAAGCGGGTGCGGCTCGACGACTATCAGCGCCTGCACGAGGTCGATAAGCGCAGCTTTCAGCGCGACCTGCAGCAATTGCGCGCCATCGGCAAGAGCTCGGGCTTTCGCATTGCGGCGAAGATCAAGGACGGGGCGATCGGGCTGGAGTCGCTCGACACCTCGTTGCGCCGGCTCGACGAAGACCGGCCGCCGTTCCTCGCGCTGATCGCAGAGATCGCGCGCACGCTCGGTGAGCCGTTTCATGACGAACTCGGCGCGATGGCCGACCGCGCGCCGGAAGGCGAGACGTTTCTGCACTTGCAGGCGCCGCGGCTCGTCGAGGGTTCGCGCGTCGCGCAGGTCTACGAGAAGCTGAAGAGCGCGTGGGCGTCGCGGGACGGCCGCGCGCAGGTGCGCTTCCGGTACCGCAGCGCGCGGGCCGCCGAGGCGACGGACCGGGAGGTCGAACCGTATCGCGTCGTCGTTCGATCGGGCCGCTACTACCTCGTCGGCTACGATCTCGGCAAGAAGAAATGGCGGTTCTTCGCGCTCGACGCCATCGTCGGACTTCCCACGCGCAGCGGCACGGCCGCACGCCGGCGCACGATCCCCGAAGGCTATGCGAACCCCGACGTGCTGGGCTTCATGCAGGGCGACGAGACGCCGGTCGCGGTGACCGTCGAGTTCACACCCGTCGTCGCCGCTGCGGCGGCGAGCCGCGTGTGGCATCGCGGTCAGGAGGTGACGCATCTGCCCGACGGCCGCGTGCGCATCGCCGTGCGCGTCGTGGACGTCGACGAGGTCGTGCGCTGGACGTTCGGCTTCGGCGCGCAGGCGAAGGTCGTCGCGCCCGAGGCGGCCGTCGCCGCGGCACGCCGGACGGCCGACGCGATCGCCGCCGTCTACGCGTCCGCCGGCTGACGCCCCCTCACCGCGTTCGAGCCGCTATCGCGCCGTGAAAAGCCGCCGAACCGGAAACGCGTCGTCCGTGAAGGCTGCCGGTGGCGACCAACGCGTCGACGCCGAAGACCTCGACCGACTGGTACTCCGCGCAGGAGGGCTCGCGGTACCGCTCCACGGCGCGTCGCTGAACATTCACGATCCAGTACTCGCCAATGCCCGCGCGCGCATACGCCTGCAGCTTCTCGGATCGATCGAACGCGAGCGTCGCGTCGGCGACTTCGACGACCAAGAGCACGTCGGCCGGCGTCGGATGCGCGTCGTCGTATCGCTCCGCCGGCTGCCGCGGTAAGACCACTTCCGGTTCCGGTTCGCTTTCGTCGCTCAGGGTGATCGGCTGCTGCGGCCGCATCACCGCGCGATCGCGAAATCGATCGCGAAACTCGTCGTACAACGTCACGGTGGCCTTCGAGTGCGCGGGGCCGATCGGCGGCATTTGCAGCAGCTCGCCGTTCAGGAGTTCGACGCGTTCATCCGGGTCGATGATGCCGGCTTCGCCCATACGGTCGTAGTCGGCGACGCTGAGCGGCCGGATGCGCCGGAATTCGGTCGTGCTTCGCATGTCACTCATCGGAGCGTCCCTGCCTGATGTGTCCTGGACGTGATCGCTTCGTGGCTGCGGGCAGCGATCACTCCGCGAACAGCGCCGCGATCGTCTCCGCATCGAGGGCAGCCGCACCCACATCGCCGTCGAGAATCGCGTCGGCCAGCGCGGCCTTGCGCTCGTGCAGCTCCAGGATGCGCTCCTCGACCGTCCGTTCGCAGACCAGCTTGTACACGAAGACCGGTTTCGTCTGACCAATCCGATGCGCGCGGTCCGTCGCCTGGCGTTCCGTCGCCGGGTTCCACCACGGGTCGAAGTGGATCACCGTGTCGGCGGCGGTCAGGTTGAGCCCGGTGCCGCCGGCCTTCAGGCTGATCAGGAACAGCGGGACCTCGCCGGCTTGAAAGCGCCGGATCGGCTCGGCGCGCTCGCGCGTGTCGCCGGTCAGCAGCACGTACGGGATCGCACGCTCGTCCAGCGCCGCTTCGACCAGCGCGAGCATGCTCGTGAATTGCGAGAAGAGCAGAATGCGGCGGCCGTCCTCGAGCAATTCGTCGAGCATCTCGAGCAACGTCGCGAGCTTCGCGCCTGCTCCAGCGGCCTTTGCGGCGTCGGCCTTTACCAGACGCGGATCGCAGCAGGCCTGGCGCATCTTCAGGAGTGCGTCGAGCACTACGATCTGACTCTTCGCGAGGCCCTTCGCGGCGATTGCGCGGCGGACGCGCTCGTGCATCGCGGCGCGGATCGTTTCGTATACGTCGCGCTGCGCCGCCCCCATCTCGATGCTGCGGACGATTTCCGTCTTCGGCGGTAGTTCCGGTGCGACGCGCTCCTTCGTGCGGCGCAGCAGGAAGGGCGCGATGCGCGCGGCGAGCGCGGTGCGGCGCGACGCGTCGTCGTTTTTCTCGATCGGCGTGCGGAAGTGGCGATTGAAGTGCAGGCGTTCGCCGAGCACCGACGGGTCGACGTACGAGAAGAGCGACCATAGTTCGCCGAGGTGGTTCTCGACCGGCGTGCCGGTCAGCGCGATCCGTTGGCGTGCGTCGATGCGGTACGCGGTCTGCGTCACCTTCGCGGCAGGGTTCTTGATGTTCTGCGCTTCGTCGAGGACCGCGATGTGCCAGCGCTGCGCGAGCAGCGTGTCGGCATCACGCGCGAGCAGAGCGTAGCTCGTCACTACCACGTCGGCGCGGGGTATCTCGGGAAAATGCGCGGCGCGCTGCGGGCCGTTCAGCACCAGGACGCGCAGCGACGGCGCGAAGCGTTCCGCCTCGGCGGCCCAGTTCGGCACGACGCTGGTCGGCGCGATCACCAGCGCCGGTACGTCGAGACGGCCCGCTTTCTGTTCGGCGAGCAGATGCGCCAGCGTCTGCACGGTCTTGCCGAGGCCCATCGAGTCGGCGAGGATCCCGCCGAAGCCGCAAACGCGCAGCCGCTGCAGCCAGGCAAAGCCCTCGTGCTGATAGGAGCGCAGCGTCGCGCGCAGCGACGCGGGGACCGGTGCGAGCGACGATGGCGCCGCGAGCGAGCGAGCCGCGCCGCGCACGCGCTCCGTCCCCGACCCGCGCAGGCGGAGAACGCCGTCGACGTCCTCCAGCGCCAGCGCGCGCGGCAGCGTCAGGCGCGCGTCGCCGGTGCCGCGCGCGTCGAAGAGTTCGACGAGCGTGCTCACCACGGCGCGCAACCGCTCCGCAGGGAGCGCGAGGTGACGGCCGCCGGGCAGCGTCCCGATCGCGACGCGACCGTCGCGATCGAGCAGACCCGGCGTGTTGTGCAGCGCCGCGACGATGAGCGGGACGAGCCGCACGGGTTTCCCGTCGACGTCGACCGTGACGTCGACCGCGAAGCTGCCGGCGCCGGCGTCGTTGAGCTGCACGTCGATCGGCGCGGTGGGCTCGACGAGCGTCACCGGGAAGTCGTGCGCGGTCGTCACCCGCCAGCCGCGGGCCTGCAGTTCCGGCACGCCGTTCAGCAGAAACTGCATCCAGTTGCGTTCCGGGTCCCACGGGACGAAGCCGAAGGTGTCGCCGTCGCGGCGGGCGAGACCGTAGGCGGCGAGCTGCGCGATCGCGGCGCGCTCCGCGTCGCGGTCACGTTCGTGCACGACGATCGCGCCGTCGGCGTTGCGTTTGAACGACGTCGTCTTCGTCCCCGCGGGTGTTTCGTGCGGGCCGTAGCGGAACGCGAGCTTCGCGACGGCGTCCGCGGCGCGCGGGCGCTGGTAGCGATAGCGCGGCGGAAGTTCGTCGCATTCCAGCCGCAGGACGGCGACGGGCGGTTCGGCGACACGCTGCGTCGCGATCGTGCTCTGCGGGACGGCGATGCCGAAGCGCGCCAAATGCACCGCGGCGTCGGCGGCGTCGGCGTCGCGCAACGGCGGCGCCTCGAGGATCGTCGCCGCCGCCCGCGGGTCGAGGCCGAGGTCGAAACGTCCGCACGCGCCGTCCGCGCGGACGTACCACGGTTCCGGGGTGAGGAAGACGGTCACGTCGTCGCCGCCAACGAGCGTTGCGAGGTGTTGACGGCCGTCGTCGCCGATGCGCCAGGCGATCGTGCCCCGCGCAGACGCGCCCGCAGTGAGCGGCGTTCCGGCGAAGGTCGCATTGCCGCTCGCGACCATCAGCTCCACCGCGGCGGAGACGAGCCGCGCACGCACCGCGAGGTTCGGTGATCCTTCGGCGGTGAGCAGTTTGAGCGCCATCATGTCGTCGGGGCCGATCGCGCGCGCCGTCGAGACCAGCGCATCGGCGCGCGACATCGCGCGCACGGTGCGGACCGCGCCGGATTCCTCGCGACGTGCGATCGCGATGTCGACGGTCAGGCGCCGGCGTTCACGGATGGAGAGTTGATAGGCGAGAAATTCGGGAACGGTGTCGGGTGCGCGGTGTTCGCGCTGCAGGTTCTGCAGCCAGCGCGCGAGCGCCGGATCGGGCGCGTCGTCGGTCTCGATGGTGTCGTCGTCGTCTTGCGCGCCGAGGGCGACGGCGAGCAGCGCCGCGCCGTGTTTGCAGCGATCGTCGACGGGGCAGGTGCACGTGCTCTCGATGCGCAGGCGGCGGCGGCCGTCGTGATGGACGCGAACCACGGTTTCGTAGGGCGCGCGCGCACCGCCCGACACCCGGCCGCGTACGGTGTGCTCGTCGGGTGTGTCGATTTGCGCCACGCGGCCGTCGTGCGCGTATCGGAGGCCGCGGCGGTAGGTGACGGCGCCGAATTCCCGCTCGATGTCGCGCAGCCCGACCGCGTCGCAAAGCGTCAGTTCCGCCACGCCGGGGAGGTTCGCATCGGTGTGCCGACGGACCCGTATGCGCCGACCCAGGCGACGCGAGTCTCGGCTCGCCGCAAAGAAAACCGGGCTATCCGGAAAAGGCGACCGGCGGCGCGCGGCGCGATTGAGCTGCAGTTCCAGCGCACGCGAGCAGCGATCTACGACGCCGGCCGTAACGATGGACGCAGATCCCGGGCGCGTTCTGCAGTGCGGCGAGCGAGTTCGGCGCTCGCCGTCCCGCGGATGTCGGCATCGAACGGCGGATCGGCGCAGCGCATCATCCACTCCAGATAATCGTCCGGAACGCGCGCGATCGGGACGCCGCGGAACCTTCCGAACGGGAAGCGCGGGAAGCGGATCCTCGCCTGCGCGACCGCCACGAGCGATGCGGTGTCGGCGGGATAACCGAGGTGCAGGTATCGCCGGATCAGCACGTTGAGCAGGGCCGCCGTCGCGCGGGCGTCGCCGAGGGCGCGATGCGCGACGCCGACGTCATCGGCCACATCGAGATCGAGCGCGCGCCGCAGCGCTTGGAGCGCATGGCCGTGAAGTTTCGGGAATGCGTGGCGCGCGAGCCGCATCGTGCAGATCCCGGGGCGATCCCCGAGCATCGGCAGAAATGTAGCGATCGAATGCGGCGTTGTGCGCGACGACGATCGCGCCTTCACAGATGCGCTGCAGCTCCGGCGAGAGCACCTCCAGGTAGGGCTTGCTGCGGACATGCGCATCGGTAATCCCGTGCACGGCGGTCGCGCGCTCCGGGATGGGACGGCCCGGGTCGACGAGGGTCGAGAACGCATCCACTTCCCGTCCGCCTCGAATGAGGACGCAGGCGACTTCGACGACCCGGTCGCTCATCCGGTCGAAGCCGGTCGTCTCCACATCGACGACGGCGTAGGTGGCTTCGCGCACGTGCGTCCACATGCGCGAAGCCTAGCGGCCGGGAGTGCCACATGGTTGGCGTGGTGGCGCGTCCCCGCTTGATTCGTTGCTACGGCGCGTTCGTTCCGAAGAAGCCGCGGACGACCGCGTCCACGGCGGCGCGTGTTTGGGCGGGGGTGCTCGGCGCTGCGCGCAGCGACTCCGTCGCTCGTCCGTGATCCCGCGACGCACGGCTCACCGAGAAGGAGACGAGCTTCGTCGTTTGACCCTGAAGCGAGACGCTCGCGAAACCCACGCCTTGGGCGAAGCCGACGTTGATCGGCGTGATCGCCGGCGACGAGAGCGTCGTGAGTGCGACGTTCGTGAGCGTCGTGTTCTGGTACGGCTGTGTTCCGCCGACGGAATCGATCGTAGCCGTCGCAGTCGCGTTGTAGGCCCCGGAAATGAAGGAGAAGTACTCGCCGGGCGTCGGGTTGTCGTCGATCGCGCCGAGCCCGCCCTAATCGCGCACCGGCGCGACTCTGTGCGAATTGGTCGGAGAGAAACGGCTGCAGCTGTGCGCCACCCGTGTGGCACACGGCCGTGATTCCATGGAGGAAACAGAAGGAGTTTCGCCATGGCCGTGCTTGCCGACAACGTCGTGATCGTCGCGTATCCGCTCCGCAACGGGGCGCAGGCCCTCATGCCGCGCGCGATCGTACCGCGCGCCTGCGTCCGGCTCGACGGCACCGCCAAGATCGCGTATGCTTCGCGGACGGCGGCGCGCTCCGGCTGCCCGAAGCATGAAACGGCCTATCGCTGCGGATTCTGCGCCCAGTGGCACCGCGCGACGAAGCACAAGCGGCTCGCCCCCTGCGACGCCGTACCGGTTGCCTGGGTGCGCCGCCGGGCCGCTTAGCACGGTCGGGTCGAAACCGCGGCGGGTCGCACTGTTTGACTTGAACATCTCGCTGTTACATCATTGTTTCCCCATGCGTATCACGCTGCGGCGCATCGGCAACGCGCAAGGCGTCGTTCTTCCCAAGGCGATCTTGGCGGAGGTCGGCTTCGAGCGGGACATCGACATGGCGGTCGAGGGCGGCGCGGTCGTATTTTGAAAGCCGGAAGGGCATTCGCGCGACGGCTGGGCGTCGGCGAGCCGCGAGTTCGCGGCGGCTGAAGATGACGCTCTCGCCTGGCCGGAGTTTGCCAACACTGGTGACGACGAGCTGACCTGGTAGCGCGCGGCGCGATACCAGGAACACAACGCGTCCTTACTCCCATTTATGATGAGAAATGATAATATGAACGCGTGGGGACCTATGTAACGCATCTTTGGACCGCCCCGCAGGCGGGGATCGGGGTTCCTCGCCGCGAGCGGTGGAGCGGGCGCTACCAGGCCTACATCCCTGATCAGCTTGCCGGCCGACGCTTCATTCTGTCAGCGGACATCGCGGCAGATGTCTCCGATGCCGAACTGGCAATTGCGCGTCTCGATGCGCGCGCGCGTGCCCTTGCCGACACCGAGGCGCTTGCGCGCCTGCTGTTGCGCGCAGAGTCCGTTGCGTCGTCGCATATCGAGGGCCTGAGAATCGCTCCGGCGCGTGTGCTCAGAGCGGCAGCCGGTGTCGACCCGCGCCGAATCCGACAGCCGACGAGGTGCTCGGAAACGTCGACGCGATGATGCGCGCACTGCGGAATGCCGCGGAGCCGATTACCACCGCGCGGTTGGTCGACGTGCAAGAGGCGCTATTGCGTCCGACAACCTTGGCGGATCGTACGGGGCTTCGGCACGTGCAGAATTGGATCGGGCGACACGACAACTCGCCGAACGGGGCAGATTTTGTCCCTCCGCCTCCCGAACTCGTTCCTGAACTGCTCGAGGACCTCTGCGGTTTCTGCAACGGCGACAGTGTTTCGCCGGTCGTGCAAGCTGCGATCGCGCACGCGCAGTTCGAAACGATCCACCCCTTCATCGATGGCAACGGACGCACCGGCCGCGCGCTCATCGCAATGGTGCTCCGTCGACGGGGCCTTGCACTCAGGACGGTGCCTCCGGTATCGCTCATCCTTGCGACGAGCGCCGGCGCATATGTGCACGCGTTGAACGCAACCCGTTACGACGGACCGCCTGAAGGACCCGTCGCTAACGCCGCAATGGAGGCGTGGATCGCGATGTTTGCCGGTGCATGTACGCGTGCCGCTCATGACGCCGTCGCATTCGAGGACCGCATCGAAGCGCTCGTCGCGACGTGGCGCACGCGCCTGGGCTCGCTGCGCGCGGACGCGGGAGCACTTCAGCTCTTAGCGCATCTGCCGGCGGCACCGATTATCACGATCAGCTCGGCGCAGAAGCTCATCGGCCGCAACTTCACCAACACCAGCACCGCGATTGAGGTGCTCGTGCGCGCCCGCATCCTGATCGAAACCACCGGTGCTCGGCGCAATCGCAGCTTCGAGGCCGTTGAGTTGATCGACGCCTTCGCCGACCTGGAGCGCGCTCTCGCGAGTCCTTCTGGCAACACGCACGCCGAGGGACCGGTACGTCCGTGCCCCGACGACCTCGTCGAAGGACCGCGTCCGCCACATCCCCTGGGCAGTCGTAAAAAACGACGACGGTGAATCGTATGTTTTTCCAGTCGCTTCTATTGGCATAGCGGCGCCCCGGCCGTGACTGGAACGACGACAGCTCTAACTGATTTCCTACGGCCGGCTCTTCGACGGGCTTAGCGGGTCGAGAAGGCGGATAATCCGATCGTCGTTCCGTCGTCGTAGGTGACGCCGGCGATGCTCACCGCAAACGACGCTGCACGTGCGAGCGCGGTGCTCTCGTTGCGCGTGTCGTTGCGGCGGCATCCCTCGGTGAGCGCATGCGGCATGCCGAGGCCGGGATTGTTGTAGGTGGCGACGTTCGGGACGGAAATGATGTCGATGTTCGGCGCGAACGAGCCGCGGCGTTCGTCGGTGATCGAGGTGAGCTGCGTGCCGTCGGCGCCGAAGAAGTCGAAGCGCCAGCGGATCGACGTCGCCGTGTTCGCGGCGAGATTGCGGAACGAGAGGCAGTGCAGTTCCGCCCCGCCGTCGCGCGCGACCACCGCAAACCCGCCCAGCACGCGCACGCGATTGGTGATCTCGGGATCGCGCGCGCCGACGCTGCGCATGTCGCCGCCATACGGCAGCCGTCGCCATTCGTGCATCGCGCGCGCAAGCCGCGTGTTCGGCCCGCGCTCGCCGAACAGGTCGACCGGGTAGCGCGCCGGGCCGATCTCCGCGTTCGTAGCGCCGCGCTCGTGGAGACGTTTCCGGCCGCGGCTCTGCAGCCACCACAGCGTCGCCTCCCGATCCGGCGCCGGAAGCGCGAGGATCGCGCGCTCCGCCCGCACCTCCGCGAACGGCGCCGTCCCCGCTGCCGATTCCGCGGGAGCCGCCGGCCGGCCCGACCACTCGGCGACGTTGGTGAAGGCGATCCCGGGGAGTTGCCGCAGGCCGCCGAGCACGTCATGCAGCGTCGCGAAGCCCTCAGCCCGGGCGCCCGCCGCGCCGATCAAGAGGACGACGGCGATCGCAACCGCCCGTCTCGCGTGCCGGCCTCTCATGCCCAATCCTACGGAGCCCCCGCCGCCGTTCCTGTGGGCCTGCGATCCTGCTCACTCCCGCAGACCCACATAAAGTCTCCGCGCGCTTGACCGAAACTTAATAACACGGGATCGACGCTGACCGTCCTCTGGAGTTGAAGCCACATGTTGTTCCGCGGCAAGGATAAGAACTGGAGCTTCGGCATCATGCCCGACCGCCCGACCGGCGGAAGTGCCGGCGACGACGACGCGCAGGGCGGTGCCGCCTCGCGCAAGCTCAACTCGATCCTTGCCGACCTGGACGCCGGCGACCCGCGCAGCGGCCAGGAACGTCGAATGGAGAACATTCCCGTCGAAGAAGAACGCCGCAGCGGCAGCGATCGCCGCGAGAGCGAGGCCACCGAAGCCGTCGCTGCCGCGCCGGTCGCCACGGTGACGCCGCTCCCCACGCCCGCCCCGCAGCCGGTCGCTGCCGCCGTCGCGCCGCCCGATCCGCCGGGACGTCCGCAACTCACCGTCGTGCCGCCGCCGGAGATCACGCCGACCAGCGACGAGTTCGCGGAAGCGCAGCGCCGCGCCGCCGAACATCGCGCGGCGATCCAGGCGATGCTCGACAACGCGCGCGCCGTCGAAGAACGCCTCGCCGCTGAAGCCGCCGAGGCTCGCTCCGCCCGCGAGAAACTCGGCGTCGACGCGAAGCTCGCGGTCGTCTCGTCGTTGCTCGACGAAGAGAAGAAGGCCGCGGTCGCGGCGCGCGAAATCGCGCAGCGCACCGGACGGCTCGCCGCCGAGCACGCGAAGGCGACCGAAGATTCGGTCGTGCTGCACGCGGCGATGGACGCCGCAAACGCGCTCGTCGAAGACCTCAAGCGCAAACTCGACGACGCCCGCCGCGCCTTCACCGAGTCGGAAGCCCGCCTCGCCGAAGGCGAGCAGCGTCTCGACCGCGCCGCCGAAGCGCTGAACGCGACGAAGGCGGAAGCCGCCGAGGCCGCCCGCCGATTCACCGAATGCCGCGCCGCGCGCGAAGCCGCCGAGGCGGACGCCCGCGCCGCGCAGGAACGCGCGAAGTCGATCGGACCGTCGTCGAGCGCGCTCGAAGTGCTCAAGTCGCTCGAGTCGGTCGTGCGCACCCCCGTCTCCCCGAACGGCGCCGCGGTCAACGAATAGCCCGTCGCCTGCGCCGCCCCTCGACCGCTGTCTTTCGAAGGGGCAGAAGAAGAGCCCGGACCTGCGAAGCCCGGGCTCTTCTTCGTCTTCACTCCTTCACACGGGGTGTGTTAGGCGCCGGTCTCGAGCACCACGCGGAAGCGGGCGTTGCCGCTCATCATCCGTTCGAACGCCTCTGCGGCGCGTTCGAGCGGGAAGCGTTCGATCTGCGGACGGACGCCCTGCAGCGCGGAGAACCGCATCGTATCTTCCGAGTCGGTCGCGATGCCGCTGGGCCAGCCCCGCACGGTACGGCTAGCGCCGATCAGTTGAATCGGCGTGACCGCGATGGGTTCGGCCGTCGCGCCGAGCACGATGAGTTCGCCGCCGGTCGCGATCCCGTCGATCGTCGCGGCCATCGCGGGGGCGTTGGTGACGGTCGCGAGCACGACCTTCGCGCCGCCGAGCGCTTGCAATTCCTTGGCGACGTCGCCGCGCGTGCTGTCGATGTAGCGATGCGCGCCGAGGTCGCGCGCGGGCTGCGCTTTGTCCGCGCCGCGCGCGATCGCGACGGTGTGGAAGCCCATCTTCGCCGCGAACTGCACGCCGAGATGTCCGAGGCCGCCGACGCCGAGGACGGCGACGACGTCGCCCGCTTTCGCACCGCTGTGCCGCAACGCATTGAAGGTGGTGATCCCCGCGCACAGCAG
The DNA here is from genome assembly GCF_027923555.1 of Vulcanimicrobium alpinum. GTDB lineage: Bacteria > Vulcanimicrobiota > Vulcanimicrobiia > Vulcanimicrobiales > Vulcanimicrobiaceae > Vulcanimicrobium > Vulcanimicrobium alpinum. The sequence continues at coordinate 2,047,359 of NZ_AP025523.1, read as the reverse complement.
CGGCGCGGCCTCCGCGCTCGCCAGATCGTCGGGGACCGACGCGACCGCGATCGCCGGCGCGATCAGGTAGTCGGCATAACCGCCGTCGTAGGTCATCCCGGGGATCTGTCCGTTCGTGCAATGCAGAAGGTCGCCGCGGCGGCACCGATCGCAGTGGAAGCAGCAGCCGCCGAACCACCCGACGCCGACGCGCGCACCGACCTTCCACGGCTTTGCATCCGGCCCAACCGCGTCGACGACGCCGACGATCTCGTGGCCGGGGACGCGCGGATAGACGACGCCGGGCCAATGCCCGAACTTCACCAGCGCGTCGCTATGACAGATGCCGCATGCTTGCACGCGGATGCGTACTTCGTCGCGTCCGGGTTCGGGGATGTCACGCGTGACCAGTTCGAAATCGCCGCCGGCTGCGGGAACCTCAACCGCACGCATCTGTGTACTCATGCGCCGCAAATTCCGCCGGCTGCCGGCATCACCCTCGCGCGATCGTTCCGAACATCTCGGCGACCGTGAACGACACGTCCGGGATGCCGCGCGGAGTGACCCGGTCATCGCCACGCGCGATGCGCGTCGATTGAAAGCGGCCGTCCCGCGGTTGAGCATGCACTTCGACGGTGCGATCGCGGAGGTTCACGATCCAGTACTCGCCGATCCCGCTTGTCGCGTACGCAGCGAGCTTTGCACCGCGATCGTATGCAAGCGTCGTGTTCGAACCTTCGATGACGGGCAGCACATCGTCTGCGCGGGGTGTGCGCGTTGGTAACGCTCCGCGCGGCCCCTGACGAGCGCGAGGTTCGGTTCCGGTTCGGAATACGGGCCGAGCGGCAGCGGAAGCTGCGAGCGCACGAAGATCTCCCCGCGGAGCCGGTGGTGCACGAGGTCCGCGACGTGCGTGACGACGTACGCGTGATCGGGTCCGATCGGCGGGACTTCAACGATCCGGCCGTTCAGAAGCTCGACGCGTTCGTCGGCTCGCAAGATCCCGGCCTCACCCATCCGGGTGATACTCGGCGACGCTAAGGCGCGCAGGTCGAGTCCGTCGTTCGCTGGTGCTTGCATCTCACTCATCGGATGGTGCCGCGCGAGAGTTTCCGTTTCGTTTCGGCCTGGTTGCCCGCCTGTAGCCTGATGCCGCGTCGTATCATCTCGTGCCGCTGCGTCACGCTGAGCCTGTCGAAGCGTCGCCTCTGACGAGCACTAGGGCGGCTGCGCTTCGACAGGCTCAGCGTGACGGGGTGAGTGCAGCGGATCACGATGTTCCGGAGCCGGGGGCCGGGAGCGGGGCGGCGTCGCTTGGTCAACAGGTATCCGTAGCATCGCATTCGCAACGGTTACCGGCGTATGCGCACGATGACCGACGTCTTCGCTCCGGGTACCGCTCCGTTGCCCGAGGGGCTACGCACGCTCAACGTCTCGCCGGGCCGCACCATCGAACCCGGGCAGACGATCCACGCGACGTTCACGTTCCGCAACTTCGGCGGTGGGACGGCGACCGGATTCCGCGTCCGGTTCCGGCTCCCTGAGGGGCTCACGTATCTCGTCGGAACGGCACGCATCGACGATACCGCGATCGACGAGCACGGCGGGCTCACGTCGCTGCTGCAGAGTTCGGGCGCGAGCATCGGCGACGTCCCGCCGGGCGGCGAGCGGCGCATCTCGCTCGCCTACAGCGTCGCGCCGACGATCGAGAACGGGACGCAGATCGCGCTGCAGGCGGCGATCGCCTCGTTCGAAGTCCCGCTCATCGGTTCCAACGTCGTGCGGCTCGTCGTGCGCAGCCGCCCGACGCTGCAGGGGTCGACGACGAAGCTCTCGCTCACGCCGGTGCGCGAAGCGGTGCCCGACGCCGAACTCCAGCTCCGCGCGCAGATCCACAACAGCGGCCAATCGAGCGCGCACGACGTGATCGTACTGCTGCCGCTCCCCGCGCACACATCGTACGTCGCGGGTTCGGCGAAGGTCGACGGCCGCGCGCCGGCGGAGGGCGATGCCGAACCGTTTGGTCCGTCGCGCCCGACGATCGTCGCGCCGACGCTCGGCCCGGGCGCGACGCTCGACGTCGGTTACCGCGTGCGGATCGACGCGACGCTCGAAGACGCCACCGCGATCGCCGCGCGCGGTTCCGTTTGCTCGCAGGAACTCCCGGAGTTCGCGCTCGCGACGGTGACGCTCAAGATCCCTTCCAAGCCGTCGTTCGCCGGCGAAGAGACCTCGTTCACCGTCGACTGCGAAGACGACGTCGTTCCCGGTCAGCGCATCCGCCTCACCGCCCGCGCGCGCAACATCGGCACCGCCCGCGCGCGCAACGTGAAGGTGAAGATCAAGCTCCCCGACGGCTTCACCTATTCCGGCGGCTCGCGGCGCGTCGACGGCGCGACGCTGGTCGACCGCGAGAAAGACTTCGGGCTCTTCGAACTCGGCGATCTCGAGCCGGGGCGCTCGGTCGAAGTCTCTCTCGCCGGGATCGTCCGCTCGCCGGTGAAGAACGGCACCGAATTGCCGTTTGCGGCGCGGATCGATTGGGCGAAAGGCGATCGGAGCTTCGACCGCGCCGTCACCGTCCGCTCGGCGCCGGCGTTCCCCGCCGCGTTCAACACGATCGAGCGCGAGACGCCCAAGCGCGTCTCGCCCGGCGACGCCGCCGTCTTCACCATCCGCATCGAGAACATGGGGACCGACGCCGCGACCGACGCGCGCCTCCAGCTCGACGTCGACGAAGGGCTCTCGCAGCTCAAAGCGAGCGACCGCGACGGGGAGCTGACGATCGGCGACGACGGCGCGGTCCATCTCGACAAGCTCGAACCGAGCGCCGCGCGCACGATCAAGCTCGAAGCGCGCGTCGCCCCGGCGATCGAAGACCAGACGCAGCTGCGCGTGCGGGCGCGCCTGCAGACCGCGCAGCTCGACGAGATCGATCTCGGCTCGGCGGTCCACGTCGCGTCGTCGCGCCCGCGCTTCTCGACCAAGGGCTCGGCGCTGGTCCTCGAGGGCAACGAGGTGCTACGCCCCAACCGCACCACCGCCTGCAAGCTGACGCTGCACAACGAGGGGACGGATCGCGGTCGGGACGTGCGCGTGCGGCTGTTCCTCACCGACGAGCTGCGGCTCGAAAACGTCGAAGGCGCATCGCGCGACGGCGACACCGTCGTGTTCGGCGAAGTGCCGGCGCAAGAGTCGCGCGAGGCGATCGTTCACTTGCGGCTCGTCGGCAGCGTGAGCGCCGACGACAGCCTCGAGGTCGGCGCGCGCCTCAGCGGCCTCAACGTCGTGCCGTTCTCGCTCGAATCGATGACGCTGGAAACGCACGCCGAGGCGTCGTTCGCGGAAGGCGCGACGCTCACGGCGCTGCCGGCCGAAGCCGTCGACGCAGGCGACGAGATCGTCTACACGCTCTCGCTGCGCAACCACGGCGACGGCGCCGCGAAGCGCCTCAACGCGCGGCTCGACGCGCCGACCAACGCCGTCTACGCGCCCGGCAGCACGACCGTCAACGACGTCGCGCTGCTCGACTTCGCCGGGACGTCGCCGCTGCTCGTCGCCAGCGGGCTCACGCTCGGCGACGTCGGCGCAGGCGTCGAGGTGATCGCGCGGCTGCGGATGATCGTCAACACGCCGGTCCCGGCGGGGAGCACGATCGAAACGCGCGCGCACGTGCTGTGGGACGAGCAGCCGGAGATGGTCGTGCAGGCCGAGCCGCTGCGCGTCCGTTCCGCGCCGGCGCTGCCGATCGTCGACCCGACGCTCCCGTTCTCCGTCCTCGACGCCGCCGCAGGCCGGATCCAAGGCGTGCGTCACCAGCAAGCGGCGCTCCCCGGCGAGACGACCTACATCCAGCTCCCGCCGGCGGTTCCGGTGCGCGGCACCAACGGCGCGCGCACCGACACGGCGATCCCGGCCGACGAGCTCGCGCAGCTGATCGCCGCGCCGGAACACCCCGCTCCGCATGCCGCGACCGTCGCGCTCGCGCTCACGGCCGAACGCCTGGAGTGGACGGTGCAGTATCTCGAGGAGGCGCGCTTCCCGGGGCTGCTCGGCCACCTGATGGTCCTGCGCGCGCTCACGCCCAACCGCGCCGAAACGCCGGAGGCGACGTCGGCGCTCGTCGCGTACGGCGCGCTCGTCGACGAACTCGTCGACCGGCTCTTCATCAAACTGCGCGTGCCGAAATCCGTGCTCGAACGCGACGACATCGAGACGCGCGGCGCGCGCGTCGCGTTGCAGGCGGCGATTGAAGCGCTGCGCGCGCACACCTCGTACGCCGGTATCGAGGAGACCGGGCTGCAGCTCATCGGCACGGTCGGTGCCGACGAACTGGCTTCCGCGGCCTCCTTGCTCGAACGCGCCAAGCTGGTGACGGCGGCGCCGTGGCGGGTGGCGACCATGTTGCTCGGGACCTCGCTCGAGCGCGACGGCGAGAGCGTCGCCGACTTCAGCCCGTATCGCGACGCGCTGCAGCGCACGCTGACCGCGATGGAAGCGCTCAACCCGACCGAGTTCGCCACGGGGCTGCACGCGCCGGTCGACGTCGAGCTCGAGATCGAGCGCGAGTCGCTGCTGCGGGCGCTCGGCGATCAGCGCCGGGTGCGCGCGTAACATGTGGGTGCTGTTCGTCGTCCTTGCGCTCGTCGCGGTAGCGGCGGGCGTGGCGGTGATTTTGCGCAACGCGTCGCTGCGGCAGGCGGTCGGGGTGCGGAATACGCACGGGCGCGACCGGTCGGCAGATCGCGACGACGGGATCGAGTACGACGACGACGTCGCCTACGATGTCGTCGGCGAAGCGACGCTCCGGCGCGCCGCCGCGGCGAGCGGAGCCGGCGCCGTTGCGAACGGCGTGCGCGACGCGCATCACGCACCCGACGTCTCCGAGCGGCACGAACCCGAGGTCTCGCCAAACACCGCCGCCGAGACCGATGCGCACGCCGGACACGCGTCCGATCCGCCGGCGATCACGTGGCCGCAGCGATTCGATCCGCGCGTCGGCGAGCTTGACGACGAAGCACGCATCCGCTTACTCGGTGATTTGGCGATCGTCCGCGCCGTGTGGTGCCTGCCGATCCTCGAACTGGCGACGCGCGAAGAGACCGCACCCGAGGTGCTGGCCGCCGCACGAGCAGCGCTGGCTGCATGCGCACCCCGCGCGACGGAGGGCGCGGGCGCTCCCCGCAGGTAATCCACCCTCGACGTGCGCAGCCCACAGCGCGCCGAGCGTGCCGTCGATCCGTCCATCACCGCCAGCCTGCCGGTTCTGGTGTGGATCACCGCGCCCGACGCCGGGCTCGTCTACGCCAACGAGCGCTGGCGGGAGTACACCGGCTCCGACGTGCTCGGCCTCTCGCGCTTCGAGGTGACCGAGCAGTTCGTCCACCCCGACGACCGCGTTCGCGTCAACGATTACTGGAAGGCGCGCCGCCTGCGGCGCGAGCCGGGCGAGATCGATTTCCGCATCCGCCGCGCCGACGGCGGGTTTCGCTGGCATCACGCATCGGTCGCACCGCGCATCGGCCCCGACGGTGACGTCGTCGACTGGATCGGCACGGCCGTCGACGTCGACGTGCCGAAGCGCAACGAATTCGCGCTGCAATTGCTCGGCGACATCAACGACGCGCTCGCGAGCGCGCTCGACCTCGATCAGGTCTTCTGGGCCGTCGGTCTCGTCGTGCCGAACGTCGCCGACTGGTGCGTCATCCATCTCCTGTGCGACGACGGTACGATCGAGACGCCCGCAATCCACCACCGCGATCCGGCCAAAGTCACCCTCGCCCGCGAGATGGTCGCGCTCTATCCCGTCGGGTATCGCAGCCCGACCGCGCGCGTCATCGATACCGGTGAGACGCTGTTCATCCCGGTCGTGCCGCCCGAACTCCGCGGCGCCGCCGCGCGCGACGCGCGCCATCGCGCGATGCTCGAACGCCTCGACATCCAGAGCGGGATCATCGTGCCGATGCGCGGCCGCGGCCGCGTCTTCGGCGCACTGCAATTCTCGAACGGCGCCGGCGAACGCACCTTCGACGCGATCGACCTGCGGACGGCGGAACTGATCGCCAAGCGTCTCGCGCTCGCGATCGAGAACGCGCGCGCGTTCGAGCGGGAGCGGCGCGTCGCCGACACGTTCCAGCTCGCCGCGCTTCCGCAGTCGCTCCCGCGGATCGAGGACATCGGTCTGGACGCGATCTACATCCCCGCGGCGTCGGAAGCCGAGATCGGCGGCGACTGGTACGACGCGTTCGCGGCGCAGGGAAACCTCGTCGTCTCGATCGGCGACGTGACCGGGAAGGGGCTCGAAGCCGCCGTCCTGATGAGCAGCGTGCGGCATGCGATCCGCGTCGCGGCGTACCAGGGGCTCGAACCCGACGCGATCCTCGCGGCGGCTAACGTCGCGCTGTGCGCGGAGTTTCCCGACCGCTACGTCACCGCGTTCGTCGGCGTGCTCGAACCGCGCACGCGGCGTTTTGCCTTCTCGTCGGCCGGTCATCCGATGCCGTTTCTGCGCACCGCCGAAGCGCGCGTGCGCGAGATCGGCGGCGCGGCCGGGCCGCCGCTGGGCCTGATCGACGCGCCGCCGACGCTGTGGCGCGCGACGCTCCCGGAAGACGGCCTGCTCGCGCTCTACACCGACGGTCTGATCGAGTCGACGCGCGACGTCATGGACGGACTCGAACGCGTGCGCGCGATCCTGGCCGCCGAAGCGATCGCGCACGTCGCGGCGCCGGCGCGGCTGATCCGCAACACGGTGCTGCACGACGGAATCCGTGACGACGTCGCGATCCTAACGATCACCTTCGACCGCGAGCGCCGCTGGACGTTCGATGCGGAAGATGCGTTCTCTGCCCACGCGGCGCGGGCGTCGTTCGTCGAGTCGCTGCGCCCGCTCGTCCCGCCCGACGCCGACCTCGATGCCGCCGAGATCATCTTCGGCGAACTCGTCGGCAACGTGGCGCGCCACGCCCCCGGACCGATCGACATCGGCCTCACCTGGGACGGCGACGTCCCGGTGCTGCACGTCGTCGATTCGGGCGCGGGTTTCGATTTGGTGCACACGACCGCCGACGCGATGGACGAGAGCGGCCGCGGGCTCGCGATCGCCGAGGTGCTCGCCGACGAACTGCGGGTGCGCCGCCTGCCCGGCCGCGGCTCGCACGTCAGCGCACGGCTGCGCCTGCGCGCGTGCTGAGCGTTCAGCGCGGTTTGCGGAAGCGCGACGCCGCGACTCCGAGCCAGCCGCCCGCGGCGCCGCACGCGACGTCGATCGCGTTCCACACGGGCCCTTCGTGCGAGCCGCTGAACTTCTGGGCGATCTCGATCGCGCCGCTGTAGACCGCGATGAGCACGGCGCCGCGCAGCAGCGGGCGCGCCGTCATGCCGAGCGCCTTGTCGGCGGTGAAGCCGACGAGCGCGAAAGCGACGATGCTGTACGCCTTGCGCAGCACGACGTGCCACGAGAACTGCGGCGGCGAGGTGATCTCGTACACGACGTCGCTCGTCGCGAGCACGAACAGCACGGTTGCGATGATCGCCGTGACCGCCGCCCACGCGACCCGGCGCGGCGTCGACGGCGCGTCGCTGGGATGCATCAGCGGAACGCCGCCGGGATCGACGGCGCCGACAACGAGCGCACCGCGCGTTCCACCGCTTCGGGACCGTCGCCGAGACCGAGGGGCGCGCCGAAGCGCGCGACGATGTCGAAGCGATCGCCGTCGCGCCGGTAGGCGAAGCCGAGCGGGACGATCGCGACCGGAGGCGAGCCGCCGTGCTGCGCCAACTGCGCGATCGTGCGATAGCCTGCAGCGAACGGCAGAAACCCGCCGGCGTCGCGCGCCCGCGGCGTCGCCGGCGACGCGGTCGGATCGACGGCCGGATAGCCTTCGGGGAAGACGACGACCGCGCGTCCGTCGCGCAGCAAGTGCGCCGCATCGCGCAGTCCCGAGCGCAGGTAGCGCGCGATCTCGCTCGCGTCGTATGCCGCGGCGCTCGGCGTCGTCGCAGGGCGCAGGATCACCGGCCACTGCGACCAGCGGCACGCGCGTTCCATCCAGCGCCGCTGGCGCGCGTCGGCGGTCCAGTCGAGCGCGACGACGATGTGCAGCGGCCGGCGCACGTGCTGCACGAGCACCGCGCCGTCGAGCAGATGGTGGTAGTGGCGCGCGACGATCAGCACCGGCCCGTGCGCCGGGACGTGCTCGAGCCCGTCGACCTGCACGTCGCGCGACTGCGTGCGCAGCGCCCACGCGGCGATGAGCCGCGGGCCGACCATCCCCGGCGGCGGATACATCGGCGTCGTGCGCTGCGCAGCCGCCCTCAGGCGAACGCGCGCGGCGTCCGGGCGCGCAGCGCGAGCGCCGCGGGGGCGAGGGAGAGCAGCAGCGCGGCGATCGCCGTCGGCCACATCCCCGCCGAGATGCTCAGGATCATCGACCACACGACGTTGATGGCGTACACCGCGAACGGAATGGCGACCGGCGGAAGGGGCGTCGTGCGTTCGTTCCACGCCAGCCGGCCGACCGCGATGAAGAGCAAACCGGTGCCGAACCAGCCGGCGAGATTGCGCAGCGGCATCCCGAAGTACGGACCGTGCTCGTGCCACACCCAGAAGTGGATGTACTGCATCTGCGGCGCCGCCATCGACGGATCGAGCACGAGATCCCACGCGGTGAGGAGCCACGTGCCGAGCACGATCGACCACAGCGTGCGGTTCGTTCCGCCGCGCGCGGTGACGATCGCGTCGGCGAGGACGAACGACGCGAACGCCATGTAGAACCACGAGAGCGGGATCGCGAACGGCACGCGGCCGAGCAGTTTCGCGCCCAGAAACTCGGTGTACTCGTAGCCGCCGAACGGCCAGCCGGTCTTCGTCCCGGTCAGCTCCGCCGTCGCCGAGATGATCGTCGCAGCGGCGAAGAAGATCAGCGTGCGCCGCCAGCCCAGCGCCCACCCGCCGTAGGCGAGCATCGCGATCGCGCCGAGCACCATCCCGGTGCCGCCGGTCTTCCCTAGTGCGAAGGCGAAAAACGCCATCGCCGCGGGCTGCCCGGCCCACAACTCGGGATGCGGGATCGCGACGAGCAGGCCGAACAGTCCCAAGCACAGCGCGAGCCCGTGCAGAACGGTAAACGACCAGGCAGAGGTTTTCATGCGACTCCTTCGGTGACGAGCGTGCGCCCGCGCCAGCGGTGCGTGCGCCGCAGCGCGCTTGCGATGACGAGCGCGACGGCGGGAAGATCGGCGAGCGGCGAGAGCCAGTAGGCCGGCGGGGCGTGCGGATACGCGCGCCGCGTTCCCGCCAGCACGCCCAAACGCATCGCGACGAGCGCGACGGCGATTGCGAGCATCGTGCGCGCGTACGGTGCGTGTCCGCCGTCGAGTGCGATCAGCGCCAGCGTCGGCAGCGGCAGCGCTTGCGCGAAGAGCACCTCGGCGAGCGCGAACGCGAGCTTACCGCGGCCGACGAACCCGTCGAGCAGCGTGAGCGAACGCGGCCAGTTCGCGGCGCACTCGGCGCCGGAGTCGTGCATCCGCACCGTCGCGTCGCCTTCGAAGAAGCCGACGCGCGCGCCGGATGCCGCGACGGTGCGCGCGATCGTCACGTCTTCGCAGCGCGAGGCGCGGGCCGCGGCGAGCGCACCGGTCTCGCGCAGCGTCTCGCGCGACGCGACCATCACTTGACCGTTGGCCTGCACGCGGCCGGGATCGCCGGTGACGACGTTCGGCAGACCGGCGCGATAGACGAGCGTCGTCAGCAGCGCGGGATGCAGCAGCGCGGCGCCGATGTCGGCGAGTTCCTGACGCGTCGCGACGCTGAGCAGCACGAGGCGGTCGCGCTGCGCGCGCGCGACGGCGGCGTCGAGCAGCCCCGCTCCGATGCGCACGTCGGCGTCGATCGTCGCGATCCACGTCGCCTGCGAGAGCGCGAGACCGGCGGCGAGGTTCCAGGCTTTGCCGTTCCAGCCGGGGCCGGGCAGCCCCGCGTCGACGAGCCGGATGCGCGAATCGCGTGCGCGCGCAGCGAGCACGACGTCGCGGGTGCGATCGGTCGAGCCGCCGTCGACGACGAGGATCGTGCCGAGCGACGGGCCGCACGCGGCGAGCGCGGCGAGCGCCGGAGCGAGCCGGCGTTCTTCGTTCAGCACCGGGACGATCGCGTCGATGCTGCCCGCGGCGGCGGGCGGCGACGGCGCGAGCGCAGATCCGCCGAACGTGGTCGCCATCCGCGCGAGCGCGCGCAGTCCGGCCAGACCTTCCAGCACGGTCGCGGCGAGCAGCAGCATCCGTACGATGGTAGTGCCTCGTGCGCGCGATTCCTGTGACGCAGGTGACCGTGCGCGGCCGCGGCGGCCTATTGGAGCATCCACGGCTCCGGGATCGGGCGGCGCCGGCCGCCCGAGTAGAGGTAGCGCGTCTCGCGCACCGCGCGCGGCGGCCCGGTGAACGGCGCGTGATCGCGTTCGAGGGTGAAGATCGCGCGGCGGTCGAGCGCGAAACGGAGACGTCGCTGCGCGCCCTCGCCCGTCACGACGCGGACCGTCGCGTCGGCGAACTCGAGCGGCGTCAGCCGCATCGTTTCGAAGCCGCCGTGCTGCTGGGGCGGCACCAGCGCCCAGCCGCGCATCGAGCGGAGGCTGAAGTACGGCCGCAGGATCCCGGCGACGCGGAGTTCGCTCGCACCGGCGATCGCGATCGTGAGCGTGCACGGTTTCTCCACCCACGCGATGAGTTGTTCTCCGAACCTGCCCAGCCGCAATGACACCCCCACGCTGCGACCCACCCGATTGACGTCGCCACGTACGACGGCAAGTGCCCTCCTCCCCTGGTAAGCATGCATGCAGGGAAACCCTCCGTCACCCTGGCATCGGGGGGCCTTGCCGGCCGGTCCATCGTGCGCAGACGGCGAACGATGACGGACATGGTCGAGGCGGCGACGTTGCGCGAGGCGCTCGAGCGATGGTTCGGGTTCCCGTCGTTCCGCCCGTCGCAGGAAGCGATCGTCCGCGACGTGCTCGACGGCCGTGACGTCTTCGCGCTCTTGCCGACCGGCGGCGGAAAGTCGCTCTGCTACCAGCTCCCCGCGGTCCTCACCGACGGCCTCACCGTCGTCGTCTCGCCGCTGATCGCGCTGATGAAAGACCAAGTCGACGCGCTCGACACCGCCGGGATCCCCGCGACGTCGCTCAACTCGTCGCTCGAGTATTCCGACTTGCGGCGCCGTCTCGACGGCCTCGAACGCGGCGCGTACCGTCTCCTCTACGTTGCGCCGGAGCGGCTTACGCTGCCGGGGTTCGTCGACGATCTCGAACGGTGGGGGATCGCGCGCGTTGTCGTCGACGAAGCGCACTGCATCAGCGAGTGGGGCCACGACTTCCGCCCCGAGTACCGCCGCATCGCGCCGTTGCGCGACCGGTTTCCCGACGTGCCGTTCTGCGCGTTCACCGCCACCGCGACGGCGCGCGTGCGCGACGACGTCGTCGCCCAGCTCGGCCTGCGCCGCCCGGCCGTGCACGTCGCCTCGTTCGACCGCCCCAATCTGACCTATCGCGTGATGCATGGGACGCGCGGGATCGACGAACTCGTGCGCTGGCTGCGCACGCGCCCTGACGACGACGCCGGGATCGTCTACGCCGGCAGCCGTGCGAACACCGAGAAACTCGCCGACGCGCTCAGCGCCGCCGGGATCCCGGCGGTCGCGTACCACGCCGGGCTCGATCCGGCGCTGCGCTCGAAACGTCAGGAGGCGTTCATCCGCGACGACGTGCGCGTCGTCTGCGCGACGATCGCGTTCGGGATGGGGATCGACAAATCGAACGTGCGCTTCGTGGTGCATTACGACGTCCCGCGCAGCCTCGAAGGCTACTATCAGGAGACCGGCCGCGCCGGCCGCGACGGTCTCCCGGCCGAGTGCGCGTGGTTCTTCGCCTACGGCGACGTCGCGCGCGCCGAACGCTTCGTCGACGAGAAGCCCGAGAGCGAACGCCCCGCGGCGCGCGCGCAGCTCGAGCGCATCGTCCGCTACGCGTACTCCAACGGCTGCCGCCGGCGCGAACTGCTTGGCTACTTCGGTGAGGAGTATCCACTCGAGCGCTGCGGCGCGTGCGACAATTGCCTGCAGCCGCGCGCGTCGTTCGACGCCACCGTCGACGCGCAAAAACTGCTCTCGTGCGTCTATCGCATCCGCGAAGCGCACGGCTACGGCGTCGGGATCGCGCACGTCGTCGACGTGCTGGTCGGCGCGAAGACCGAAAAGATCGAGCGCTGGTATCACGACCGCCTCTCGACGTACGGGATCGGGAAAGACCGCGACCGGCGCGCGTGGCGTCATCTCGCCGACGAATTGATGCGGCTGGGACTGCTGGCGCAGGACGCCGCGCGCCACAACGTCGTCACGCTGACCGCGGCGGGACGCCGCGCGCTCGCCGAGCGGACGGCGATCGAGGTGCGCGAGGCCGTCGCCGCGGTCGCCGGCGGCAAAGCGCGCCGGGCGCCGGCCGCGGTCGACGAGGAGTACGACCGGGAGATGTTCGCGGTGCTTCGCGCGCTGCGGCGCGAGATCGCCGAAGAACGCGACGTGCCGCCGTACGTCGTCTTCAGCGACGCGGTGCTGCGCGCGATGGCGCGCGAGCATCCGCGCACGCCCGCGCAGCTTCGCGCGATCAGCGGCGTGGGAGAGAAGAAGCTCGCGGACTTCGGCGCGCGCTTCCTCGCCGCGATCGCTGAGAGCCACGTGAGAGACTAAGGGCCTCCCGGACGTTCCCAGGGAGAGCACAGACCCTGATGCGAGGATTTCGCTCGATGACGAGCAGGATGGCGACCCGCTGGTCCGCGCTGTCGCTCGCCTGTGCGCTGCTCCTCGGCACCGTCGTGCCGGCCGCCGCGCAGAGTTCGAGCGACACCGGGATCATTCAAATCACCGTGAAAGACGCCGCCGCCGCGCAGGCGCTGGCCGACGCGCGCGTCTTCCTGATCGGGCCCACGGTCGCGAGCGCGCTCACCACCAAGAGCGGGATCGTCAAGTACACCGACGTGCCGACCGGGCTCTATCGCGTGCGCGTCTCGAAAAGCGGCTTCGCCGGCGTCACCTCGTCGCAATTCGAGGTGCTCGGCAACAAGCAGGTCGACGTCGACGTCGATCTCGGGGTTCAACGGACGGCGCAAACGGCGGCGACCGCGAGCAACGCAAGCACCAACGGCGGCCTGCAGATCATCGGCTCGGTGCGCGCGCGCGTCGTGGTGACGACGACCGACGTCGACGACACGAGCGCCGTGCGCAAGATCTCCGATTCGCTCACCGACGCGCTGTCGTCGATCGCCGGCGTCGACGTCACCCAGGACTCAAACGACCCGAACGCGCCGCAGACGATCTCCCTGCGCGGTCACGACGAGTCGCAGACCGCGGTGACGCTCGACGGGATCCCGCTCGGCGCGCCGGGCGCCGCGACCAACCTGCGCGCGGTGAACACCGACCTGTTCTCCGGCGCGAGCGCGAGTTTCGGGGCGCAGGCCGGCTCGCTCGGCGGTTCGGTCAACTTCCGCACTCTGCAGCCGACGCAGACGTGGCAGACGAAGTTCGCCGCATCCGACGGCACCTACGACCGCTACAACTATCAGATCGGCGAGACCGGTTCGTTCGGCAAGCTGGGGATCGCGCTCTTGCACACGAAGCGCGCCGGGAACAGCCCGCTGACGTTCCAGGACTATCTCGATCAGAGCGGATTCGACTACGCGCACGGCGGCGAGAGCGCGAACATCGGCGACTTCGTCAAACTGCGCTACGCGCTGACCGACCGCACGACGCTGATGGCGACGGCGCTGCAGAACAATCAGGCGAGTTCGGCGCTCTGCACGCAGTTCGTCACGCCGCTTCCCTGCGGGATCGGCCCCGGCAACGGCAATTCCGGAAAGTTCCAGTTCGCCTACGGAACGGTGCAGTCGCTGATCGGCGACACCGCGCTGACCGTCACCGGCTACGTCAACAACAACACGAACCTCGCGAGCGACCTCAACCGCTACGTCCCCGGCGGCTGCACGCCGCAGACGCAGGTCGGCACGACGCCGGTGCTGTGCCCGACCTCGTCGGTGAACGGTTCGCTGGCGCGCGGGATCGCGGCGAGCGCGACGCTCACCCGCGACAAGCACACCTTCACGCTTTCGGGATCGACATACGCCGGGATCACGACGTTCACGCCGCTGGTCCTCACCGGAACGAGCGCGCAGTTCGTGCGTCCGACGACGTACGGGACGGCGTCGCGGCAGATCCAGCTCAGCGATCAGTACAAGGTGAACGACAAGCTCACGCTCGGCCCGAACATCTCGTACGCCGGAACGAGCGGCGCGGGATCGTCGCTGCTCGCCGGATTCGGCGCGGCGTGGAAGCCGACGTCGGCCGACTCGTACAACGCCTCGCTCTCGGTCGGCAGTTCGCAGCCGGCCAACGGGCTCGTGCGCACGCTGAGCGATCCGCTCTCCGCGCGCGTGAACTGCTACGCCGACACCGCGATCGTCAACGGACCCGGCGACCTGCCCGAGCACCAGTCTGCGCTGAGTTACGATCTGAGCTGGACGCACGCGTGGACGCACGGCCAGTTCTCGCTGAGCGCGTACCGGCAGACGCAGAGCGGTCAGCTCGTCGGCGCGCAGGTGACCGCCGACAGCCTCAACCTCGCGCCGGGATATCTCGGGCAGGTGGGCGGCTATTTCAGCAACGTGTGTCAGACGCCGGGCGCGACGCCGCAGGTCTACGTGCAGGAGCAGATCGGCGGCACGACGCGCGTGTATCAAGGCGTGAGCGCGACCGCGCGCATCGGGATCGGTCCCAACGTCGTGCTGATCCCGTCGTACTCGACCACCGGCGCGACGGTCACCGCCGCCGATCCGCGCTACACCGGGCTCGACAGCACGCTCGTGCTCAACGAACAGATTCCCGGCCGTCCGCTGCACACCGCGGGGCTGACCGTCGACGCGCTCTACGCGCCGGCGCAGGTCGAACTGCTCGCGAACGCGCGCTACGTGGGCGCCAACAACAACCAGTTCATCGCACCCTACACGATCGTCAACGCGGGCGTCTCGCACGCGTTCGGGATCGGACGGCTGACGTTCTTCGAGTCGAACGTCTTCAACACCGAGAGCGGCAACTTCTCGACGCTGCAGTACGCGCAGCCGATCGCGCTGAGCGGCGGCGGGTTTCTGCTTCAGGCGGCGCGTCCGAACGCACCGCGTTCCTTCACGCTTTCGTACTCGATCAACACCGGTGCGCGGCCGGGCGCCGGTCTCTCGCGCGGCGCGCGCGGGACCGCGACGATCGCGGCGACGGCGAATGCCGAAGGGGGGCAGCCGCGCGGCCTGGGCTTCGGAAACCTCAAGTTCATCCCGCCGCCGCCGGGCGTCGACCCGCTGTCGCTCGCGACGTCGCGGCCGGAGTGCACGCCGGATCTCCAGCCGCAAGCTCAGCGCGTCCTCTCGCAGCTCGGCGCCGCGGCAACGGCGTATGCCGCCGGCAAGCCGGTCCCCGATGTCGAGGGACTCGCGATCACACCGCACGGCGATCCGAAGGGGACGTGGTACTTCGGACTGGGGCCGAAGATTCCAGATTCCGTTCTGCAGGCGATGCGGGCGCGCGCCGCCGCGAACGGCGGCGGCGGCCGCGGTCCCGGCGCACCGGGCGGCCCCGGCGGCCCCGGACCGGGCGGCGAGGAAGGCCCGGGCGGCCCCGCTGGTTTCCAGCAACGCGTCGTCGTCGCGCCGCGCACCGACCAGTCGCCGCGGCCGCAGTTCTCGCCGCCGCCGGAGCTGGTCGCCGCGCTCGCGCCGCTGCGCGCCGCCGCGTCCTGCGCGTACGGCACCATGCTGACGCCGGCCGAGGCGAAGGCGAAGGGTTACGACGTCCAGGTCGGCGTGAACGTCGTTGGACCGCGTCCGTCGCCGTCGCCGGGCGGCTCGCCGGCACCGGGCGCCTCGCCGGCGCCTAGCGGACGGCGCGGCTTCGGCAGCCCGCTCGACTATGCGCCGGGGATGGGGATCTTCGTGGTGCGGCCGCCCGACCTGGGCGCCGGCGGCGGCAGCGTCAAACAGTAGCGTGATGGCTGCCGCACCGAAGGTCGTCGTGATCGACGACGAGCGACACCTGCGCGAACTGCTCGAACTCGGTCTCAACGAAGACGGCTTCGAGGTGCGCAGCGCCCCCGACGGCCGCGCCGGGCTGCAGCTCGTGCGCGACTGGCGTCCCGATGCGATCGTGCTCGACGTGATGCTGCCGTTCGTCGACGGGCTCGCGCTGCTGCCGATGCTGCGCCGCGTCACCGAGGCGCCGATCCTGATGCTCTCGGCGAAGGCCGACACCGACGACCGCATCACCGGACTGCGGCGCGGCGCCGACGACTACATCTCCAAACCGTTCGAGATGTCGGAGCTGGTGGCGCGTCTGCACTCCGCGCTGCGCCGGCCGCGGCTCGAACAGCCCTCGATCGTCGCCTACGCCGACCTCTCGATCGACCTCGACCGCCGCGAAGTCAAACGCGGCGAGCAGCGGATCGAACTCTCGGCGCGCGAGTACGCGCTGCTGCTCACCTTCGTGCGCAATCCGGAGCGCGTCTTCACCCGCGATCAGCTCCTCGATCTGGTGTGGGGAACCGATCGCGACGTCGGGCCGGGCGCGGTCGAGACGTACGTGTCGTACCTGCGCGCGAAGATCGACGCCGGCTTCGATCCCAAGCTGATCCGCACGATACGCGGCGCGGGCTACGCGCTGCGCGAACACTAGCCCGTGTTCGCGTCGTTCTCGCGCCGGCTGACTTCGTGGTATGTCGTCGCGGCGGTCACCTTCGTCGTGGTCATCCTGAGCGCGCTGGCGCTGGCGGCGCTGTACGCGTACGTGCACCTGGTGCAGGGCAACATCGACGCCGACGCGCGTGAAGCGGAAGCGTTTTCCGCGCGCGCGGTGATGCGCCGCGAAACGTTCGTCGCCGCGGCCAAAGAATTCGAAGGGCGGATGAATCGACCGGGCGTGCGGATGGTGGCGTTCATGGGGCCGCCGCGGCCGGGCGATCGCGACGGCCGCGAGTACACGCGGCCGATGCTGCTCAAGCCCGGGCCCGCGCCGACGCATCACGCCGTTCCGCGGCCGCCGTCCGCGCGTGCGAACGACGGCCCGCCGCCGTTCGACGGGCCGCCGACGCTCGTCGTCAACGGCATCGTGCTGCGCGGAGATCCGCGCCATCAGGCGTTCGACGGCAGCCGGATCGGATTCGCGCTTGAAACGGCATTCGGCGGCCGCCTGCGCCGCGTCGACTTCGTCGGCGGGGCGCTCAGCCTCGTCCCCGACGTGAACGCGACGTTTGCCGTCGCGACGTGGCTGCTGCTCGCGATCGCGGGCGTCGCGGCGCTCGTCGGGCTCCTGGCGTGGTTCGGCGGCCGCTACATCACGACGCAGGTGCTGCAACCGCTCGTCGAAGTGACGCACGCGTTGCAGCGCTTCGCCGCGCGCGACTTCACGCCGCAGCCGGTCACCGTCGCGGGGAAAAGCGAGTTCGACGCGATCGCGCTGGCCTACAATGCCGCGGCCGCGCAGGTCGCGGCGGCGTTCGCCGAGCGGCAGGCGGCGGAGACGCAGATGCGTCAGTTCGTCGCCGACGCCGGCCACGAGCTGCGCACGCCGCTCACCATCGTGCTCGGGTACATCGATCTTCTGCGCCGCAAGGCCGACGACGGCGACGAACGGTCGCGGCGCATCTTCGCGGCGGTCGCGGCCGAGGGCGCTCGCATGCGCGTGCTCATCGACAACCTCGTGCTGCTGGCGCGGATGGAGGGCGACGACGCGCGTCCGGCCGAGCCGTTCGACCTGCGGCCGCTGATCGACGAGATCGTCGACGCACGGCGGATCCTCGCGCCGTCGCTGCAGATCGACGTCGACCTCTCGGTCGACGCGCAGGTGATCGGCAATCGCGACGAGATCCACGAAGCGATCGCGAACATCGTCGATAACGCGATCAAGTACGCGCCCGACGCGCCGCTGCGCATCGCAGCGGACGCCTCCGCGGGCGGCGTCGACGTGACGATCGCGGATCGCGGTCCTGGGATCCAACCCGGCGATCAAGCGGCGATCTTCGACCGCTTCTACCGCGGCGCGACGCGCGGCGACGTCGAGGGCTCGGGACTCGGCCTCGCGATCGCAAAGCGTGCGGTCGAGCGTGCAGGCGGCACCCTTGTCCTCCAGTCGAGTACCGCGGACGGAACGGCGTTCGTCCTGCACTTGCGCGCCGACCAGGTGCGCCGGCGCGAGACGCGCATCGCGCGCGCTTAGGTTCCGGCCTCCGCAGCGAGTCACCTAGCCTCCGCCGCGTAGACGTGCATCGTGAGGGTACACGTCCAACATGAGTGAGCTAGGAACGAACGATCCATCGGTCCGTTATGATTCGTCTGCGACGCAGGGGTCCGGCGAGAACGAACGGCACTCGCTGCAAGCGTACGTGAGCGATCTGCTCGCGCTGGAGCAGCATATTTCGCAGCCGCTGGGCGGCCAGCAAAAATCGGATCACGTGAGCGCGTACCCGCAGGCGCTGACGTTGGTGACGCAGATCGGCGCGCAGAACGAAGCGCACATCGAGGCGCTGAAGCGCTGCCTCGACGATCTCGGCGGCCACGGTGCGAGCCCAATCAAGTCGGCATGGTCGAGCCTTCTCGGCAACGCGGCGACCGCGATCGGCGCGTCGCGCAAGACCAAGGTCACGAAGTGGCTGCGCGACGACTATACTGCGCTCAACCTCGCAGCGATCAGTTACACGCTCCTCCACGCCACCGCGACGGGACTCGGCGACACCGCCGTCGCGGGGATCGCACGGCAGGGGCTCACCGACTACGCGCGCTCGATCATGCAGATCAACGAGGTGATCCCGGAGATCGTGCTGGCCGAACTGCGCGACGACGGCGAGAACGTGGTCACGGGTGCGGCCGACCGCATCCGCCGCGAAACCAACGACGTCTGGCGCGCCCAGTCGTCGACCGTCCACAACTGAGGCCGGAGCCGCGCCGATCCCGTCACGCTGCACGCAGCGTGGCCGGGCTCAGCGCGGCGCTTTCGCGTTCGCGACCATCTCGCGCATCCGCGGATGGTCGCGTTCCTGTCCTTTCATCCACTCCTCGAGATCGGGGACGGCAGCCCCGGTGCGGAAGCGCCAGTAGTAGACATTCAAGTCGCCCATGAACGCGAAGCGTTTCTTCGCGTCCTTGCGCGCGTCGTCGTAGCCGGCGAACGATTCCTGGTAGGCTCGAACCGAGCCGAACGCGTTCGCGATCTCGATGAGCGCGCGCGCGTTCTTGATCGTCCCCTCGATCTTCGCGCGCGAATGGATCACGTTCTCCGTCTCCATGATGCGCGCGACCTCGGCCTCGCCGTACGCAGCGACCGCGTCGACCGCGAAGCGGTCGAATGCGGCCGCGTAGGCATCCCAATTCGCGTCGATGAACGCCCACGAGAGCCCGGCCTGCATCACGGCGCGCGTCATCACCGCGAGGTGATCGTCGAGCGTCGGGTCTTCGATGACGCGGGGGATGCGCTCCACCGGCGTCGGCCGCTTCGGCACGCGCACCGGCGGCGCGGTCTTCTTTTTCTTGGCGGCTTTGGCGATGGCGATTCTCCGCGGCGGGCAGGGGCGCGCGACCATCATACCCGATCACCGTCGGGTGGCGAAGACGTGGGTGCTGATCGCGGCGATCGTCGGCTCGGCGATGAGCTTCATCGACGGGACGGCCGTCAACGTGGCCCTGCCGATCCTGCAGAAAGACTTCGGCGCCGACGGCGGCGCCGTGCAATGGGTCGTCGAGGGCTACTCGCTCTTTCTCTCGTCGCTGATCCTGCTGGGCGGATCGCTCGGCGATCTCTACGGGCGCAAACGCTGCTTTCTCATCGGCGTCGGGATCTTCGCGTTCGCATCGCTCGGCTGCGCGTTCGCGCCGTCGATCGACGTGCTGATCGTGGCGCGCTGTCTGCAAGGCGTGGGCGGCGCGCTCATGATGCCGGAGTCGCTGGCGCTGATCAGCGCGACGTTCACCGGCGCCGAGCGCGGCAGAGCGATCGGAACGTGGTCGGCGTTCGCATCGATCACCGGTGCGGCGGGTCCGATCATCGGCGGTTATCTCGCGCAGCACGCGTCGTGGCGGTGGGTGTTCCTCTTGAACCTGCCGCTCGCGGTCGTGGTGTTCGCCGTGTCGTGGCGCGGCTATGCCGAGAGCCGCGATGAGGAGATGGTGCGGCGCCTCGACGTCGCGGGTGCGGTGCTCGCGACGATCGCGCTCGGTTTGCTGACGTTCGGGCTCATCCACTCCGAGGGCGCTGCGCCGGACGCGCTCGCGTGGAGCGCGCTCGTCGCGAGCGTCGTGCTCGGCGCCGCCTTCGTCGTCGTCGAACGGCGCTCGCCGGCACCGATGCTCCCGCTGCGGCTCTTCCGTTCGAAGACGTTCAGCGGCGCGAACGTCTACACGCTGCTGCTCTACGCCGCGATCGGCGGGAGCCTGTACTTCCTTCCGTTCGTGCTCATCGACGTGCACGGTTACGCGCCGAGCGCCGCCGGCGCAGCGCTGCTGCCGTTCATCCTCCTGCAGTTCTTCCTGGCGCGCTGGTCCGGCGGTCTGATCGCGCGGTTCGGCGCGCGGCTTCCGCTGCTCGCCGGCGCGCTCATCGCGGCGCTCGGCTTCGCGGCGTTCGCGCTTCCCGGCTTGGACGGCTCGTACTGGACGACGTTCTTCCCCGCGGCGGTGCTGCTGGGGATCGGCGGCGTGTTCTTCGTCGCACCGCTGACGACGACGGTCTTCGACGCCGTCGACACCGCCGAGAGCGGCGTCGCGTCGGGCGTGAACAACGCCGTCGCGCGCACCGCCGGCCTGCTCGCGATCGCGCTCTTCGGGTTCATTCTGGCGGGCGTCTTCGTCAACGGGATGGGGGCGCGCGTCGCGCGCGAGCACCTCAGCCCGGCGACGCAGCGCGTCGTGCACGACCAGATCGGCAAACTCTACGGCGGCAGCGTGCCGCGCGATGTTCCGGCGCGCGATCGCGACGCCGTCGCGCGGGCCGTGCGCGAAGGTTACCTGGCGGGGTTTCGCGCCGTGATGGGGGCGTCGGTGATCGTCTGCGTTCTCGCCGCCGGCGTCGCTTTGGTCTCGATTCCGGGGCGTCTGCGTTCGGCGTAGTGTTCCGCGCGCGCGGCGCGGCGGTCGTAGAGCTGCGCGTCGGCGGCGACGATCGCACCGTTGAAGGGACGCTGCGGTCCGAACGACGCGACGCCCCACGACAGCCGCACCGGCGCCGGATCGTGCACCGTCCCGCCCATCTCGCGCGCGATCGCCTCGATCAGGGTATCGACGGTCTCCGCGCTCAGCCCGATCCACACGCCGGCGAACTCGTCGCCGCCGATCCGATAGATCGTGCCGCACTCGCCGCAACCGTTGCGCAGCGCGCGCGCGGCGGTCGTCAGCGCGGCATCGCCGGCGGCGTGGCCCAAACGATCGTTGATCCGCTTGAGCCCGTCGAGATCGATCATCGCGACCGCGCCGTACGGCGGCGGCTGCGCGATGCGGTCCATGAAAGCGGCGCGGTTCGCCACGCGGCAGAGCGGATCGACGTAGACGGCGTCGCGGGTCAGCCGCTCGGCGCGCGCGAGCGCGGCGTTGCGTTCTTCGAGTTCGCCCCGCGCCGCGTCGGTCGCCTGAACGACGATCGCGACGCCGAGCACGATGTCGAGCGCGACGGTCAGGTAACTTTCGAGTCCGGGATACGAAGGCGCGAACTGCACGCCGGCGAGCGCGAGCAGCGGAAGGTGCAGGTAGTCGATCGCGAGGGCGCTGAGCGCTACGGTCAGCAGTCCGGCGCCGAGGCCGCGGATTTCGCCGCGCATGCTCTCGAACGCGGCGAAGGCGAAGAGCATGGCGAGCAGCGCGGTGTGCACGCGGTACGCCGCGATGAACGTCGGCAGCAGCAGCGTCGCGACCGCGGTGCCGACGATCGCGAGCGCAAACGCCGCAACGGGTGCCGTGTTCAGCAGACGGCGCCGGCGCTCGTGCCGGATCGCCGCGATGAAATACAGGACGCCGGCGTCTTCGAGGGCGGCAACCAGCATCGTCGCCATCGGCGCGCGCCCGAGGGCCGGGAGATCGTACAGGAGCGCCGTCGCCGCGAGAACGCCCATCCCGGCGGCGGTAGAGAGCAATCCGACCGTCCACCCGTCGAACATGCGGCGGCCCAGCGACGCGCGCACCACCGCGGCGAGCCCGGCCAGCATGGCCAGGATGCCCAGCTGGAGGAACATCGAAAGATACCCGACGAGGTGGCTGGCGAGCGGTGCCATTCTTCCACCATCGTCGGAGGAAAGGTTCGCGCCCACCACGCGTGCGGTACATACAAAACGAAGAAATTACGCTCGCGCTCGAGCCGCGCGGGTCGGGTGACTCCACCGTACTCTTCGCGCACGGATGGATTTCGAGCCGCCGGATGTGGTACGACGTCGTCGAGCGGCTCGACCCGCGGCGCTTCCGTTCGCTGCTGCTCGATTTCCGCGGCGCCGGGCTCAGCGACCGTCCCGCGAGCGGTCACGACTTCCCGGGTTACCTCTCGGATCTCGAGGCGGCGCTGGCGGCGAGCGGCGGCGCGGTCCTCGTCGCGCACTCGATGGGCGGAAAGCTCGCGCAGTACCTCGCGACGGCGCGGCCGACCGCGCTGCGCAAGCTGATCCTGGTCGCGCCGGGGACCGCCGATGCGTACGCGATGAACCCGAAGCACCGCGCCCTCGCGGAAGATGCCTTCGGCTCGCGCGCCCGCATCGAGGCGTTCCAGCGCGCCGCGATGCGGCGCGAAGTCGAGCCCGAGGTGATGGAGCGGATCGTGGACGACGCGCTGGTCGCGCAGCGCGAAGCGTGGTTCGGCTGGTACGATCACGGCCGCACCGTCGCGTTCGCCGACCGGCTCGAACGAATCGCGGTCCCGACCGTGGTCGTCGCCGGTGAACACGACCCGCTCGCCCCGCCGGCGCGGGTCAAGCGCAGCGTCGCCGAGCGGATCGGCGGCGCGCTCTTCGTCAGCCTGCGCAACGCCGGGCACAACCTCCCCGTCGAGACGCCGGACGAGGTCGCCGGGGTGATCGAGCGGTTCGCGTAGCCGCGGTCACCGACACGGGACCCTCCAGCGTGGTCTGCTGGGTGCGGCGGGGCCGACCGGCCCGCGGCCGAACGAAGGAAGCGCAGATGTACGACGACAGCGGGCGTCCCGCTTACACGCCCCCCGCCCTCAAGGCCCCGAGCACCCGGGTCGACGGCTTCCCGGTCGCGGTCACCAGCGACGTTGGGGTACGCGGACGCGTCTCCGATATGGGGACTGGGACGGGGTACCAGCGCCGCTGGACCCAAGCCTCGCTCGACGCGGCGGCAGACGCCGCGGCGGCCGGGCTGGCCCGCGACGAGGACGGGGTCGCCCCCGCAGCGGAGCGCATCACCCGGGGCTGACCCGCCCCAGCGCCTCCGCGTTGACGCCCCAAACGGGGCATGGTATGCTTCGAGGGTTCCGGCCGACCCGCCGTGGTCGGTCGCTTTCGCGTGTGTTCCGGAGAACCGAGTGCCGACGATTTCCCAATTGGTCCGTAAGGGCCGAGAGAAGCAGCAGAAAAAGGTGAAAACCCCGGCGTTCCGCGTCGTTTCGACGGGACCGAAGCCGGGCCACCCCGACCTGCCCAACCGCACGTTCGAAGTCGCGGGCAACCCGCAGCGTCGCGGCGTCTGCACTCAGGTCAAGACGATCACCCCGAAGAAGCCGAACTCGGCGCTTCGTAAGGTCGCGCGCGTCCGCCTCACCAACGGCGAGGAAGTGACCGCGTACATCCCGGGGATCGGCCACAACCTCCAGGAGCACTCCGTGGTGCTCATCCGCGGCGGCCGTGTCAAAGATCTCCCGGGCGTCCGCTACCACATCATCCGCGGCACGCTCGACACCTCGGGCGCCGCGAACCGCAAGCAAGGCCGTTCCAAGTACGGCGCTAAGCGCAATCAGAAGAAGAAGTAAGGAACCGCGTTTTCATGCCGCGTAAGGGCCCGGTCCCCAAACGTCCCATCCTTCCCGATCCGAAATTCGGCTCGAAAGTCTTGTCGCGTTTCATCAACAAAGTGATGCTGCGCGGGAAGAAGTCGGTCGCCGAGCTCATCACGTACGATGCGCTCGAGCTGATCGCGACGAAGACCGGACGCGATCCGATGGACGTCTTCACCCAGGCCCTGGGCAACGCGATGCCGCTGGTGGAAGTGCGTCCGCGCCGCGTCGGCGGCGCCACGTATCAGGTCCCGATGGAAGTGCGTCCCGATCGCCGTCAGGCGATGGCGATGCGCTGGCTCATCGGCTACGCGCGCCAGCGTCCCGGCAAGTCGATGACCGAGAAATTGGCCAACGAACTGATGGACGCGGCGAACAATCAAGGCGCTTCGATCAAGAAGCGCGAGGACACGCACAAAATGGCGGAAGCCAACAAAGCTTTCGCTCACTACCGCTGGTGATCGGCTCCCTCTTCTAACATCATGGCTCTCAAGCGCGAATTTCCGCTCGAACGCACCCGCAACATCGGGATCGCTGCTCATATCGACGCCGGCAAGACGACGGCGACGGAGCGGATTCTTTTCTATACCGGCCGCACGCACAAGATCGGTGAAGTGCACGACGGCGCCGCGACGATGGACTGGATGGTCCAAGAGCAGGAACGCGGGATCACGATCACGTCCGCCGCGACCGCCTGCACCTGGCGCGACACGCGCATCAACATCATCGATACGCCAGGCCACGTGGACTTTACGGTCGAGGTCGAGCGCTCGCTGCGCGTCCTCGACGGCCTCGTTGCGCTCTTCGACTCCGTCGCCGCGGTCCAGCCGCAGTCCGAGACGGTGTGGCGCCAGGCGAACAAGTACGCCGTCCCGCGCGTCATCTTCGTCAACAAGATGGACCGCATGGGTGCGGACTTCTTCAACTGCGTCGACAAGATCCGCGAACGCCTCGGCGCGCCTGCGACCCCGATTCAGGTCCCGATCGGCGCCGAAGCGGAGTTTCTGGGCGTCGTCGACCTGTTCACGATGAGCAAGATCGTCTACACCGACGACCTCGGCTCGACGACGGACTCGGTCCCGGTGACGGAAGCCGACGGCGAACTTTACACCACCGCGCAGGAGTGGCGCGGAAAGCTGGTCGAGGCGATCGCCGAGCACGACGACGAGCTGCTTGAGATGTTCTTCGACGGCCAGGAGCTCCCGGTCGACCGCCTCAAAGCGGCGTTGCGCAAGGCGACGATCGCGGGCCAGGTGCTCCCGATGCTCTGCGGCTCGGCGTTCAAGAACAAGGGCGTGCAGCCGCTGCTCGACGCCGTCGTCGACTTCCTCCCCTCGCCGATCGACGCCAAGCCGATCACCGGCAAGGATCCGCACGACGAGTCGGAGATCACGCGCAAGCCGGCCGACGAAGAGAAGTTCTCGGCGCTCGCGTTCAAGATCGCGACCGACCCGTACGGCAACCTGACGTACTTCCGCGTCTATTCCGGCGTCCTCGAAAAGGGCACGTACGTGTACAACGCGCGCAGCGGACGCAAGGAGCGCATCGGGCGCATCCTGCGGATGCACGCCAACCATCGCGAAGACATCGACGCGATCGGCGCGGGCGACATCGCGGCGGCGGTCGGTCTCACCGATACGCGCACCGGCGACACGCTCTGCGACGAGAAGAACCCGATCCTGCTTGAGTCGATCACGTTCCCGGAACCCGTCATCTCGCAGGCGATCGAGCCGAAGACGAAGGGCGATCAGGACAAACTGGGTATCGCGCTCTCGCGCCTCGCGCAGGAAGATCCGACGTTCCGGATGCGCACCGACGAAGAGACGCAGCAGACGATCATCGCCGGGATGGGCGAGCTCCATCTCGAGATCATCCTCGATCGTCTCAAGCGCGAGTTCAAGGTCGAAGCGAACGTCGGCAAACCGCAGGTCGCGTACAAAGAAGCGATCACGAAGAAGGTCGAAAAGCAGGGCAAATTCGTCCGGCAGACCGGCGGCAAGGGCCAGTACGGCGACGTCTGGGTCCGCCTCGAGCCGGGCGAGCCGAACACCGGCTACGTCTTCGAGTGGGCGATCGTCGGCGGCGTCATCCCGCGCGAATACCAGAAGCCGGTCATGGAAGGAATCCGTGAGGCCGCCGAGTCCGGCGTGCTCGCGGGCTATCCGGTCCTCGACTTCAAGGCGACGGTCTTCGACGGCTCGTTCCACGACGTCGACTCGAGCGAGATGGCGTTCAAGATCGCCGGCTCGATGGCGTTCAAGGAAGCGAACCGCGCGGCCGGTCCGATCCTGCTCGAACCGATCATGGGCGTCGAAGTCACCGCCCCGCGCGACTACATGGGCGCGGTCAACGGCGACCTCAATCGCCGCCGCGGCCAGATCCAATCGCAGGACGAAGCGGTCGGCGGCGCGGTCGTCGTGAAAGCGAACGTCCCGCTCTCGGAGATGTTCGGCTATGCGACCGACCTGCGCAGCGCGACGCAAGGCCGCGCAACGTACACCATGGAGTTCTCGCACTACGAGAAGGCGCCGAAGTCCGTCGAGGAAGAGATCGTCGCCAAGGCCTCCGGGAAGAAACTCGCGACCGCTTAGCGCGCACGACGCGATTCACGCACCAGAACCACACGCACCTAGAAGGGCATCGAGACAAAGGCATCATGGCAAAGGCAAAGTTCGAGCGGTCGAAGCCGCACGTCAACATCGGGACGACCGGTCACGTCGACCACGGTAAGACGACGCTGACGGCCGCGATCATCAACTGCCTCGCGACCGAGCACTCCTCCATCGCGAAGCGCGGCGTCGACGATATCGACAACGCGCCCGAGGAGAAGGAGCGCGGGATTACGATCGCCATCTCGCATCAGGAGTACGAGACGAACGCGCGCCACTACGCGCACGTCGACTGCCCCGGTCACGCCGACTACATCAAGAACATGATCACCGGCGCGGCGCAGATGGACGGTGCGATCCTGGTCGTCGCGGCGACCGACGGTCCGATGCCGCAGACGCGCGAGCACGTGCTGCTCATGCGCCAGGTCGGCGTTCAGAAGATCGTCGTGTTCCTCAACAAGGTCGACCTCGTCGACGATCCGGAGCTCCTCGAGCTCGTCGAGATGGAAGTCCGCGAGCTGCTCTCGAGCTACGAGTTCCCGGGCGACGACACCCCGATCATCCGCGGTTCGGCGACCAAAGCCCTCAACTCGTCGGGCAAGCGCGGCGATGCCGACGCCGAACCGATCTTCCAGTTGATGGACGCGGTCGACTCGTACATCCCGACGCCGGAACGCCCCGTCGACAAGCCGTTCCTGATGCCGGTCGAAGACGTCTTCACGATCACGGGCCGCGGCACGGTCGGCACGGGCCGCGTCGAACGCGGTCAGGTCAAAGTCGGTGAGGAAGTCGAGATCGTCGGCCTCCAGGACGAGACCCGCAAGACGGTCGTCACCGGGATCGAGATGTTCCGCAAGCTGCTCGACGTCGGCATCGCCGGCGACAACGTCGGCGTCCTGCTCCGCGGCGTGGAGCGCAACGACATCGAGCGCGGCCAGGTTCTCGCGAAGCCGGGCTCGATCAAGCCGCACAAGAAGTTCAAGGCCGAGGTGTACGTCCTCTCCAAAGAAGAGGGCGGCCGCCACACCCCGTTCTTCGCCAACTACCGCCCGCAGTTCTATTTCCGCACGACCGACGTTACCGGCACGATCAAGCTGCCGGAAGGGGTCGAGATGGTCATGCCCGGCGACAACATCACGATGGACGTCGAGCTGATCACCCCGATCGCGTGCGAAGAGGGCCTGCGGTTCGCCATTCGTGAAGGCGGCCGCACCGTCGGCGCCGGCGTCGTCACTACCGTGGCGGACTAACTGTACCGCCATCTGCTTCGTTGCCGAGGGACTCGTGGTCCCCAGACCACTTCGCCCCTCGGCGCCTCGCATCTGTCGGCACAGTTAGCCCGCTGGGGCGTTTAGCGCAAGATTAAGAAAGCTCGATCACAACCATGTCAAAGCAGAAGATCCGTATCCGGCTCAAAGCGTACGATCACCGCGTGCTCGATCAGTCCGCCGAGCGCATCGTCGACACGGCGAAGCGTACGGGGGCGTTCGTCAGCGGTCCGGTGCCGCTCCCGACGGAGATCAACCGGTTCTGCGTCAACCGTTCCCCGCACGTCGACAAGAAGTCGCGCGAGCACTTTGAGATGCGCACCCACAAGCGCCTCATCGACATCCTCCAGGCCTCGCCGAAGACGATGGATGCGCTCATGCATCTCGACCTCCCGGCCGGCGTCGACATCGAACTCAAAGCATAGCGCCGCTGGCGCTTCGCCAGAAAGGCTCCGGCATCGCCGGGGCCTTTTTTGTTTGTAAGGGGAACCCGACGATCGCTTAACACAACGCTGATGGCTTCCTTGCGCGGGCAACATACAAGCGATAGGAGTCACGTTTTCCCTTTCGGGAACCACGTAGGGACCAAAGACTGCGCAGGGAGGTAGCAGTGTCCCTTCTCATCCCACGGAACAAACCGACCATCGTCACGGTCGCGCGAGCGCGATCGGGCCGTGCCTTCTACCTCCCGATCCGCGCGAAGCTCGGGGTCACCCTCACGATCGCGTGCCTCTGGGTGACGTTCAGCGTCATCATGGCGCTGCCGTGGATCTTCGACCTCAGCCGCACGGTGACGTTCCCGGTCGCGATCGCCACGATCACGCTCATCGCGTTCTTCCCCGGCGCGATGAACGCGTTCATCGTCTCGAGCCTGATGATCGACCGGCGTCCGGCGCGCCGGGCCCCCACCGTCTATCCGCCGGTCAGCATCCTGATCGCCGCGTACAACGAACAGGCGACGATCGCGGCCACGATCGAGAACGTCTTCGAGACCGGTTATCCCGGGGCGATGGAAGTGCTCGTCATCGACGACGGCTCGACCGACGCGACGCTCGTGCGCGCGCGGGCGATGATCGCGAAGTATCCCGCGCTGCGCGTCATTGCCGCCCCGCACGGCGGCAAAGCGGCCGCGCTCAACCGCGGCCTCGAACTCTCCTCGCACGACTTGTTGGTCTCGATCGACGCCGACACGTTCCTCTACCGTGACGCGCTGGGCCGCATCGTCGAACGGTTCCTCTCCGATCCGCCTGAAACAGCCGCGGTCGCGGGCACGGTGCTCGTGCGCAACTCGCGCGACGGCGTCCTCGCGAAGGTGCAGGAGTGGGACTACTTTCACGGCATCGCGGCCGTGAAGCGCGCGCAGTCGCTCTACCAGGGGACGCTGGTCGCGCAGGGCGCGTTCTCGCTCTACACCAAAGCGGCGCTGCGCGAAGTCGGCGGCTGGCCCGATACGGTCGGCGAGGACATCGTGATGACGTGGGCGATGCTCAAGTCCGGCCATCGCGTCGGCTACGCCGAGGACGCGATCGCGTTCACGAACGTGCCGACGAGTTACGGCGCGTTCTTCAAACAGCGCCGGCGCTGGGCGCGCGGTTTGATCGAAGCGTTCCGCCGCCATCCCGAAGTGCTGATCCAGCCGCGTCTCAACGCCGTGTTCATCTACTGGAACCTGCTCTTCCCGCTGCTCGACGCGGTGTATCTCTTCGTGTTCGTTCCCGGCGTCGTCATGGCGCTGTTCGGGCGCTTCGATCTCGCCGGACCGGCGACGATCGCCGTCCTGCCGCTCGCGCTGCTGATCAACCTCGTCATCTTCCGCACGCAGCAGCCGATGTTCGCCCGTCAGGGTCTGCTCGTCCGCCGCAACCTGTTCGGATTTCTCTCCTACCTGCTCGTCTACAGTCTGATGCTGCAGCCGGCGACGATCGCGGGCTATCTCTCCGAAATCATCGGCTTGCGCAAGTCATGGGGTACCAAGTGATGGTTCGCCGCAAGGCTCTGATCTCCGCGCTGTTCGCGGTCGCGCTGCTTCCGTCGATCACGTCGCCGGTGCGCGCCGATGCGGCGGCGCCGTTCGCGCAGGCGCTCGCCGAAGCGCGCGCCGACGCCGTTGCGGAGCGCCCGCAGGACGCGCTCGCCGCGTTTCGCGCCGCGCTCGCCGCGGCCGGCGGCGACGCCGAATCCGAACGGACGGCACGTTTCGGGATCGCGCGGATGCTGATGTGGCTCGGGCGCTACGAAGAGGCGCGCTCGGTGTACGCGACGCTCCTCACCTGCGATCTCTCGCCGGAGGATCGTCAAATTGCGCTCGCCGGCGAGGTGAAGAGCCTCGCGTATCTCGACCGGCCGCGCGAAGCGTTCCGGACGGTCGGCGATGCGCCGGTCGTCAGTTCCGATCTCACCGTCGCCGCAGCGCAGGCCGCGTCGTGGAGCGGATGGTCCGACAAGGCCCAGGCGCTCTTGGAACGCGGCGAGCCGGCACTCGCACAACTCGCGCCCGGTTCCCAGCTTGCGCACCAAGCGCGCTCGCTCGCCGACGACGTGCACCGCGATCTCGCGCCGACCGTCACCGTGAACGATGCGTACGCCCACGACAGCGACGGACTCTCGACCAACGACACGACGGCCTCGGTGCGCGCTCCCGTCTCGCGCACCGCTGCGGTGGATGTGCGCGTGCGCGCGTTCGATCTCCACGATGCGGCCTGGTCGCTGCACGGCACCGAGACGCGGGCCGGTTTCGACGCGCGCGCCGGCGATGCGACGACCGTGAGCGTCACCGCGGGGCGCGGGGCGTACGCGGGCTGGACGCCCGCAGTCTGGTCGAGCGACGTCGCGTATCAGGCGACCGACGATCTGCGCGTCGCCGCGTACGCGAGCGGCGAAGCCGTCGAGACGCAGACCGCGATCGCGAATCGCACGACGGCGCGCACCCTCGGCGCCCGCGCAACGCTGCGCCTCGCCGATCCGCTCGCGCTCTCGGCGGGAACGTACGTGGAGCGGTTCTCCGACGGCAACGTCCGTCACGGCGTCGATGCGTCGCTCGCGGTCGCCGCCGTCCCGAGCGCCGGTATCGGGCTGCTGATTCGCGAGCGCGCGTTCAGCGACGCGACCGCCGGCCTCGGCTACTTCAGCCCCGCGCACTACGTGGAACAGAACTACGCCGTCACGGTGCGCCGGCGCGTTCGGAGGTGGTTCGTCGACGCCTCGGCCGGTCTGGGTCATCAGGCCGGAGGCGGTTCGGCCGGGACTCCGTTCTCGTACGCGCTGACGGTCCGCGGTCCGGTCGGCGGCTGTCTGCGGGCCGACGCCTCGCTGAATGCGCAGAACTCGGCCCTCTCGAGCGCCTCGGGGTACCGGCGTACGGGTGCCGCGATCGGATTCTCATGCGCGCTTTGAGCTGAGGGCGCGTCCGGCCGTGCAGCAAGCGGTCGGATAATGGGTAGATACGGTCCCGTGATGGGCGTGGCGATCGCTGCAGGCGGCAGGCCGGAATCTCAGGTTGGCCGCGCTGGATTTGCTTCCCGACGTCGTCTGGTTCGCCGACGCCCGCGGTAATCTCACCGCCGCGAATGCCGCGTGGCGACGGCTCGCCGGGATTGCGGCGGACGCCGAGATCAGCGGGGAAACGTTCGCGGCGCGCGTCCATCCCGACGACCTCGTCGTCTCGCAGGCGAGGTGGGCCGCCAGCATCGCCGACGGCAGCGAACTTCGCGACGAGTATCGGATGCGCGCCGACGACGGCCGCTACCGCTGGTATCTCGGGCGCGCGTGGCCGCTGCGCGACGACGACGGCACCGTCGACGGTTGGGTCGGCACCGTCATGCCGTTCGGCGACGAACGGGCTGCACGCGAACGCGAGGCGCTGCTGGGCGCGGTCAACGCGCAGATGGGGACCGCCGGCAACGCCGACGCGCTGATGGAAGGGCTGCTCGCGATCGTCGTTCCGCGTCACGCCGACTACGGGGTCATCGACCTGTTCCGTCCCGACGGGTCCTTCGAGCGTTGCGTGACCGCGGGAAGCGCGCCGGTGCGGAAGGCGCTCGCCGTGTCGCGCGAACGCTACCGGTTCGCGGGCACGCCCGCCGGTACGTCGTGGGAGGTCGCGCGATCCGGCACGCCCTTGATCGTCGACGGCGACGCCTTGCCGGCCGACTGGTCCGAAGAAGCAGCACGCGTCAACCGCGTGCTCGACGTGTGTTCGGCGATCGTCGTCCCGCTCGCAGACGGCGAGCATCACCTCGGCGCGCTCGCGATCGCGCGCACCGGCGAATCGGCCGTCGCGTTCGACGCCGCCGATCTTCCGTTCTACGTCGATCTCGCCGCGCGCGCCGCTGCCGCGATGCGCTACGCCTCCGCGACGCGCGACCTCGTCGCTTCGGAGCGCCGCTATCGCACGCTCGCCGACCAGTTGCCGGAGATGGTGGCGGTCTTCCGTTCTGACGGCACGCTGCAATATGCGAACCGCCGCTGGTCGGAGTACACCGGCGTCGAGGGCGAAGCGCTCGACCGCGCGGCGTGGGCTGCGGCCACGCACGACGGCGATTCCGGCGCCCTGCACGACGCGTGGGAGCGCGGGATGCGCGGCGGCGGTCCCTTCGAAGTGCAGACGCGCCTGCGGCGAAACGACGGGACGTATCGCTGGTTTCTGCAGCGCGTCGTTCCTGTACTCGACGATCGCGAGACCATCGGTTCGTGGATCGCCACGGCGACCGACATCGACGAACGCAAGCGCGCCGAGGACGCGCTGCGCGTCGTCGTCGAGGCCGCCTCCGCGTTCGCGGGGACGCTCGACACGTCGGTCGCGCTGCAGCGGCTGGCGGACATCGCGATCGAGCATCTCGCGGACTGGTGCGCCGTTCACATCTACGACGAGTCGCGCCGCCTGCATCCCGCCGCGATCGCGCATCGCGATCCGGCGCGGGTGCGGCTGATGCGTGAATACTTCCGCCGGTATCCGATCGCGGAGAGTGCGACGGCCGAAGTCGTCGCCTCGTCGGGCGAGCCGTCGCGGATCACCGAGTTCGCTCACGATCTCGCCGGAACGATCGAGGATCCGAATCAGCGCGCGCTGCTGGCGTCGCTGGGACTGCGCAGCATCCTCTACGTCCCGCTGGCGGCCGATGACGAGCGCTACGGCGTCTTCACGCTCGCGATCGCTGAGAGCGAACGGCGCTTCACCGAAGAGGACGTCCAGCTCGCAACGCTGCTGGCGCAACGCGCGGCGATCGCCGTCGGCAACGCACGCCTTTACGAGCGGCAGAGCGAGGTCGCGCGTACGCTGCAGGCATCGTTCCTGCCGCCGTCGCTGCCGAGCGTCGGCGGAGTCGTGTGCGATGCGGTGTATGCGCCGGGGACCAGCGATCTCACCGTCGGCGGCGATTGGTACGACGCGTTCAGCTTCGACGACGGGCTGCTCGAACTCAGCGTCGGCGACGTTGCCGGGCACGGGCTCGACGCCGCCGTTCCGATGGGGAAGATGCGGCAGGCGTTTCGCGCGCTCGCCGTCGTCGAGCGCGATCCGGCGCGCATCCTCGCCATCGCCGACTCGGTGCTGCGGCGCGAGCACCCCGACATCTTCGTCACCGCGTTCGTCGCGACGTATCAGCCGTCGTCACGCCGCCTGCGCTACGCCAACGCCGGGCATCCGGCGCCGTTCATCCGCGCGGCGAGCGGCGCGCTGCGACGCCTCGAAACCGCCGGGATCCCGCTCGGTCTGAGCCAATTCGCGCCGCCGGTCACGCTGTCCACCGCGCTGCGTCACGGCGATCTCTTCGTCGCGTTCACCGACGGCCTGATCGAGGTGACGCACGACATCGATGAAGGCGAACGATTCGTCGCCGACGCGCTCGCGCATCCGGCGTTTGATCTCTGCTCGACGCCGGCCGCGCTGTTGCGCGCGCTGGTCGTTCCCACGATCCCGGGCGACGACGTCGCGATCCTCACGATGCGCACCGGCGGCGGCGCGAACTGGACGTTCGACGCGAACGACGGGCGTGCGGCGCAGGCGGCGCGCGAAGCGTTCGTCGCGCGGCTGACGTCCTTGGGCGTGCGCGACGACGACCGGCTTGCGTGCGAGATGGTCTTCGGCGAGATCGTGGGGAACGTCGCGCGCTACACGCCGGGCCCGGTCGACCTCGCGGTGCGGACGCGCGGTCACGCGCAGGTCCTGATGGCGCTCGACCGCGGGCCGGGTTTCCCGTGGACGCCCGAAGCGCCGCGAGACGCCTACGCGGAGAACGGTCGCGGGCTCTTTCTGATCGAGACGCTCTCGCGTGAGGTGCGGATCGAACCCCTCGCGGGCTTCGGCACGTACATCGAGGTCGCGCTCGTGACGTAGCCGAACGCCGTCGGTCATGCCGACGCCGATCGATGTGACGTTCGAACGTACCTTCAACGGGACGCCGCGCCGGATCTACCAGCTGCTCGCGGAGATGGGGACCTCGCAGGACGCGATCTGGCCGTTCGCCTCGCAGCCGTTCATGCGGACTGCCGGGCCGCTCACGCCGGGCGTCACCGAGGAATGGCACAACGGGATCCACGCGCTGCTCGAGAGCGCCGAACCCGAGCGCAGCATCGTGTGGCGCATCGACACCGAAGGGATCGACGGCACGCACGCCTTCTCGCTCGCGCAGGACGGTCGCAAGGTGACGTTGACGCACCGTCTCAGCGCGACGCTTTCCGATACCGAAGGCCGCCTGCTGTGGCGGCGGTTAGAAGAGGCGCACGAGCGATCGATCAACGGTCTCTTCGACAAGCTCGCGCGCGTCCTCAAACGCTGATCGGCACAGCGAGCGCTTCCACGGCCGGAACCGTTTTCATTGCGAAGCGGTCGTTGACGCTGCGGAGGTACTGCATGGAACAACGTCGTTTAGGCGCGCACGGACCGATGGTCGGCGCGGTCGGCCTGGGCTGCATGGGGATGTCGGAGTTTTACGGACACGCCGACGATGCCGAGTCGATCCGCACGATCCATCGTGCGCTCGACCTCGGGGTGACCCTCCTCGACACGGCCGACATGTACGGCTTGGGGAAAAACGAGGAACTGGTCGGCCGGGCGATCGCCGGCCGGCGCGACCGGGTCGTGCTGGCGACGAAGTTCGGAATCGTCCGCGATCCGAACGATCCGGCGAAGCGCGGCGTGAACGGCCGCCCGGAGTACGTTCGCCGGCAGTGCGAAGCGTCGCTCGCGCGCCTGCGCGTCGACTGCATCGATCTGTACTACCAGCACCGCGTCGATCCGCAGACGCCGATCGAAGAGACGGTCGGGGCGATGCAGGAGCTGGTCGAAGCCGGCAAGGTGCGCTTCCTCGGGCTCTCCGAAGCGGCGCCGGCGACGATCCGCAAGGCGGCGGCGACCGCGACGATCACCGCACTGCAGAGCGAGTACTCGCTCTACACGCGCGACGTCGAGGAGAACGGCGTGCTCGCGACCGTCCGTGAACTCGGGATCGGATTCGTGCCGTACAGCCCGATCGGGCGCGGCGTGCTCAGCGGCACGATCCGCGGTGAGAGCGATTTCGCCGGCGACGACTTCCGGCGCACCGTACCGCGGTTCCAGGGCAGCAACCTCGAGCAGAACCTGCGGATTGTCGCGCGGCTGAAAGAGATCGCTGCCGAACTCGGCGTCACGCCCGCGCAGCTCGCGCTGGCGTGGGTGCTCGCACAGGGCGACGACCTCGTGCCGATCCCAGGGACGAAACGCGTGACGTACGTCGAGGAGAACTGCGCGGCGGCGGAGATTCGCCTGACCGTCGAGCAGCTCGCGCGGCTGAACGAGGTCGCGCCGGTCGGCGCCGCGATCGGCGAACGCTATCCGGGAACCGCGATTCGCGTCGGGTGATTCCCCGCGCTACGCGAACGCGTTCTCGCCGGTGAGCGCCTGGCCGAGGATCAGCGTGTGCACTTCGCTCGTCCCTTCGTAGGTGAGCACGCTCTCGAGATTGTTCATGTGGCGGATCACCGGATACTCGAGGGTGATCCCGCTGGCGCCGAGGATGGTGCGGGCTTCGCGGCAGACCGCGAGCGCTTCGCGCACGTTGTTCAGTTTTCCGAACGACACGTGCGCGGAGTGCGCGTTGCCGGCGTCCTTGAGCCGCCCCACGTGCAGCGCCGTCAGCAGGCCTTTGTTGATCTCGAGCATCATGTTGACGAGCTTTTCCTGGGTGATCTGGAACGCGGCGAGCGGCTTGCCGAACTGCACGCGCGTCTTCGCGTACTCGAGCGCCGATTCGTAGCACGCGCGACCCGCGCCGAGTGCGCCCCACACGATCCCGTGGCGCGCTTCGTTGAGGCACGAGAGCGGGCCGCGCAGGCCACTGACGTGCGGGAGCATCGCGTCTGCCGGCAGACGGCAATCTTCGAGGATCAGCTCCGAGGTGATCGACGCACGCAGCGACAGTTTCTTCTCGATGTTGCGCGTCGAGAAGCCCTTGGTCCCTTTGGGAACGACGAAGCCGCGCACCGTGCCGCTGCGGTGGCCGTTCTCGGCGTCGACGCGCGCCCACACGATCGCGACGTCGGCGATCCCGCCGTTGGTGATCCACGCTTTCGAGCCGTTGAGAACGTAGTCGCCGCCGTCGCGTTTCGCGTTGGTGCGCATCCCCGCGGGATCGCTGCCGAAATCCCATTCCGTGAGCCCGAAGCAGCCGATCGCATCGCCCGCCGCCATCCGCGGCAACCACGTCTGTTTCTGCTCTTCCGAGCCGAACGCGTGGAGCGCGTACATCGCGAGCGACCCCTGCACCGAGACGAACGAACGGAATCCGGAGTCGCCGGCCTCCAGTTCGAGGCACGCGAGCCCGTAGGCGACGGCGCTGGTGCCGGCGCACCCGTAGCCCTGCAGGTGCATCCCGAGTACGCCCAGATCGCCGAGCTCTTTCGCCATCTCGCGCGGGAACGTGTGGTTCTCGAACCACTCACCGATGTTCGGCAGGACGCGGTCGCGCACGAACGAGCGGACGGTGTCGCGGATCAGCCGTTCGTCGTCGTCGAGCAGCGCGTCGATGCCGAGGAAATCGAGCGGGTTCGGCGCCGGAACGTCGGTGCGGTGCGGGCGGCTCGCGGTGGTGCTCATCCTCGGAGATTCGGGCGGCGCGCCCCGCCTCCCCGCGCCGCGCGGCCTAGTGGATGATGTAGCGATTCGCCGTCGAGACGGCCATCGGAACGGTCGGCGGATCGCAGGCGGGATGAGGGTCGTCGGAGACCGACGGGTCGCTCGAATGAGCGCGTGCGCCGACGAAAAGCGTGGGCCGTCCGTCAATGCTCTGCAATTGCGGCTCCGGGATGCCGATTCGTACGTCCAGGACGTCGTCCGTCTCGACGAGTGCCGATCGCGACGCCGTTGCCGCGACGGTGCCGACGGCCACGCTTGTGCGGGGTGAGGACGCCGTGAGCACGGCGCGGCGCGCCGGCGCAAAGGCGACGATCAGGTAGCGTCCCGGTTCGACGCCGACCCGCGCGAAACGTCCGTGCGCGTCGGCCGTAAGGTGCGTCAGCCGTCCGCCGTCGAGTCCACGCAGATCGACCCGCGCGTCCGCAACGGCGGCACCGGAACCGCACGAGTAGACGACCCCGCGGATCGTCGCAGGCCCTTGAGCGCCCGCGGAGACGGAGCCCGCGAGGAGGAGCGCAGGAACCGCCGCAGCCGACATCCCGCCCAATCTCGTCATCACGATCGTAGCAATGCGAGCACCGCCCCGCATGGTTACGCTTCGACGGGCTCAGCGTGACGGGGGCGGGTGCCGATTGCGGCGCGGGCGATAGAGCATGCGAGCAGCGCTGCCGCCAGCAGCCACGCCGCGCCCGGAATCTGCCATCCGTGCGACGTCGCGATCGATGCCGCGAAGACCGACGTGAAGAGTCCCAGCCTGAACAGCATCGCCAGGCCGCGGATGCTCGCGATCGCGCCTTGGAGCTGACCCTGTTCCGACGGCGCGACCCGGCGTGTCGTGAACGCCTGTGATGCGGCGCCGGAAAGCCCCCAGAACGCCAAGATCGGCGTGCCGAGCGAGAACAGCGGGCCGGTCGCGCCGAGCCCGTAGCACGCCATGCTGGCAGCGCCGCAGCAGAGGCCGATGAAAAGCGCGCGGCGCTCGCCGATGCGCGCGATGATCGGGTGCGTGAGCGGTCCCGTGGCGACCGAACAGATTCCTACAAATGCGAGCGACAAACCGACGACGCGCGCATCCCAGCCGTAGCGATACATTGTGTAGAGCACGTACGTGCTGGTCAGCGCGACGCCGGCAAGCTGGTTGACGAACGTGATTTGCACGCCGCCACGAGAACGCGCCGCGCTTCTCGCGCGGCAGCGACTCGGCCAGGACGAAGAATCCGAACGCGGCATTCGCGAGGCTGAATCCCGCCGCGACCCAGAACGGCAGGCGCGGATCGCCGGCTCGGAGGAGGCCGCCGATCGCCGGTCCGAACGCGAATCCCGCGCCGAACGCGGCACCGAGGAGCCCGAACGCGCCGGCGCGTTTCTCCGGCGGGACGATGTCGGCGATGTAGGCTCCGGCGGTCGCAACGCTCGCCGTGGTCCCGCCGGAGATGAGGCGCCCGGCGAATAGCCACGCCAGATTCGGCGCGAGCGCCATCACGACGTAGTCGAGCCCGGTGCCGAGGTTCGAAAGCACGATGACCGGTTTGCGGCCGAAGCGGTCGGAGAGCGCGCCGAGCAGCGGCGAGAAGACGAACTGCATCAGCGCCACGCGGTCCCGAAGAATCCCGTAGATGTTCGATGCGCGCGCCGTGTCGTTGCCGACAAACCCGAGAACGAGCTTCGGAAAGACCGGCGCGATGATGCCCAGCGCGAGCATATCGAGCATCACGGTGACGAAGACGAACGCCAGCGCGGCGCGCGGAGCGGCCGATACGAGGGCCAAGTCAGTCGTCGTGTACATGCCGCAGCTCCTTTGGCGAAGGGATGGCGTCGAGAGCAAGGATCCAGAGCTCGACAGCGCGCGCGAGCCGTTTGCGGTCGCGCGTCGCGCACAGGTCGAGCAAAAAACCGCGAAAGCCGGCCAGGGTGACCGTCGCGAGCGCCCGCGCGTCGCCCGGCGTGTAGCCGTCACGCAGTGCGGGTGCTTCGAGATAGGCGAGCCAGTCGTCGACCGCGGCGCGCAGGAACCCGGGGAAGCGTTTGCGATCCTGCAGCGCGAGGCCGTACACTTCGAAGAACAGACGGAACACGGGCTCGTGCTGCGGCGTGCTCATGATCGCCCATGCCGCCCGAATCGTCTGCGCGAACGACGCGGGATTGCGCGGAAGCGACGTCGCAAACAGGTCGCGCTGGCGCGCGCGCGCACGGTACAGGACCTCGGCGATCAGCTCGTCTTTCGAGGAAAAGTAGTAGAGCAGGACGCGCGGGCTGGAATCGACGGCGTCCGCGAGCGGACGCAGCGAGAGATCCGCGATCCCGTGCGCGGTGACGTAGTCGACGATGCTCTCGAGCAATGCTGCGCGGCGCTCTTCGTCGACGCTCCGTGCCACGGCCTCACATTATCATACTTGAAACGGTCGTTTCAAGTATTGCGACGCGATCTTGTCGCGGGCTGAAGCGGCGTGATAGGGTCAGCGTGAGATGGTCGAGACGATCCCGCCCTGGCTTCTCGCTTTGGACGCGCGCAAACCGTATCGCGAAGTCATCGACGGCGAGCGCCAGCCCGACGTGAGCCCGAAGCACTATCACGGCATCCTTGCCGTCCGCATCGCCGCGCAGCTCGATGCCTGGGCGGAAGGCCGCGGGAGCGTCGGCGCGGAGATCCGCTTTTACTTTCAAAGCAGCGACGGAACGTGGACCTCGTTGCTGCCCGACGTCGCGTACCTTTCCGCAGCCCGGTTCCCGCTCGATCTGAGTGACGAGGCGCAGCGGCCGCGCGCCGCGCCGGATATCGCCGTGGAGATCCGCTCGCCGGCGGACCGCTCGCCCCGCATCGCCGCGAAGGTCGCGACCTACCTTGCGTTCGGCTCGACCGTGGTCGTCGTGCTCGAGCCCGAGGCGCGGTGCGTCGACCTCCATCGAGCCGGCGGAACGCTCGAGCGGCGCGCGGCGCGCGGGACGTGGACGCTCGCACCGTTTGCGGAATTGGTGTTCGACTGGGAACGCATCTACTGCGATCTCGGATTCCCGTAGCGGCGCGTGCGGCACGCCGGCGTACGCCTGCAGATCGACGCGGTCATCGTCTCGGTCGCGGGCGAGACGCCGCGCGTCCTCACGGTCGCCGGTGCGCCGCGTCTGCCGTCGGGTGATTTCGCGCCGGAGACGGATCGCACGCTCGAGCTTGCGGCGCGGCGGCTGATCGGCGAACAGACGGGCTTGCGCGTCGGCTATCTCGAGCAGCTCTACACGTTCGGCGATCGCGATCGCGATCCGCGCGAAGCCGCCGGCGGACCGCGTCTGGTCAGCGTCGGCTATCTCGCGCTCGTCGGCGTCGACGCCGCGCACGCCGCACCGTCGGGTGTGGCCTGGCACGATTGGTACGCACACTTGCCGTGGGAAGACCAGCGCGCCGACGCCGCGGAGCGCACAGCGGCGGCGAGGTTCGTGCGCGCGCGCTCCCGCCGGGGCGATGCGCCGCTGCGCGAGCGGGCGCGGGTGCTGTTCGGGATCGACGGCGCCGCCTGGAACGACGAGGCCGTGCTCGAGCGGTACGAGCTGCTCTACGAACTCGGGGCGGTAGCCGAAGCGGGCGGCCGTGACGCGGCGTTCGGCATGCCGATGGAACTCGACCATCGGCGCATCCTGGCCACCGCGATCGGACGCATCCGCGGAAAGATCGCCTACCGGCCGATCGTGTTCGAGCTGGTTCCCGGCGCGTTCTCGCTGAGCGAACTCCAGCACACCGTCGAAGCGCTCGCGGGCCGCGTCCTGCACGGCCCCAACTTCCGGCGGCTCGTCGAGGACTCCGGGATCGTCGAGGAGACGGGGGAGCGCCGCCCGAGCGGCGGCCGACCCGCGAAGATCTACCGCTTCCGTCCCGACGTGCTGGCGGAGCGTCCCGATCCCGGGATCGGAATCCGGTAGGAACGGAACCCGAGGCTTTATCTCAGGGTTAGAGAAACTCGAGGTCCCGATGATCGACACGCTTCCCTTCACCCCCGAGATCGAAGCCCGGACGCGACCCGTCTACGAACGCGCCAAGGCGGTGATCCCGGCCGCGGAATGGCCGCTCTTCGCGCCGTACGTTGATGCGATCGCGCGGCTGAAACGCGAACGCAACGCCGTGATCTTGGCGCACAACTATCAGACCCCGGAGATCTTCCACGGCGTCGCGGACATCGTCGGCGACTCGCTCCAACTCGCCCGCGAGGCGCAGCGCGCCGAGGCCGACGTCATCATGGTCTGCGGCGTGCACTTCATGGGCCAGACGGCGAAGATCCTCAACCCCGAACGCACGGTGATCGTCCCCGACGCCCGCGCGGGCTGTTCGCTGGCGGAGTCGATCACCGCCGCCGACGTGCGGATGCTCCGCGCGAAGCATCGCGGCGTCCCCGTCGTCACCTACGTGAACACCAGCGCCGAGGTGAAGGCGGAATCGGACGTCTGCTGCACGTCCTCGAACGCCGTCAAGGTCGTCGAGTCGCTCGGCGTGCCGCGCGTCATCCTGATCCCCGACGCGTTTCTCGCCCATTACGTCGCCTCGCAGACGGCGGTCGAGATCATCTCGTGGCACGGCCGCTGCGAAGTGCACGAACGCTTCCGCGCGATCGACGTCGATCGGCTGCGCGAGGGTGAGGACGGCCTGCTGGTGATCGCGCATCCCGAGTGCCCGCCGGACGTGATCGCCGCCGCCGATTTCGCCGGTTCGACCGCCGCGATGATCGATTTCGTGCGGGATCGCGCACCGCAGAAAGTCGTGCTGCTGACGGAGTGCTCGATGAGCGACAACGTCGCCGCGCAGTTCGCGAACGTCGAGTTCGTGCGGCCGTGCAACCTGTGTCCGCACATGAAGCGCAATACCCTGCCGAAGATCCTGCGCTCGCTCGAGACCCTGCAGGATGAAATCGTCGTCGACGAAGCGGTGCGCGTACGCGCGCTCGCGGCGGTAGAACGGATGATCGCGATCGCATGAAGTCCGCGTCGTGATCGCATTGCTGGTCGACGACGTCGTGCGTGCCGCGCTCCGCGAAGACCTGAGCCGGGCCGGCGATCTGACCACCGACGCGATCGTACCTCCCGGCGCGCTCGGAGACGCGCGGGTCGTCGCGCGCGAAGCCGGCGTGGTCTCGGGGGTTTTTGCCCTCGAGCGCACCTTCGCGGTCCTCGATCCGAAGGTCGCCGTCGCCGTGCGCATTCCCGACGGCGGCCGAGTCGAACCCGGCAGCGTGGTCGTGGTCATCACGGGACCGTTGCGCTCGATCCTCACCGGCGAGCGGACGGCGCTCAATCTCTTGTGCCGGCTCAGCGGGATCGCGACGGCGACTGCGCGGCTCGTCGACGCGGTTGCGGGGACGCGCGTGTCGATCGCCGATACCCGCAAGACGACGCCGGGCCTGCGCGCGCTTGAAAAAGCCGCCGTACGGGACGGCGGCGGCTCCAATCACCGGTTCGGGCTCGACGACGCGATCCTCATCAAGGACAACCACGTGGCGATCGCCGGCGGGATCGCACCGGCGATCGAGGCGGCGCGCCGCCGCGCCGGGCATCTGGTGAAGATCGAGATCGAGGTCGATACCCTCGACCAGCTCGATGAGGCGCTCGCGGCCCGCGCCGACATCGTACTCCTCGACAACTTTGCGGTCGGCGATCTGCGCGAAGCGGTACGCCGCACCGCGGGCCGCGCGCTCCTCGAGGCGTCGGGGCGGATCGATGCCGCGACGGTGCGGGCCGTCGCCGAGACCGGGGTGGATTTGATCTCGTCGGGCGCGCTGACCCACAGCGCGCGCATCCTCGACCTCGGGCTCGATATCGGCTGATCGGGCTATGAAGCCGGCGTGAAGGCGTGTGCGCCGCGCATTCGCACGCCGCGACTCCCGCCGTCAGTTGCCGACGGCGGACCACGCCGGTCTTCAGGGCGAGGTAGGCGCCCGCGCGGGGTCGGCGCGAACCACTGGCCGTGTTGCACAACCGAACGGAGGGATCCGACTATACCGGCACGCGTGGAGGGGCTCGGCGGCGCGTATTACTGGGCCCAGGATCTCCGACGCTTCACCGAGGTCTACACGGACCTCTTCGGCGAGGCGCCGACGATGACGATGCCCGAGTTCTTCAGCGAATGGGTCTTCCCGGCGGGGAGGCGTTC
The DNA here is from genome assembly GCF_027923555.1 of Vulcanimicrobium alpinum. Classification (GTDB taxonomy): domain Bacteria; phylum Vulcanimicrobiota; class Vulcanimicrobiia; order Vulcanimicrobiales; family Vulcanimicrobiaceae; genus Vulcanimicrobium; species Vulcanimicrobium alpinum. The sequence goes on along the minus strand of NZ_AP025523.1, from coordinate 2,004,203 downwards.
GGGGCCTACAAGGGGCAGGAGTTCCGGACCAGCGACGGCCTGATGTTTGCGGTCGACGACATGTACGCATTCGTCCGCGAGGCACGCGCCCGCGGGATCGACATCGACGGCACGCCGGTCTGCCAGATGGCCTTCGGCAAGGGCTCCGAGGGGAACGGCTTCATCTTCCACCACCGCGGCGACGGAACGGTCGGACCGGAAATAACCAAGGTGTCTGCACCGGCACCGTAGCTGCGCGACGTCCGGCGAAAGCCGGGGTTTCGCCAGGCGCGTAACCGTGCTTCGGCGCACGGCTTTGCGGGCATGAGTACTATCATGGCACGGCATCGGCACGGTAAGCGCAACGGCGCGTCCAGCGGCTCTTCAGCGCGCCCGGATCTCGACGCGTTCCGCGTCGATCCGGCGAACAAGAATCTTACGACCAATCAGGGCGTTACGATCGCCGACGATCAGAACTCACTTCGCGCCGGGGAACGCGGCCCGACGCTGCTCGAAGATTTTATTTTGCGTGAGAAGATCACGCATTTCGATCATGAGCGCATCCCCGAGCGGGTCGTTCATGCACGCGGTGCGGGGGCGCACGGCGTCTTTAAGGTCTACGAGTCGCTCGGCGAACTGACACGAGCGTCGTTTCTCTGCGATCCTTCCCGAGACACGCCCGTCTTCGTGCGCTTCTCGACCGTCGGCGGTTCGCGGGGTTCGGCAGATACGGTGCGCGACGTTCGCGGATTCGCGGTGAAGTTCTACACCGATGAGGGAGTTTACGATCTGGTCGGCAACAACATGCCGGTCTTTTTCATCCAGGATGCAATCAAATTTCCCGATTTCGTGCACGCGGTGAAACCGGAACCGCACAACGAGATTCCCCAGGCGTCTTCCGCGCACGATTCGTTTTGGGATTTCTGTTCGCTCACGCCCGAGTCAACCCACATGCTCTTGTGGCTGATGTCCGACCGCGCGATTCCCCGTTCTTACGCGATGATGGAGGGCTTCGGAGTCCACACTTACCGTTTGATCGATGGTCAAGGGCGGGCGACGTTCGTCAAGTTTCACTGGAAGCCGCTTGCCGGAGCTCACTCTCTCGTCTGGGACGAGGCGCAAAAGCTCGCAGGCAAAAACCCCGACTTCAATCGTGCCGACCTGTGGTCGTCGATCGAGGCGGGCAACTATCCGGAGTTCGAATTAGGAATCCAAACGTTTGACGACGCGCAGGCCGACGGCTTCGATTTCGACGTTCTCGACGCGACGAAGCTGATCCCCGAAGAGCTGGTGCCCGTGCGGCGCATCGGCAAGATGACCCTCAACCGAAATCCCGATAATTTCTTCGCGGAGACCGAGCAGGTCGCGTTTTGCGTCTCCCACGTCGTTCCGGGCATCGACTTCAGCAACGATCCGCTGCTGCAGGGTCGTATCTTCTCGTATCTCGACACGCAGCTCTCCCGGCTGGGCGGCCCCAACTTCCATCAGCTTCCGATCAATCGCCCCCGTTGCCGTTCGCGAACAACCAGCAGGACGCGTTGCATCAGAGTGAGATCCGGGTCGGAACCGTCAATTATGAGCCGAACTCCATCGGCGAGAATTGGCCGCGGGAAGTGCCGATCGAGCGCGGCGGATTCGCAAGCTATCTCGAACGCCTGCAGGGCGACAAGCGACGAGTGCGCGCCTCGTCGTTCGCCGACCACTACTCACAGGCGACGCTCTTCTGGAACAGTCAGGCGGATTGGGAAAAAGAGCACATTGTCAACGCCTTCGCGTTCGAGCTCGCCAAGGTGACGCGGCCGGCCATCCGTTCCAGGGTCCTCGAACGGCTCGCGAATGTCGATGCCACGCTGGTTTCGCGCGTGGCGCAGCAGCTCGGGATGCACCCGCCTGCGGCCACCGGATTGGGCCGCGGCGCGGCAAATGCACGGGCTGACTCGTCGTCGGCGCTGAGCCTCGCAAACCAGCCCTCCGACGGAATCCGCGGCCGCAAAGTCGCCATCCTCGTTGCCGACGGCGCTGACGGCGTTGCCGTTGCGGACCTGCGCGCGGCGCTCGAAAGCAAAGGCGCAACGGCCCTGGTTCTCGCTCCCCGGCTTGGGACGGTGCAAACTGCGGACGGCCAGACACTCACCGTCGACCACACCATCGTGACGATGCCGTCGGTCGGTTTTGATGCGGCGTTCGTCGCCGGCGGTGCCGAGGAGCTTGCTCAGCTCGGCGACGCGGTCCATTTCCTCACCGAGGCATACAAGCACGGAAAAGCCGTAGCCGCCGCCGGCAATGCACTCGGCCTTCTTGCCGTCGCCGGAGTTCGTGAACCGGAGTCCGATCTGGTCGGCGCGCTCCGTTCCCACCGTGTGTACGATCACGCCGACCGGCAGGCCGTTCCGGCCTGACGAGATTGAGGGATCCCGTGTCAGACGCCAGGCACCGTGGTGACCCTTGACGTTTTTGCGGTACTCCGGTAGACTATGCCGGTTGTGGTCCGCGTCGCGGGCGTCGTTTTGGCGTTCGCGGCGGAAGGCGTAGCAGATACGCCAGGATCCGTGGATTTCCCAGCAGGAACGATCAACGTGAAGAACATCATCGGCCGGAAGGTCGGGATGACCAGCGTGTTCACGGAGGACGGCCGGAGCGTTCCGGTCACCGTGATCCAAGCCGGTCCGTGTACCGTAGTGCAAAAGAAGACCAGGGAAACCGACGGCTACGAAGCCGTCGCGCTGGCGTTCGGCGACATCAAGCCGTCGCGCCACACCAAAGCGATGCAGGGTCATTATAAGAAAGCCGGCGTTGCGCCCAAGCGCGACATCCGCGAGTTCCGCACGGGGATCGACGGCGTCGACGTCGGCGCGACGATCACCGTCGACGGTTTCGCCGCCGGCGACCGCGTCGACGTCTGCGGTATCTCGAAAGGCCACGGCTTCGCCGGCGGCATCAAGCGCTGGAACTTCTCGGGCGGCGGCGCCAGCCATGGTTCGATGATCCATCGCCAGCCGGCCTCGAACGGCGATACCAACTCGGGCCACACCCACCGCGGCTCGCGCCGTCCGGGTCATTACGGCGTCGATCGCGTGACGCATCAGAATCTGGAAGTCGTCCGCGCCGACGCGGAACGCAACCTGCTGCTGGTCCGCGGGCCCGTCCCGGGGCCGAAGAACGGCCTCGTGATCGTGCAGCAGTCCGTCAAAGTCAAGGCGAGCGCGTAATGGCACAGGTCATCGATACGCAAGGCAAAGCCGTGCGCGACGTCGAGACGCCGGCCGCATTCAGCGGTTCGACCGACGGCAAGGCCAACGCGGTCTTCCGGGCGGTGTTCCGCGAGCTCGCGAACCGCCGCTCCGGGACGCACAAGACGAAGAAGCGCGACGAAGTCCGCGGCGGCGGCAAGAAACCGTGGAAGCAAAAGGGCACCGGCCGCGCGCGTCAGGGTTCGACCCGTTCGCCGCAGTGGGCACACGGCGGCGTCGTGTTCGGCCCGCAGCCGCGCTCGTACGTCTCGAGTCTCAACAAGAAAGAACGCCGCGCCGCGATGATCGCCGCGCTGAGCGACAAGTACCAGTCGGGCGGCGTGACCGTCCTCGACACGGCCTCGTTGAACCTCACCAAGACCAAAGCGTTCGCGACGCTGCTGTTCGGTTCGCCCAAGGTGGCGAAGGACGGTGCGCGCACGCTGGTCGTGTTCGCAACCGATGAGCTCGCTTCGGTCGGCACGTCGCTGCGCCGCGCGGGCCGCAACCTCGAGCGCGTCGCGGTGACGCACACCGGTGAGCTCGACGTGAAAGACGTCGTCGGTTACGCGAGGCTGGTCGTCACGGCCGCCGCGCACGACGCGCTCGCGAGCAAGTTCGCCAAGGAGTCAAAGTAGTGGAAGCGCGCGACGTCATCATCGCCCCGCTCATCACCGAGAAGTCGATGGCAGGGACGGCCGAGCAGCAGTACACCTTCGAGGTGAACAAGCTCGCCACCAAGACGCAGATCAAGTCCGCGGTCGCCGAGATCTTCGGCGTCACGGTCCTCGCCGTCAACACCGTGAACGTGATGGGCAAGCGTAAGAACTTCGCCCGCCGCGGCCGCCGTTCGTCCGGCACGCAGTCGGATTGGAAGAAGGCCATCGTCACCATCGCCCCCGGCCAGAAGATCGAACTGGGCGGCGTCAACTATTTTGAGCAATAACGATGGCTGTTAAGAAATACAAACCGACCAGCGCCGCGCGCCGCTTCATCACCACCGCCGACTTCAGCGAAGTCTCGAAGAAGGCGCCGGAGAAGTCGCTGCTCGAGATCAAGAAGAAGCACTCGGGCCGCAACAACAACGGCCACATCACGACGCGGCACAAAGGCGGCGGGTACCGCAAGCAGTACCGCATCGTCGACTTCAAGCGCACCAAGGACGGCATCCCGGCGAAGGTCGCGGCGATCGAGTACGATCCCAATCGCACGACGCGCCTGGCGCTGCTGCACTACCGCGACGGCGAGAAGCGCTACATCCTCGCGCCCGCGCTGCTCAAGGTCGGCGATCTCGTCGAGTCCGGACCGGCCGCCGACATCAAGACCGGCAACGCGCTCCCGCTCGCGAACATTCCGCTCGGCACGGTCATCCACAACATCGAACTTTCGCCGGGCGAAGGCGGGAAGCTCGTGCGCGCCGCCGGCGGCGCCGCGCAGCTGATGGCCAAGGAAGGCGCCTACGCGCAGGTGCGCATGCCCTCGGGCGAAGTCCGCAGGATCATGGTCGTTTGCCGCGCGACGATCGGCCAGCTCGGCAACCTCGATCACGAGAACGAAGTGATCGGCAAAGCGGGCCGTCAGCGGCACCTCGGCAAGCGGCCGTCGGTGCGCGGCATCGCGATGAACCCGGTCGACCATCCGCACGGCGGCGGTGAGGCGCGTTCCACCTCGGGACGTCCGCCGACCACGCCCTGGGGTCAGATGACGATGGGCAAAAAGACGCGCCGCAACAAGCGCACGACCAAGATGATTGTCCGCAAGCGGAAGGCCAAGTAACCATGGGGCGTTCACTCAAAAAGGGTCCGTTCGTTGCGGATCATCTTATGACGAAGGTCGAGAAGATGAACTCGACGCGCGAGAAGCGGGTCATCAAGACCTGGTCGCGCGCGTCGACGATCGTCCCGCAGATGGTCGGCCACACGATCTCCGTGCACAACGGCAAGGCGCACATCCCGGTGTTCATCACCGAGAACATGGTCGGGCACAAGCTCGGCGAGTTCTCGCCGACGCGGACCTTCAAGGGTCACGCCGGCGACAAGGCAGCGGTGAAATAACATGAGCGCCGTTGCCACGCTCCGTACCGAAGCCGTCGCGCACCTGAAGTTCGCGCGCATGGGTCCGCGCAAGCTCCGCCGCGTCGCCGACGCGATCCGCGGCAAGAGCGTGCGCGAAGCGCTCGTGCTCCTGAAGTTCTCGGGCGTGTTCGCCTCGGAGCCGATCGAGAAGCTGCTGCGCAGCGCGGTCGCCAACGCCGAGAACAACCACGACATGAGCTCCGATGGGCTCTTCGTCACGCGGATCACCGTCGACGGCGGGCCCGGCGGCGGGTTCACCAAGCGTCTCGATCCTCGTGCACAAGGGCGCGCGGCGTTCAAGCGCAAGCGGCTCTCGCACGTCACGATCGCGGTCGGACCGCAGCCGCCCAAACACCAGCCGAAGCAGCGCTCGGGCGCGGCGATCGGTTTGTCGACGCGCACCCAGCGCCAAGCGCAGGCCGCGACGTCGAAGCCGGCCGCTTCGCGCCGGAAGAAGACCGCTGCTGCCGCCGGAGCGGGGGCGTAAGGGACATATGGGACAGAAGATTCATCCCGTCGGGCTGCGCCTCGGCATCACCCGCACCTGGGACAGCCGCTGGTTCGAGAACAAGAACTACGCCAGCTGGCTCCATGAAGACATGCGGATCCGCAAGTACTTCGGCAAGATGACCCGTGCCGCGGCGATATCGCGCGTCGAGATCGAACGCCGTGCGAATCAGGCGCGCGTGATCATCAACACCGGCAAGCCGGGGATCATCATCGGCAAGCGCGGCGTCGGGATCGACGAGATCCGCCGCAACCTCGAGAAGCTGACCGGGAAGCAAGTCCAGGTCAACGTCGTCGAGATCAAGCAGATCGAGCTCGATGCGCGCCTCGTCGGTCAGAACATCGTCGACCAGCTCGAGAAGCGCATCGCCTTCCGCCGCGCGATGAAGCAGGCGATCATGCGCACCATGAAGGCCGGCGCGCGCGGCGTCAAGGTCCAGGTCTCCGGCCGTCTCGGCGGCGCCGAGATCGCGCGCACCGAGCGCAACCACGACGGCAAGGTGCCGCTGCACACGCTGCGCGCCGACATCGACTACGCGCACGTCGAAGCGTTCACGACCTTCGGCCGCATTGGCGTGAAGGTGTGGATCTACAAAGGCGAAGTGCTGCCCGAAGGTCCGCGCGGCGAACGCGAAGGCGCACAGGGCCGCCCCGGCGATGCCCGCTTCCGCGACAGCCGTCGCGGAACGCGCGGCGGCCGCGGCCGCGACGGTGCTCCGCGTCCGGCCGGCGACCGCGCTCCGCGCGGCGGCGGTCTCGACACGACGCAAGCGCTGCACGCGGCGGAAGCCGACGCGCAGTCGCTCGAATCGATCACCGAAGGCGCGCCGTCGGCCGCGGGCAACAAGCCCGACGCGCCGCACGCCGGCGCGGTGACGCACGACCCGAACGCGCAGCACGGCCACGGCGTGACGACGGAAACGTCGGTGGTCCCGCCCGAAACGCAAGCGACGCACGACGACGCGGAACGCCCCGGCGCTCCGGCGGTCGAGAACGAGGGTTAGAACGAGATGCTTACTCCGAAGCGAGTGAAGTGGCGCCGCCAGCACCGCGGCCGCATGCGCGGCAAGGCGCTGGTCGGCAACACCCTGACGTTCGGCGAGTACGGCCTGCAGGCGCTCGAGCCGGTGTGGATGACCAACCGGCAGATCGAAGCGGCGCGTATCGCGATGACCCGTCACATCAAGCGCGGCGGCAAGGTCTGGATCAAGATCTTCCCCGACAAGTCGGTGACGAAGAAGCCGGCCGAAGTCCGCATGGGTTCCGGTAAGGGCAATCCCGAGTTCTGGGTCGCCGTTGTCCGTCCGGGCCGCGTGCTGTTCGAGCTCGCCGGCGTCCCGGAATCGGTCGCGCGCGAAGCGCTGCGCCTGGCGGCGCAGAAGCTGCCGATCGCGACCAAGGTCGTCACGCGCGCCGAACAGGAAGCCGAGGTCGCATCGTAATGAAGCGCACCGACCTGCGCGAACTGCGCGAACTCTCGCTCGCGGCGCTCGAACAGCGCGCGAAAGAGACGAAGGAAGAGCTCTTCAACCTTCGCTTCTCCCTGCGCACCGGCCACCTCAGCGATTTTTCGCGGGTGAAGATCGTGCGCCGCACCTATGCCCAGATCCAGACCGCGATCTCCGAGAAGCGGCTTGCCGAGGCACGTCATGGAGCAGCCTAACACCGTGGACCGCGTCAACCGCCGTCGCATCAAGCAGGGCCGCGTCGCCAGCGACAAGATGGACAAGACCATCGTCGTCGTGACCGAGACCCGCGTTCCCCATCCCGTCTACAAGAAGGTCGTCCGGCAGTCGTCGCGCTTCAAGGCGCACGACGAGACGAACGACGCCAAGACCGGCGATCTCGTCCGGATCCAGGAATGCCGCCCGATGTCGCGTGACAAGCGCTGGCGTCTGGTGGAGATTCTCGAGCGCGCAAAATGATTCAGCAAGAAACTCGACTCAAGGTCGCCGACAACTCCGGCGCGCGCGAACTGCTCTGCATCCACGTGGCCGGCGGTTCGCGTCATCCCTATGCGCACGTCGGCGACATCATCGTCGGCACGGTCAAGAGTGCGATCCCGGGCGCCGCGGTCAAGAAGGGCCAAGTCGTCAAGGCGGTCGTCGTGCGCATGGCGCAGCCGATGCGCCGGCCCGATGGCTCGGTGATCAAGTTCGACGAGAATGCCTGCGTGATCATCAAAGGCGACAAGGACAACCTCGACCCGCGCGGGACGCGCGTCTTCGGCCCGGTCTGCCGCGAACTCCGCGACCGCGGGTTCCTGAAGATCGCCAGCCTGGCACCGGAGGTCCTCTAAATGGGCAGTCCGGTGAATACGATGGCGGTCGCCAAGCCGAAGATCGTCAAGGGCGACACCGTCGTCCTGCGTCGGGGCAAGGAAAAGGGCAAGCGCGGCATCGTCAAGGCCGTCTTTCCGAAGGACGGCGTCGCAACCGTCGAGGGGCTCAACGTCGTGAAGCGCCACACCAAGCCGGGCCAGACGGGCCAGGCTCAGGGCGGCGGCATCATCGAGAAGGAAGCTCCGATCCCGCTCTCCGCGCTGATGGTGATCGATCCGAAGACCGATCGTCCGACGCGCGTGCGCCGCGTCCGTCAATCCGACGGCACGACGGTGCGCGTCAGCGTGAAGTCCGGCGAGCAGCTCCTGGTTCCGAGCAAGGCATAGACATGGCTGCACGTTTGAAAGAAAAGTACCAGACCGAAGTGCGCGGCAAAATGCAGGAGCGGTTCAACTACAAGAACCCGATGCAGGTGCCCAAGCTCGAGAAGGTCGTCATCAATATGTCGGTCGGCGACGCGATCCAGAACTCGAAGGCACTCGAGGCGGCCGTTCGCGAGCTGACGACGATCAGCGGTCAGAAGCCGGTGATCACCAAGGCGAAGAAGTCGATCGCGGCGTTCAAGCTCCGCGAAGGGATGAACATCGGCGCCAAGGTGACGCTGCGCGGCGAGCGGATGTACGTCTTCCTCGACAAGCTGTTCAACGTCGTGCTGCCGCGCATCCGCGACTTCCGCGGGCTCAACCGCAAGTCGTTCGACGGCCGCGGCAACTACAATCTCGGTCTGCGCGAACAGCTGGTGTTTCCGGAGATCGATTTCGACAAGGTCGACAAAGCGCGCGGGATGGACATCGTCATCGTGACGAGCGCCAAGAACGACGAAGAGGCGACCGAGTTTCTCACCCAGATGGGGCTGCCGCTCACCAAACCCGCGGCGACTGCCGGAGCATCGCGATAATGGCCAAAACCTCGAGCATCGAACGGTCCAAGCGGACGCCGAAGTTCAGCACGCGCGGACACAACCGCTGCAAAGTCTGCGGCCGTCCGCGCGCGTACTACCGGAAGTTCGGCATGTGCCGGATCTGCCTGCGTGAGAACGCGCATCGCGGCTTCATCCCCGGCATCACGAAAGCGAGCTGGTAATGGGCGTCGTAACGGATCCGATCGCGGATTTGCTGACGCGCATCCGCAACGCGAACACCGCGAACCATCAGACCGTCGACATCCCGGCCTCGCGGATGAAGAAGGCCGTCGCGCAGATCCTGCTCGACGAAGGCTTCATCACCGGCGTGGAAGAGCTCAAGGACGGTCCGCAAGGGACGCTGCGCATCACCCTCAAGTACGGCCCCGAAAAGGAGAAGGTCATCACCGGCCTTCGCCGGATCAGCCGGCCCGGGCTGCGCGTCTACACCTCGAAGACGGAGATCCCGCGCGTGCTGGGCGGGCTGGGTCTGGTCATCATGTCGACCTCGAAGGGCATCATGTCGGGCAAGCGCGCCAAGCGCGAAGGCTTCGGCGGTGAAGTCCTCGCGTACGTGTGGTAATCGATCATGTCTCGTATTGGTAAGCTGCCGGTCACCGTTCCGTCGGGCGTCGACGTCAAACTCGACGACTCGGTCGTGCACGTCAAAGGCCCGAAGGGCGAGCTCAAGCAGCGCATCCTTCCGGTCGTCGAAGTGACGATCGACGGCGGGGTCGTGACCGTCGCGCGCAAGAGCGACGACAAGCCCGGGCGTTCGGCGCACGGTCTCACGCGCACGCTCGTCGCGAACATGATCGAAGGCGTCACCAAGGGCTTCCGCAAGTCGCTCGAGCTTCAGGGCGTCGGTTACCGCGTAAACAAGGCCGGAAACGACCTGAACTTCTCGCTGGGCTACTCGCACCCGGTGACGTACGCGGCGCCCGAAGGGATCGCGTTCAGCGTCGAGGGCACCAACAGAGTGCACGTCGACGGGATCGACAAGCAGCGCGTCGGCCAGGTCGCGGCGGAGATCCGCAACCTGCGTCCGCCCGAGCCGTACAAGGGCAAAGGCGTGCGCTACGAGGGCGAAAAGGTCCGCAAGAAACTGGGCAAGGCCGGTAAGGCAGGCAAGAAGTAATGTCGACGACGTCACGCACCGGGCAGCGGCTCAAGCGTCACACGCGCCTTCGCAAGAAGGTCGCGGGGACGCCGTCGCGCCCGCGCCTGCAGATCTTCCGCAGCCTCCACCACACCTACGCCTTCGTCGTCGACGACACGAAGGGCCACACGCTCGTCGCCGCGTCGACGCGCGAAGGCTCGGTCTCCGAGGGCCTGGGGTCGCGGACCAACATCGCGGCGGCCCAGAAGGTCGGCGCGGCGATCGCCCAGCGCGCGAAGGCCGCGGGGATCGATGCCGTCGTGTTCGACACCTCGGGTCTCAAATATCACGGTCGCGTCGCCGCGTTGGCTCAAGCCGCGCGTGAAGCCGGTTTGGAGTTTTAAGGAAATGGCGATGGAGCGAGCGCAGCAGCATGGTGCGCACACTGTAGTGACTATTGCGAGCTCGGACCGGGGGCCCCACGCAGTGGGGGGCGCGGAGTCCGGGACGGAGCGCCGTTAGAATGTACAACAGAGGTGGCGGTCGCGATCGCGACAACCAGGGTTTCGAAGAGACCGTCGTGCGGATCAACCGCGTCGCCAAGGTGGTCAAGGGCGGGAAGCGGTTCAGCTTCTCCGCGCTCGTCGTCGTCGGCGATAAGAAGGGCCGCGTCGGCTTTGCGATCGGCAAAGCCGGTGAAGTCCCCGAAGCGATCCGCAAGGGCGTGGAACAGGCGCGCAAGGCGCTGATCACCGTTCCGATGGTCGAGAAGACGATCCCGCATCTCGTCAACGTCAGCGTCGGATCGGGCCACGTGATGCTCAAGCCGGCGTCGCCCGGGACGGGCGTCATCGCGGGCGGCGCGATGCGTGCGGTGCTGGAACTCGCCGGCATCCACGACATCGTGACCAAGTCGCTCGGGACGAACAACCCGATCAACGTCGTGCTCGCGACGTTCGAAGCCCTCAAGTCGCTCAAGACGGCCGAGAAGGTCGCGCAACTGCGCGGCAAGACCGTCCACGAGCTGTACGTGTAACCATGGCTGAAAAGAAGACGACCCTTCGACAGGCTCAGGGTGACGGGGCGAGCCTTTCGCTGGCGACCCTCAAACCGAATCCGCACTCCCGTCCGAAGCGCACGCGCGTCGGCCGCGGGCATGGTTCGGGCATGGTGAAGACCGGCGGCGAAGGCGGCAAGGGTCAGACCGTCCGCTCGGGCGGCGGCAAAGGCCCCGCGTTCGAAGGCGGCCAGACACCGTGGGCGCGGCGCCTGCCGCAGCGCAAAGGCGTCTCGCAGAAGTCGCGCGACATCGGGCATTTCCGCACCGAGTTCGCGGTGCTCAACGTCGGCGATCTCGCCGGCTGGGACACCTCGGTCGAAGTCAGCCCCCAGTCGCTCAAAGCGCACGGCAAGGTGCGCGATCTCAAGGACGGCGTCAAGATCCTCGGCGGCACCGCCAAGAAGAAGGACGCCGGCTCGCTGCCGGCCGGCCTGAAGTTCCGCGACATCCTGTTCTCGGCGTCGGCGCGCGAAGCGCTCGCCGCGGTCGGCGCCGACCTCGGCGACGCCGCCGCCTCGGAGTAACCGCAGCCTCGTGCTGACCACCCTTCGCAACGCGCTGACCGTTCCCGACATCCGCAAGCGGGTCGGGTTCGTGTTCTTCGCGTTCGCCGTCTTCGTGTTCATGATCCACGTCCAGCTCCCCAACGTGAACCAGCAGGCGTGGAATCAGCTCATCCAGTCGGGCGCGTTCTACCAGTTCCTCGGCTTTCTCTCGGGCGGCGCACTGCAGAAGCTCTCGATCATCGCGATGGGAATCACGCCCTACATCAACGCGTCGATCATCATGCAGCTGATGACGGTCGTCATCCCGCAGCTCGAAGAGATGGCCAAAAAGGGCGGGGAAGAAGGCCGCAAGACGATCGGCAAGTACACGCGCTGGCTGACGATCGTCCTGGCGACGATCCAGGCGACGTCGATGTCGATCGCGATGAGCCGCGGCGGCGTGTTCTACGACCACTCGGCGATCTTCATCGCGTACGCGGTGATCGCGTTCGTCTCGGGGACGCTGTTCCTGATGTGGCTCGGCGAGCAGATCACCGACAAGGGGATCGGCAACGGGATCTCGCTGATCATTTTCGTCGGGATCGTGCTGCGGTTCCCGACGCAGGTCGCGCAGACGTTTTCGCTCGCCAACAAGGGCAACGTGAACTGGCTGGGCCTGGCGCTGTGGGTCGCGATCGCGCTGGTCACCATCGTCTCGATCGTGTTCATGTATCAGGGTCAGCGCCGCATCCCGGTGCAGCAGGCGCGCCGCGTCGTCGGCCGCAAGCTCTACGCGGGCCGGTCGAGCTACATCCCGCTGCGCCTCAACAACGCCGGCGTCATCTCGATCATCTTCGCGATCTCGATCCTGCTGCTGCCCCAGCAGGCGCTCTCGTGGTTCGGCGGCGGCCAGAACGCGAACAGCGTCGCCGGCAAGGTCACGTTCTACCTGACGACCTACTTCGGACCGCAGTCGTTCCTCTACAACCTGGTCTACTTCTTGCTGGTCGTGGTCTTCACGTTCTTCTACTCGGCGATCGTCGTCAACACGCGCGACATCGCCGACAACCTGAAGAAGTCCGGCTCGTTCATCCCCGGGATCCGCCCCGGCCAGCCGACGGTCGACTACATCAACAAGATCCTCGCCCGCATCACGACGGCCGCCGCGATCTACCTCGGCCTGCTCGCCGTCATCCCGTCGCTGCAGCGCGACGTCGGCCTGACCTCGCTCTACATCGGTTCGACCTCGCTGCTCATCGTCGTCGGCGTCGCGCTCGACTCGATCACCCAGATCGAAGCCCGCCTCGCCATGCGCGACTACCGCGGATTCATCAATCGATGAGGCGCTCCGCCCCAGGCTGCGCGCCCCCCACGCTTCGCGTGGGGCCCCCGGTCCGAGCTCGCAACAACACCGATGCCGGAGCACTATTCCACGGCGCTCGCTCCATCGCCGTGGAGGCGTTGCCGTGAACTTGATTCTGCTCGGGCCTCCGGGTGCGGGGAAGGGGACGCAGGCGAAGATCCTGGAGGAGCGTTACGGCTACCGCCAGATCTCGACCGGCGATCTTCTGCGCAAGCACGTCCGCGAGGGGACGCCGCTCGGGCAGGAAGCGAAACCGATCATGGAGCGGGGCGAGCTCGTCCCCGACGACCTGATCATCCGCATGATCGAGCCCGAAGCCGAAGGCGGCGGGAAGCTGATCTTCGACGGTTTTCCGCGCACGGTCGCGCAGGCGCAGGCGCTCGATGAGATGCTGCGCCGCAAGCACAAGTCGTCGGTTGCGATCCTCTTCGACGTCGACATCGACGTGCTCACCGACCGGCTCACCGGCCGCTGGACGCATCCCGCGTCGGGTCGCACGTATCACGAACGCTACGCACCGCCGAAGGTCGCCGGAATCGACGATCTCACGGGCGAGGCGCTGATCCAGCGTCCCGACGACAAGGCCGAGACGATCAAGAAACGCCTCGACGAATACGTCGAGAAGACCGCGCCGCTCATCGGCTACTACGACGATCCGAGCGATCCGCGCCTCATGCGCGTGAACGCGCTCGCGCCGATCGGCCAGGTGACGGCGCAGTTGACGGCGCTGATCGAAGGCGACGGCTTTGCTTCGGTGACGGCGCCGTGATCAGCATCAAATCGGCCCGTGAGATCGAGATCATGCGGCGCAGCGGGAAGATCACGTCCAAGACGCTCACCCGCCTCATGCACGCCGCGAAACCCGGCGTCACGACGGCCGAACTCGACCGCATCGCCGATGAGTCGATCCGCTCGATGGGCGGGGTGCCGACGTTCATCGGCTATCAGGGCTACCCGTCGGCGATCTGCACCTCCGTCAACGACGAAGTCGTCCACGGCATGCCGGGCGACCGCGTCCTGCACGAAGGCGATCTGCTCTCGATCGACATCGGGACGACCTTCGAGGGCTACGTCTCCGACTCGGCCGTCACGGTCGCGATCGGCGAGGTCGGCGAGTCCGCGAAGCGGCTGATGCGGATCACGCAAGAGTGCCTGATGCTGGGGATCGCCCAGATGCAGGCCGGCAACCACCTCGGCGACATCGGTTGGGCGGTGCAGCAGCATGCCGAAGCCCACGGGTACGGGGTCGTGCGCAAGCTGGTCGGCCACGGGATCGGCCGCAAGATGCACGAGGATCCGCAGGTCCCCAACTACGGCAAACCCGGCAGCGGGCCGCTGCTGCGCAAGGGGCTCTGCCTGGCCGTCGAGCCGATGATCACCGAGGGCACCTTCGAAGTTGAAACCCTCGACGACGGCTGGACGGTCGTCACCGAGGATGGTAAACTAGCGGCGCACTTCGAGCACACGATCGCGATCACGGACGAAGGTCCGAAGATCCTGACGTTGCGGGACTACGCCGAACACCCCGATGTCGTTCGGTTCCGTCCGGCGGAAGAGGTCGCGGCCTGATCGTGACCCACACCTTCAGCGCGCTCCCTTCCCAGACAAGAGAAACATCATGAAAGTTCGGCCGTCCGTCAAACGCATTTGCGACGGCTGCAAGATCATCCGCCGCGAAGGTAAAGTGCGCGTGATCTGCAGCGTCAACCCCAAGCACAAGCAGGTTCAAGGATAATGGCTCGTATCGCAGGCATCGATCTTCCGCGCGACAAGCGCATCGAGATCGGACTCACCGCCATCTTCGGCATCGGTCTGCCGACCGCGAAGCTGCTCCTCCAGCAGACGGGGGTCAGCCCCGACGTGCGCGTCAAGGATCTGACGAGCGACGACGAGCAGCGCCTGCGCGAGGCGATCGAGACGATGAAGGTCGAGGGCGACCTGCGCCGCGAGATCGCGTCGAACATCAAGCGCCTCACCGACATCGGCTGCTATCGCGGCTTGCGCCACCGTCGCGGCCTTCCGGTCCGCGGTCAGCGCACGAAGACCAACGCGCGCACGCGCAAAGGTCCCAAACGCACCGTCGCCGGCAAGAAGAAAACCACCAAGAAGTAACGGCGCATCACGCTGAGCGCGCCGTCGCGCTCAGCGTGACACCGCGACGCGGTAGAAATCGATCGTGGCGCGAGTGCCGTCGGCGAGCGGGGTGCGCTGGACGCCGGGGAACAGCGCGTGGAGCGGTGCTTCGTCGACTGCGGCGGCGAACATGAGCGGCGCGCCTTCGGCGCGCACCTCGGCACCGGGGATGACGGCGCGGATCGCGGCGAGCACCTCGTCCATCGTCGCGAGTTGGCCTTGCAGGCTGAACACGTGCGCGCCGTCGGGCGTCGCGGTTGCGGCGCGCGCGAAGATGCGCGCGACGTCCTCGACGTAATCCATCCCCGTCGCGCCGGTGAAGCGGATCGCATACGCTTGCCCCTCGGCAGCCGCCCGCATCGCGAGCGTCGGATCGGCCGTGACGCCGATCTCGCGACCGGGCCCGTACACCGTCGCGGGGCGCAAGCCGACGCTGCGGATCCCGGCGTCCTCCCAGTACGCGCGCGCGCAGCCTTCGTTGCAGAGCTTGTACGCGCCGTAGTGCGTGTGCGGTTCGGGATGAAGGCCGTCGTCCGGTCCGAATACCGCCGCGCTCGACGCGTACGCGATCCCGCGCACGCCGGTGCGTTTCGCGGCCTCGAAGACGTGCAGCGTCCCCATGACGTTGATCCGCGCGCCGAGCAGCGGATCGCGGCGCGCCGTCGGGATCAGCACCGCGGCCAGATGCACCACCGCATCGCAGCCGTTCACCGCCGCATCGACCTGCGCGGCGTCGGTGATGTCGCCGTGCACGTGCACGACGCGGCGTCCCGCGCTATGATCCCCGACGATCCGCTCGAAGAGCGTAGCGTCGTCCTGAACGTCGAACGTGCGCACGTCGTGACCGCCCTGGAGCAGGACGCGCGCGGTCCACGCGCCGATGAAGCCGCGGCCGCCGGTGATGAGAACGCGCATCAGGCGTGCGCCAGCGCCGCGCCGAACTGCGTGAGATCGTCACCGTCGAAGTGCAGTGCGGTGGTCGCCTCGCCCGCGACGTAGCGCCCGTCGCGGTCCATTGACTCGATCGCGGCCGGCGAAGCGGCGAACGCATCGATGTGCAGCGTGTCGCGGATGCGCGCGACACGCGCGCTGCGCGCGTCGGAGACGCCCGCCGCGGTCAGCGCGTGCCCGATCGCCTCGCGATCGTGCGCGCACACCACCGGAAGCCGCGCGCCCGCGGGCTGCGCCGCCGTCAGCGCGTTGAGATACGTCGGCACCCAGTCGACGGCATCGGCGAGCCGGCGGGTGCAGAAGTCGGCCAAACCGATCCCGGTCGCGTTCCCTTCCGATTCCGGCGAAAGATCGCGCACGAACAGTTCGCGGATCACCGGGCGCGCCGTCTTCTGCGTGCGGCCGTCGACGCCGCGCCCGGTCACGTTGGTGTCCATCCCCGTTCCCGAGAAATTCTTTCCCATCCGGTCGACGATCAGCAGATCCAGCGCGTCGAACGGAAGGCGCGGGAGCAGGTCGCGTGCGCGCAGCAGCAGCCGCTCTTCGCCGGCGACGATCCCCGCCGTGGGAAACGCCTCGAGCGCGTGCGTTCCGCCGTGATTGTCTTCGACGATGGCCAACCCCGCGACGATCGGCATCCGCGCGAACATCATCGCGGCGACCTCGCGCAGGATCGTCTCGTATCCGTGCTGGGCGAACGCGGCGTGATAGCGCGCCGCACCGATCGCTTTGCCCAGGCCGATCGCGGTCATCTTGATCAGCCCGCTCTCGATGGTCCCGGTGAAATCGGTGTGCGGTTTCACGCGCCCGACGACGACGATCGCGTCGGCGCGCGCGGCATTCGCGTCGCAGACGACGTCGACGCCGCGCGGCGTGCGGCCGACGTCGACGACGTCCATCGCGGCGACGAGCGGTGCGCCGACCGAGGCTTCGGTGACGCCGAGGTGCGCGAGCATCGTCTGCTGGCCCTCGGCCGTACCGCCGCCGTGCGAACCCATCGCGGGGATCAGAAACGGCGTCGCCCCGGCGGGGCGGACTGCGGCGCACGCGCCGCGCAGAATCGCGTCGATCCGTGCGATCCCGCGCGAGCCCGCGGTGACGGCGACGCGCGCGCCGGGCTTCAGACCGGCGCCGGCGAGCACCGGTGCGAGCGCGTCGCGCGCCGCTGCCGTCAGGTCAGCGATCGCGGGGATATCGAGGGTGTCGCGGACCAGCCGTGCATCGATCGCGTTCATCGTTCCTCCGAGAGTGAGATGACGTCGCGCTGGGTTTGCGCGAGATGTGCGCGCATCGCGGTCCGCGCGCCTTCTGCGTCGTGCCGCACCACGGCAGCCGCGATCGTCTCGTGATCGGCAAGGGCACGCTCCAGGACGCCGGGGATCGCGTCGGTGAGGGCCTGCGCGTACGAGAGTAGCTCGTGCATCGGCTGCGTCATCCGTTCGAGCACCCGGTTGCGGGCCGCGTGGAGCAACGCGAGGTGGAAGGCGGAGTCGCCGGTGACGAAGCGCGGCGGATCGTCCACCGCGCCGCGCATCACGTCCAGCGCTCCTTCGAGCGCGAGGTGTTCATTGCGTCCGCCGCGCTGGGCGGCGAGCGCGGCGACCTCGCATTCGACGATCGTGCGCGCTTCGAGGAGATCGTGAAGCACCGCTGCGCTCGGACCGCGCCCGCGCAGCACCGCCAGCACGGCGGGATCGAGCGGATCCCAGCGATCCGGCGCCGTGACGCGCGTTCCCGAACCGTGCCGCACCTCGACCAGCCCCTTGGCGCCGAGGACGCGCAGCGCTTCGCGGACGACCGAACGCGAGACGCCGAAACGCGCGCTCATCTCCGGTTCGGTCGGCAGCAGGTTCCCGGGCGAAAGCTCGCCGCCGGCGATCATCCGGACCAGCGCGTCGACGACGTGCGAGTGGAGCCGGCGCGGTGCGGCGATGGCGTCCATGGCGGCAGGACTTGTCCGATCACCTGACGATTCCTAGCGCGCACATGCCGCTTGCAGCCGACGGCTCCGCCCTGCGCCTGAAAGAGGACGACGACGTCGCAGTCGCGCTGCGTCCGCTCGCGCCGGGCGCCGCGGTGACGTTCGGCGGCGAGACGGTCGTCGTCGCGGCGCAGATCCCCACCGGCCACAAGTTCGCGACGCGGCCGATCGCCGGCGGCGCGCTGATTCGCAAATACGGCCAAGTCACCGGTCGCGCGACGGGCGCGATCGCAACCGGCGAGCACGTGCACGTCCACAACGTCGAGGGAACGCGCGGACGCGGCGATCTCGCGGAGGCACCATCATGACGTTCATGGGATACCGGCGCGCCAACGGCGCGATCGGCGTGCGCAACCACGTGCTCGTCCTGCCCTCGGTGATGTGCGCGAACCACGTCGTCGAATTGATCGGACGGAAAGTCCCCGACGTCGTCACCGTGCAGCATCCGACCGGGTGCTCGCAGGTCGGGGCCGACTTCGAACAGACGAAGCGCACGATGGCGGGGTTCGCGTCGAATCCGAACGTCGGCGCGGTGCTGGTCGTCGGACTTGGCTGCGAGACGAACGAATCGAAAGCCCTGGCCGCCGAGATCGCCGCGCGCGGACAACGCGTCGAGGTGATCGGGATTCAGGAGTGCGGCGGAACGACCGCAACGATCGCGCGCGGCGTCGAGCTCGCGCGAGACTTACTGCGCGAAACCGCGCAGCACGAGCGTACCGCGTGTCCGGTCAGCGCGCTGATCGTCGGCACCGAATGCGGCGGGAGTGACGGTTTCTCGGGGATCACGGCGAATCCGGCGCTCGGCTATGCCAGCGATCGCGTCGTCGCCGAAGGCGGCACCGTCATCCTCGCCGAGGTGCCGGAGCTCGTCGGCGCGGAGCATCTGCTCGCGGAGCGCGCCGCCGAACCGGTCGCGGCGAAGCTGTACGAGATGGTCGAACGCGTCGAAGCGCGCGCACGCGCGATGCACGTCGACATGCGCTACGGCAACCCCACGCAGGGCAACATCGCGGGCGGCTTGACCACGATCGAGGAGAAATCGCTCGGCGCCGCGTACAAGGGCGGTTCGACCGCGCTGCGCGAGGTGGTCGAGTACGCCGAACGGCCGAGCGAACGCGGTCTTATCGTGATGGACACGCCGGGCCAGGACATCGAGCAGCTCACCGGGATGGTCGCCGGCGGCGCGCAGGTCGTCGTCTTCACCACGGGACGCGGGACGCCGACCGGCTCGCCGATCGCGCCGGTGATCAAGGTGGCGACGAACTCGTCGGTGTTCGCGTCGATGCGCGAGAACATGGACGTCAACGCGGGCGCGATCGTCGAAGGGACGCGCACGCTGGAAGAGGTGGGCGACGAGATCTTCGGGTGGATCGTCGACGCCGCAAACGGGCGCGAGCCCGCAGCGGAAGTCTTGGGCTTCCGCGACTTCGCCATCAATCGCATCGGACCGTCGTTCTAGCCGACGAGGTCCTCATCGAAGGGAGCGTGCGTTCGTGAAACTCGACCGGAAGAACTTTCTTGCTGCGGGAGGTGCGGCCGCCGCAGCCGCCTCGTTCGGATTTCCCGCCGTCGTCCGCGCGGCCGGCGAGCCGATCCGGCTCGGCGGCATCCCGTGTTTGACGGGTTCGAACGCGCTGCTCGGACAGCAGGAGCACGAGGGGCTCACGCTCGCGATCGAAGAGATCAACGCGCGCCCGGGCAAAGTCTACGACGATCGGCCGTTCGAACTGGTCGAAGAAGACGCGACCAACGACAATCAGTCGGCGGTATCGGCACTCAACAAACTGCTCGGCGAGAACGTCGTGGCGATCGTCTGTCCGGTGCTCTCGACGCAAGTGCAGGCGATGGCCCCGGTGATGAAGACGCACGAGATCCCGTGGATGACGGGCGGCACGGCGGTCAAGAACACCCAGCTCGGCGTCACCAGCATGTTCCGTCTGCGCGCCTCCGACGGCATCACCGCCGCGGCGATGACGAACTTCGCCGTGAAGGAGAAGAAGGCGAAGAAGATCGCGATCATGCACGCGAGCGACGCGTTCGGAACCGGCGGCGCCGACCAGATCGTGCAGAACCTGCAGAAGCTCGGGATGACGCCGGTCGCCAACGAGCAGTATCCCAAAGACGCGAAAGATTTCACCGCCGAGATCCTCAAGGTGAAGCAGTCGGGCGCCGACGCGCTGCTGATGTACATTCAGAACCCCAGCGACACCGCGATCATCCTCAAGCAGATCCGCTCGCTCGGCCTCTCGATCCCGATCGTCGGCTCGCCGTCGCTCGCGAACCAGACCGCGATGGAGACTGCCGGAAAGGACGCGAACGGCGCGTACTCGGCGGTCGACTTCATCGTCGGCTTCAACTCCAACAAGGCGACGCATTTCCTGACGGCGTTCTACCGCAAGTTCCATCATCAGCCCGACGTCGGCACCGGTTCGGGCTGGGTGTACGACGCGGTCTACATGCTCGCCGACACGTACCGTAAGCAGAAGTCGACCGATCCCGCCAAGACGATCGCGTCGCTCAAGGCGGTGAAGAACTGGGAAGGCGTCCTCGGCACGTTCGACGCCGACGGCGAAGGCAACATGGTGCACTCGGTGTCGATCGGGCAGATCGCCGACCAGAAGCTGCACCTGGTGAAGAAGGTCACCGGCTGAGATGCACGTCGATCCGGTCGCCAACCTGCAATTGCTCGTCAGCGGCTTGGCGATCGGGTCGATCTACGCCCTCGTCGCGCTGGGCTTCGTACTGATCTACAACGCCGTCGGCGTCGTCAACTTCGCGCAGGGCGAGTTCGTGATGTTTCCGTCGTACGTCGCGGTGTCGTTTCTGCTTCCGGCGACCACGGTGTTCGGAACGGTCGTGCACTGGCAGCTCCCGGTGCTCGCCGTCTACGCGCTCGTCCTCATGCTGATGGTGGGCTTCGGCCTGCTCTTCAATCGGATCGCCTACTACCCGCTGCGCGAGCGGGGCTGGCTGCCGGTCGTGATCTCCACGATCGGCGTCTCGATCTTTCTGCGCAACGCGGCGCAGCTGACGTGGGGGAGTCAGCCGATCGTGATGCCGAGCCTCTTCACGGTCGACACGATCGCGCTCGGGCCGCTGCACATCCGCCCGCAGGACGTGCTGATCATCGGCGTCACCGCGCTGCTCATCGTGTTTCAGTACGTGCTGTTCGAACGCACGACGCTGGGCAAGCAGATGCGGGCGACGGCGCAGGACCGCGCGACCGCGCGGCTGGTCGGGATCCGGGTCGGCCGCATCGTCGCGATCACCTTCGTCTACAGCGCGCTGCTCGGGACGATCTCGGGGCTGCTCGTCGCGCCGCTCTTCACCGTCACCAAGGAGATGGGGGCGCTCATCGCGCTCAAGGCGTTCGCCGCCAGCATCGTCGGCGGGTTCGGGAGCATCCCCGGCGCGATCGTCGGCGGCCTGACGATCGGCGTGATCGAGACGTTCGGCGGCTTCTACGTCTCGTCGTCGTACGTCGACGCCATCGCGTTCGTGATCCTCATCGCGGTGCTGCTGGTGCGTCCGTCGGGACTGTTCGGCGAACGCGTCGCGGAGAAGGCGTGATGTCGCGCAAGACGCTCGGGGTCGGCCTGGTGATCGTCGCGGTCGCGCTCGTCCCGTTGGTCGTGCGCTCCGACTACGTGCTCAACGTCATGGGGCTCGCGGGGATCTACGCCATCGCGGTGATGGGTTTGGGGATCCTGCTCGGCTTCACGGGGCAGATGTCGCTCGCGCAGGCGGCGTTCTTCGGGATCGGCGCCTACACCTCAGGGTGGATTACGACGCATCTGGGCTGGCCGGTGTGGGGCGCGATGGCGCTGGCGGTGGTGATGAGCGCGCTGATCGGCTTGGTCGTCGGCTATCCATGCCTGCGGCTCTCCGGGCACTACCTCGCGCTCGCCACGATCGGCTTCGGGATCATCACTCAGCTCGTGCTGATCAACTGGAAGGACGTCACCAACGGCAGCGACGGGATGACCGGGATTCCGCCGCCGCAGATCGGCGGTTTCGTCTTCGACACCTACGGCCGTTACTATTACGTCGTGCTCGTCGCGGTGATCTTCTGCGCGTACGTGGCGTGGCGGATCAAGACGACGCGGGTGGGACGTGCGCTCGAAGCGATCCGCGAGAACGAGATCGCCGCGCGCGCGACGGGGATCGACGCGACGCGCTACAAGATCACCGCGTTCGTCCTCGCCGGCGCATACGCCGGCCTCGCCGGAAGCCTGCTCGCGCACGACATCAAGTTCATCAGCCCAGACTCGTACTCGTTCGATCAGTCCGTCGTGTTTCTGGTGATGCTGATCCTCGGCGGTTCGTCGTCGATCACCGGCGCGATCCTCGGCGCGGTATTGCTGACCGTTTTACCCGAGGTTCTGCGGCCGCTCAAATCGTCGTACATCATGGTCTACGGGGCGGCGGTGATCGCGATGATCGTCTTCATGCCGCGCGGTCTCGTCGGGCTGCTCGAGGCGGCACGGCGGCGGACCGCGCGACGCGGACCGCCGCCGCTGGGCGCCCCGGCGCCGGCGCCGGAGGCCGCATGAACGGACTCGGAGAGGCGGCGAACGCGATCGCCGCATCGGAGAGCGGGCTGCTCGAGATCCGCGGGCTGATCAAGCGCTTCGGCGGCGTCACCGCCGTCAACGCGCTCGACATGACGGTGCGCGGCGGCGACGTGCACGCGCTCATCGGGCCGAACGGTTCCGGAAAGACGACGACGCTCAACGTCATCTCGGCGCTCTACCATGCCGACGGCGGGTCGATCCGGTTCGACGGCGCGCAGCTCGTCGGAATGCCCTCGCACGCGATCGCGAAAGCCGGGATCGCCCGCACGTTTCAGAACATCCGCCTCTTCGGCGAGCTGAGCGTCGTCGAGAACGTGATGATCGGGCGCCACGTGCGCACGCACGCCGGGTTTCTCTCGGCGCTCGTTCCGGGCGGCGCCACGGCGCGCGAGGAACGCGCGACGCGCGCAAGCGCGCAGGAACTGCTCGCGTTCGTCGGGCTCGACGGCGCCGGCGACGCGACGGCGCGCAGTCTGCCCTACGGCGATCAGCGCCGCGTCGAGATCGCGCGCGCGCTCGCGAGCGAGCCGCGCCTGCTGCTCCTCGACGAGCCGGCGGCCGGGATGAACCCCACGGAGACCGACACGCTCATCGCGCTGCTGCGCCGCATCCGGGAGCTCGGCACGACGCTGTTGCTGATCGAGCACGACATGAATCTCGTGATGTCGGTGAGCGACCGCATCACCGTCCTCAACTTCGGTCAGCACATCGCGGAGGGCCCGCCCGATGCGATCGCGCGCAACCCCGACGTCATCACTGCCTACCTCGGCGGAACGCTCGATGCTGCTTGAGCTGCGCGACCTCGTCACGCGCTACGGCGCGGTCGAGGCCCTGCACGGGATCGCGCTCGACGTCGGCGCCGC
The DNA here is from genome assembly GCF_027923555.1 of Vulcanimicrobium alpinum. Classification (GTDB taxonomy): domain Bacteria; phylum Vulcanimicrobiota; class Vulcanimicrobiia; order Vulcanimicrobiales; family Vulcanimicrobiaceae; genus Vulcanimicrobium; species Vulcanimicrobium alpinum. The sequence continues at coordinate 1,980,660 of NZ_AP025523.1, read as the reverse complement.
CGAGATCGTCGCCCTGCTCGGCGCGAACGGTGCCGGGAAGAGCACGACGCTCAAGACGATCTCCCGCGTGATCGCGCCGGCGAGCGGGACCGTTACCTTCGACGGACGCTCGCTCGACGGCCTCACCCCCGAGGACGTCGTCGCGCTCGGGATCGCGCACGTCCCCGAGGGACGGCGCATCTTCCCCGGGCTCACCGTGCTCGACAACCTGCGATTGGGCGCGACGCCCCGCCGCGCGACGCGCGCCGAGATCGATCGCGATCTCGACGCGGTGATCGAGCTCTTCCCGAAACTGCGCACGCTCGCGACGAAACTCGGCTGGACGCTCTCGGGCGGCGAACAGCAGATGCTCGCGATCGCGCGCGGTCTGATGGCGAAGCCGCGTCTGCTGCTGCTCGACGAACCGTCGCTCGGCCTCGCGCCGCTCATCGTCACCGGCGTCATGGAGACGATCGCACGGATCGCCCGCGAAGGGACGACGGTGCTGCTGGTCGAGCAGAACGCGCACCTCGCCCTGCAGATCGCGAACCGCGCCTACGTTCTCGAAACCGGCCGCGTCGCGCTGAGCGGCCCCGCCTCCGATCTGCTTACCAGCGACGAGATGCGCCGCGCCTACCTCGGCAGCGCCGTCCGCACCCGTCACGCCGAGCCCACCTCACCCTGAACTTCGTCACCTTGAGCTTGTCGAAGCGCCGTCCCCCAACGTGCGCGTCGTCGGCTGCCCTTCGACGGGCTCAGGGTGACGGAGGCAGTCTCCCAACCGCGAGGAACACCTCCGCATGAACGGTCACGGTTACGATGCGAAAGCCCGCAGCGCGGCGATCACGAACGGACGCGACCGCGCACCGGCGCGCTCGATGCTCAAGGCGATCGGCTTCGGCGACGACGATCTGCGCAAACCGATCGTCGGCATCGCGAATACCTGGATCGGCACGATGCCGTGCGGCTACAACCTGCGCGAGGTCGCGCAGCACGTCGCGCAAGGGATTCGCGACGCCGGCGGGACGCCGATGGAGTTCAACACGATCGCGATCTCCGACGGGATCACGATGGGCACCGAAGGGATGAAAGCGTCGCTCGTCTCGCGCGAAGTGATCGCCGACTCGATCGAACTCACCGGGCGCGGCTACGCCCTCGACGCGATCGTCGCGCTCTTCGCCTGCGACAAGACCGGGCCCGGCGCGGCGATGGGGCTGATGCGCCTCGACGTCCCCGCGGTGATGCTCTACGGCGGCTCGATCAAACCGGGGCGCGTCGACGGCAAGGATCTCACCGTCGGCGACGTGTTCGAAGCCGTCGGCGCGCATGCCGCCGGCAAGATCGACGACGCGATGCTCAAGCGCATCGAAGACCATGCCTGCCCGGGCGTCGGCGCGTGCGGCGGCCAGTTCACCGCCAACACGATGGCGACGTGCTTCGAGTTTCTTGGGCTCTCGCCGGTCGGCAGCGCGTCGCCGCCCGCCGACGATCCGCGCAAAGCGAAAGAAGGCTATCGCGCCGGCACGCTGGTGATGGACCTGCTGCGCCGCGGCGTCACGCCGCGAGCGCTGGCGACGCGCGCCGCGTTCGAGAACGCGATCGCCGCCGCCGCGGGGACCGGCGGCTCGACGAACAGCGTGCTTCACCTGCTCGCGATCGCGCACGAAGCCGACGTCCCGCTGACGATCGACGATTTCGATGCGATCTCGCGGCGCACGCCGATCATCGCCGACCTTCGCCCGGGCGGACGCTACGTCGCCACCGACGTCGACGCGGCGGGCGGCATTCAATTGATCGCGCGGCGGATGATCGAAGGCGGCCTCGCCGACGGCGGGATCGCGACCGTCACCGGACGCACCCTCGCCGAAGAGACCGCGGACGTCCGCGAGACGCCGGGCCAGCAAGTCATCGCGACCGCCGAGAAGCCGTTCAAGGCGCACGGCGGCCTGGTGATCCTGCGCGGCAACATCGCTCCCGACGGCGCCGTCGTGAAGATCGCCGGACACGAACCCGAATCGCTGCGCGGCCGCGCGCGCGTTTTCGACCGCGAGGAAGACGCGATGCACGCCGTCGACCGCCGCGAGATCGTCGCCGGCGACATCGTCGTTATCCGGTACGAAGGACCGAAAGGCGGCCCGGGGATGCGCGAGATGCTCGGCGTGACCGGCGCGATCGTCGGGCAAGGGCTGGGCGGCGACGTCGCGCTGATCACCGACGGCCGTTTCAGCGGCGCGACGCGCGGGCTGATGGTCGGTCACATCGCTCCGGAAGCATTCGTCGGCGGACCGATCGCGCTGATCCGCGACGGCGACACGATCGTCATCGACATCGAGAACCGCAAGCTCAACGTGCTCGTCTCCGACGACGAGCTCGCGACGCGCCGCGCCGCGTGGCAGGCACGTCCGCCGCACTACACCCGCGGCGTCTTCGGCAAGTACGCGAACGAGGTCGGCTCGGCGGCGCTCGGTGCGGTGACGAGCTGACGATGCGGCGTCTCGGATTTCTGAGCGGCGTCGCCGCCGCGCTCGCCGTCCCGCCGCTCCTCGCGGCCGCCGACGGCGCGAACGGGACGCTGCGGGTCGGCCTCACCGGCGACTACAAACCGTACTCGTACCTGGCGCCCGACGGCACGTGGTCGGGGCTCGACGTCGACATCGCGCGCATGCTGGCGAAGGAGCGCGGCGCAGAACTCGCCATCGTCAAGACGAGTTGGCCCTCGATGACCGCCGACCTCGTGCGGGATGCGTTCGACCTCGCGATGGGCGGCGTCTCGCGCGACGATCGCCGCGCGCTGGCGGGTCTGCTCAGCGCGCCGTACATGGTCGACGGGAAGGTCGCGCTCGTGCGCGCCGCCGATCGCGCCCGGTATCGCAGCCTCGACGATCTCGATGTCCCGCCGACCCGCGTGGCGGTCAACCCGGGCGGGACGAACGAGACGTTCGTGCGCACGCATTTCACCCGCGCGCGCATCGACGTCGTCCCCACGAACCTGTCGATCCCGGGGCTGGTCGCCGACGGCAAAGACGACGTGATGATCACCGACGGCGTGGAGGCGTCGCTCGCGGCGAATGCGGACGCGCGCCTCGCCGTGCTCGATCCGGTGCACCCGTACACGCGGATCGAGAAGGTCTATTTCATCAGCAAGGCCGAGCCGGAACTCCTCGCGTTCGTGAACGAGCGGATCGCGCGCTGGGAACGTGACGGGACGTTCGCCGCGCTGCGCACGCGATGGGTCGGCTCGAACGCCAACAATCCCTCGCAGCGTTCGGCCGCTTCGTCGTAACCGCTCCGGCCGGTCGTCAGCGGTGCATCGCGGCCATCGCCATCGGTGCAGGCTTCTTCGGCGCGTGCTTCGCCGCCGTCGAGCGCGCCGGAAGAACCTTGAACAGTTCGACCATCCCGCTGGATTGATGTCCCGGGAAGTGGCAGTGGAAGAGCCACACGCCGGGGTTGTCGGGGATCATGTCGGCGGTCTGCATCGACGCCGGCTGGATCGAGAGCGTATCGGTGCGCATCCCCATCGAGAGCAGCGACTGCCCGTGCCAGTGCGGCGTGTGGTTCTCGAAATCGTTGTCGGCGTCACCCATCGCGTACCAGCGCACGCGGTCGCCGACGCGCATCGTCGGCATCGGCATGTTGCCGAACGCGTAGCCGTTGATGTCGAAGCGCAGGTTGTCGTTGATCCAGCCGCGGCGCTTGGGGTCGGCTTTGTCGGGCTCGCGCGCGAACTTCTTCACGTTGTCCATGATGTACCAGCTGTCGCTCTCGCTGTTGATCCCGTACATCGTCACGAACTCGCGCTCGACGTCTTTCGGCGATCCGTCGGCGCGCGCCATCCCCTTGCGCGTGACGATGATCGTCCCCATCAAGCCGCTGGCGACGTCGTGCTCCTCGTCGACATGCGAGTGGTACATCCACGCGACCGAACTCGGGTCGGCCGGCCCCGGCCCGGCGCGGTCCGGGACCGCGTAGGTGTAGACGCGCGTCCCGTGCGGCGGGACCCCGCCTTCCATCACGCCGCCGGGCGTCAGATACGGCGCGCCCTCGGAGCCTTTGTCTTAGCGGACGCCGTGCGCGTGGATGCTGTACGGACGGGTCGCGTTGTTGCGGAACACGATCCGGATCGAGTCGCCGACCTCGGCGCGCACGATCGGCCCGAGGTAGCCGAGATACTGTTCTTCCGCCTTGCGCGGCTTGAGGTGCGCGAACGTCGCGTCGGTGTATTCGCGATAGAGCGCCTTGATGAAGGTATTGCCGGGCGTGTCGGGCGGCGGCGTCGGAAGGACCTGTCCCTTGATCATGTCCTTGCCGAGCGGCAAGTAGTTCCACTCGACCTCGTCCGCCGCGATGTAGTACGTCCGCACCTTGGCGGATGCCGCCGTCGGCACGACGGCAGCGCACAGCAGCGCCAGCACCGGGAGCGCGAAAATCAGGCTACGCATCGTAACCTCGCGTAAAGAGAACCAGGGCCCCCGGTAACCACCCGACCCGTGCTCTCGCGTTACGACGCAAGCGCCACTTTGACCCCTTGCGTTCGATTGGGGCTTTCGTCCCTCTGCGCGCGCGCCGTCAGCCCCGGCTGCCGATGACCCCGACGTCCTCGCTCCCGTGTCCGGCGGCGATATAACGGTCCATCAGCGTCGCGACGGCCGGCACGACGTCGAGTTTCTCGCCGTGACGCGCCGCCTCGTCCATCATCAGGCGCAGATCCTTGCGCGCCATCGTCAACTCGAAGTTGGCGGGCGTGAACACGCCCTCCGACATCGCTTTGCCGCGCACCCCGACCGAGTTGCCGGGGTTGAACTCGTTGAACAGCGTGTACGCGTCCTGCGGTTCGATTCCGAGCGAGCGGCCCAGACGGAACATGTCGGCGATCCCGCCGCCGATCACCAGCAGCATCAAGTTGCCGAACAGCTTGAACGCCGCGGCGCGCGCCGGATCGTCGCCGAGGTCGACCACCTTGCCGGTCATGTTCTCAAAGCGCGGACGCACGCGTTCGCGCACTTCGGGCGCGCCCGAGACCAGCATCAGCCCTGTCGCGTCGCGGGCGTTTTTCGGGCCCATAAACACCGGCGCGTGCACGAAGGTGCGTCCCCGCTGCTTCCAGCGCGCGACGCGCTCGGCGGTGGGCGTCGGCGCGGTCGTCGTGTGGTCGGCGATGAATGCCGTCGACAGGATGACCTCGGCGAGCGGCTCGAGCACCGCGTCGACGGCGGCATCGTCGCTCAGCGTGAGATGGATCTCCGAGGCGCCGCGTGCCGCGTCGGCGGGGTTGTCGAACACCTTCGCCCCGTCGGCTTCGAGCGCGCGGGCCTTGTCGAGGGTGCGGTTCCAGACGTGGACGGTCTCCCCGTTCTCGATCAGCTTGCGGACGAACCCTGAACCGAGCAGACCCGTGCCGAAATACGCAATCACTGTGAATCTCCTTCGCGGCGTTGATACCCGCGTCAACGTGATGCGGGTTGCGCGTGCACGTACGCCGCGACGCTGCCGCGGCGGCACGCCTCGCGATAGGCGCCGCGCGCGACGCGTTCGCGCACGCGCGGCAGCACGACCGATGCGAACGTGGTGTTGGGATAGTCGTCCGCGACGACGAGCCAGTCGGCGTCGGGCGGATCGTCGCCCAGCACCATCGCACGCGGGCGCTCGGCCGAGACGGCGGTGTACCACTCGTCGTGCGTCGCGACCGGTGCGTCGCGAGGAACGCATGCCAGCGCGGCACGCGCATCGGCTAGCGCATGATACGAGGGCGTCAGATAATGCAGCGGATGAAGGGGGCTGAACGCGATCAGCACGATCGCGGAGAGGGCGAATGCGGCCGTCGTCCAGCGGCGCTGCTCGCGCAGCAGCGCGATCCCGCCGGCGAACGCGATCAGCAGCCACGGGATCCACAGGGCGGCATAGTGCTCGCCCATCCGCCACACGAGGCCGCTGTTGGCGAGCAGCACGATCGCGAATCCCGGCAGGGCGAGAACCGCCAGTCGCGAGCGTAGCGGGACGAACGCCAGCGGGACGAGCGCCTCGAGGACGTACGTCAGGCGTCCGAAGGTGAAGATCGCCAGCGCGAAAGCGATCGGGTGCGTGAAAGGCGCGAGCGCGAGCTCGAGCGGACCGTGCGCGAACGGATACTGATAGAAGTGCGAGGGCGGCCAAGAGCCGACGCGCGGGATCACGACCAAAACGTAGGTTGCCGCCGACCCGATCGCGAGCGCGGAGGTCGCCAAGGCGGCGACGGCCCGCGGCCGCTCACCGCGAACGAACATCGCGATGCCAGTCCCGATGCCGAGCAGCGCGAGTTCGAGGCAGACGTCCTCGCGCAGCCCCGCGAGCAGGACTGCGCAGACCGCGAGCCATCCCCAGGCGCGCCGCTGCAGCGCGAGCCACCAGCCCAGCGCCAACGGCGCCATCAGTCCGAGGTCGCGGAACTCGCCGAATCCGACCGCGACCAGCGGAGGGTAGACCAGCGCGACCGCCCCGATACGGTCGGCGACGTTCGGCTCGAACCGTCCCCGTCCGAAGCCGCAACGCGCGACCGCGCTGAGTAGCGGCGCGCAGGCGACGGTCGCGAGCGCCAGGATCGCCTGCAGGACCCAGACGCTGCGGGTGAGCGCCAATGCCGGCCACAGCAGCACCAGGGTCGGCGACCAATGGAAGCGGTAGTGGGTCGTCCGCTCGACGCCATTCTCCATCGGGCCGAGCGCATCCAGGACGACCTGCACGAAGGTCCCGGTGTCGGCGCCGTAGCTCCAGTCGGCGACGCGGACCGCCGCGAGCGCGGCCAGCACGGCGAACGCGACCCCGGTCCAGATGAGCAGGCGGCGGGACGGCACGCCCGCCGGTTCTCCCGCGCTTGCACCGGACCTTCGCGCATGGTAAAGTAGGTCGTTGTCTCTCCCCCGGAGGGATACGCGCCCGCGTGCGCCCCCCGCTTTCGCCGAGCGGTACGGACTCGAGGTCGGAGTGCTCGCGATGCGAGGGCTGCCGGTCGAGGCGACGACACCGGCCGTGCCGGACAGGATAAACCCCAGAGAGCAGTTTTCGTTTGGCCGCGAAGAAGCAGACCAAGACGCGCAAGAAGCGCGAGTTCAAAAACGTCGGATCGGGCGTCGCCCACATCCACTCGTCGTTCAACAACACGATCGTGACGATTACCGACAACACGGGATCGACGATCGCCTGGGCGAGCGCCGGCAACCTCGGGTTCAAGGGCTCGAAGAAGTCGACGCCGTTCGCCGCGCAGATGGCCGCCGAGGCGGTCGCGCGCAAGGCGATGGAGCACGGCATGAAGACCGCTGAGGTCTACGTCAAGGGCCCGGGCGCCGGCCGCGAGGCTGCGATCCGCTCGCTGCAGGCCGCCGGCCTGGAGATCACCCTGATCAAAGACGTCACCCCGATCCCGCACAACGGCTGCCGCCCGCCGAAGCGCCGGCGCGTGTAACGGAGTTATAGGAAAAAGATGTCCCGCTACACCGAAGCCGTGTGCCGCCTCTGCCGCCGCGAAACCGCGACGTCCAAGACCGGCGAGAAGATCAAACTGTTTCTCAAGGGCGACCGCTGCCTCTCCAAAAAGTGCGCGGTCGAACGCCGCGGCACCGCGCCGGGTCAGAAGACGCAGAACACCAAGACGCGTCAGAAGATCTCCGAGTACGGCCGCCAGCTCCGCGAGAAGCAGAAGATGCGCCGTTACTACGGCGTGCTCGAAACGCAGTTCCAGAACTACTTCCGCGAAGCGCAACGCGTGAAGGGCCAGACCGGCGCGACGTTCCTGCAATTGCTCGAACGCCGTCTCGACAACGTCGTCTACCGGCTCAACCTCGCGGCGAGCCGCGCGCAGGCGCGCCAGCTCGTGACGCATCGCCACTTCCGCGTGAACGGCCGCTTGGTCAACATCCCGTCGTTCATCGTGAAGGCCGGCGACGTGATCTCGATCGGCGAGACCTCGCAGAAGTCCGACCTGTTCCAAGCCGCGATCGAAACCGCGAAGGCTCGTCGCCATCCCGAATGGCTCGAGTTCTCCGAGACCGACAACACCGCCAAGGTGCTGGCGCTCCCCTCGCGCGAGCAGATCGACACCCCCGTCGACGAGCAGCTCATCGTCGAATACTACTCGCGCTAGTCACCCGGTCACGCTGACCGACACTCCACCGCTAGGCGTACGATCGTCTCGGCTGGGCCGAGGCGGATAACGTAAGCGGAGAAAGACCACCATCATTCATACCATGACCGTCCTCGAAGCGCCGGCCGGCGCGCAGATCGAAGTCCGCGAACGTCGCGAGAACTATGCCAAGTTCGTGATCGAGCCGCTCGACCGCGGCTTCGGCATCACGCTCGGCAACGCGCTGCGCCGCATCCTGCTTTCCTCGATTCCGGGCGCCGCCGTCACCTACGTCAAGATCGACGGCGTGCTGCACGAGTTCTCGACGATCCCCGGGGTCGTCGAAGACACCGTCGACCTGCTTCTCAACCTCAAGGGCCTTCCGATCAAACTCAACACGGAAGATCCCAAGGTGCTCTCGCTCAACGTGAGCGGCGCGAAGGAAGCCACCGCGGGCGACATCTCGCCCGACGCCGACGTCGAGATCCTTCAGCCGAACTATCACCTCGCGACGCTCTCGAAGAAAGACGCGAAGCTTTCGATGGAGATCGGGATCGAGAAGTCGCGCGGCTACGTCACCTCCGACAAGCAGCGCAACATCGAGCACATGATCGGGCTGATCCCGATGGACTCGATCTTCTCGCCGATCCGCAAGGTGAACTTCTCGGTCGACGACACGCGCGTCGGCCAGTCGGTCGACTTCGATCGCCTCACCCTCGAGATCGAAACCAACGGATCGATCACGCCCGACGACGCGCTCAGCGAAGCGGCGCAGATCCTCACCGACCAGCTCCATCTCTTCATCGGCTTCTCGACCGAAGAGAAGCCCGTCGCGACGGCTCCCGCCAGCGAGTGGGACGTCCCGGTCGAGACGCTCAACCTCTCCGTGCGTTCTTTCAACTGCCTCAAGCGCGCCGGCATCTCGAAGGTCTCCGAACTCCTCGACATGACGGAAGACGAGATCATCAAGATGCGCAACTTCGGCAAGAAGTCGCTCGACGAGATCAAACAAGTCCTCGAAGAAAGGGGTCTGTCGCTGCGCGCCGCGTAGCGTCAGTCTAGGAAATGCCGCACCAGATCGCTCAAAAGCGCCTCTCGCGCACCGACGGCCATCGCAAGGCGCTGCTGCGCAACCTCGCGACGTCGTTCTTCAAGCACGAGAAGATCGAGACCACGTCGACCAAGGCCAAGGAGATCTCCAAGGTCGTCGACCGCCTCATCACGCAGGCTCGCCGCGGCGATTTGCACTCGCGCCGCCTCGTCGCATCGTACCTGACCGAGGAAGCCGTCGCGAAGAAGCTCGTCGACCAGATCGCCCCCGCGCTCAAGGAGCGCACCGGCGGCTACACGCGGATCATCAAGTCGCGCGTGCGCCCCGGCGACGCGGCCGAACTCTCCATTTTGGAGCTCGTGAAGTAGCACGTTCGTAGCCGCGTTGGACGGCTGCCCTTCGACGAGCTCATGGTGACACGAGTCATGCTGAGCTTGTCGAAGCACCGCCGCCCGGCGTCACGAGCGCAAGCGCTTCCCGTATGGTCACCGCGGACGATCCTCTCAGTCTGATTCCGATTACGCGATCGTTCGTCGCGGATGCCATCACGCCCATCTCCGCGTATCTCGCCCTGGCTCAGCCGGGGCGTTCGTGTTTGCTGGAGTCGGTGGAGGGGACCGAGCGGATCAGCCGGTTTTCGTTCATCGGCTGCGATTATTTGGAAGCGCATGCGATCGACCGCGATCCGGCGATGCTCGAGCGGATCCGCACGATCATCGGACGCTACGCGCTCGAGCGGAGAGACCTGCCGTTTCCGGGCGGCGCGGTCTGCACGTTCTCCTACGACGCGGCGCGCGCGCTCGAACCGGTGCTGCGCGATGCGCGCGACCGCGAGGCACCGCCGGCCGACGTCCCGTTCGGCGACGCGTTGGTCGTCGTCCCGGGGACGTGGCTGGTCTTCGACCACTTCACCCATCGCGTAACGCTGATCGGTCTCGCGCGCGACGAGGCGGAGCGCGCGACCGTCGAGGCGCGGCTCGACGCGTACGTCGCGCGCCTGCTCGACCAGCGTCCGACGGTGCCGGGCGCGGTGCGCGCCGACGGTCCGGTGCGCGCCTCGATGGACGAGGCGACGTTCCTCGCGCGGGTCGCGCAGGCAAAGGAGTTCATCCGCGACGGCGAGGCGTACCAGCTTCAAGTCGGGATCCGCTTCTCGTGTCCTCTGGCGGGGAACGCGTTCGACTTCTATCGCCAGATCCGCGCCCGCAACCCCTCGCCGTACATGTTCTTCATCGCGCACGACGGGCGCGCGGTCTTCGGCGCGTCACCCGAATTTCTCGTCCGGCTCGACGGGCGCGACGCGCGCATCCGCCCGCTGGCGGGAACGCGTCCGCGCGGAGCCGACGACGCGCGCGATCAGCAGATCGCCGAGGAACTGATCGCCGATCCGAAGGAGCGCGCGGAGCACGTGATGCTCGTCGACCTGGCGCGCAACGATCTGGGCGCGGTGTGCCGCACCGGAACCGTCCGCGTCGACGAGCTGATGGTGATCGAGCGCTACTCGCACGTCATGCACATCGTCTCGAACGTCGTCGGCGAGCTGCGCGGCGACCGCGACGCGCTCGATCTGTTCGCGGCGTCGTTCCCCGCCGGGACCGTCACCGGAACGCCGAAGATCCGCGCGATCCAATTGATCGACCGGCTCGAACCGGTGGCGCGCGGCTTCTACGCCGGCAGCGTCGCCCACATCGACTTCGACGGCGACATGGACTCGTGCATCATCCTGCGCTCGGTCGCGGTCGCCAACGGCCGCGCGTACTGGCAGGCCTCTGCCGGGATCGTCACCGACAGTGTCCCCGCCGCCGAATACGCCGAAGTGTTCGCTAAAACCGCGATCGTCCGCGCCGTGCTCGGAATCGATCGATGAACATTCTGCTCGTCGATAACTACGACTCGTTCACGTGGAACCTCGCGCATCTGTTCGGTGCGATCGACGGCGTCGACGTCGACGTGGTGCGCAACGACGATGCGCGGCTGGACGACGGCGTGACGCTGCGCTACGACGGGATCGTGGTGGGACCCGGGCCGGGGCGTCCGGCGGAGGCGGGACGGACGATGGCGATCGTGCGCGAAGCGGCGGCGCAGCGGCGTCCGCTCTTCGGCGTGTGCTTGGGACTGCAGGCGATCGGCGAAGCGTTTGGGGGGCGCGTCGTGCACGCGCCGCGCCAGATGCACGGCAAGGTTTCGGCGATCACGCACGACGGCCGTGGCGCATTCGCGGGCGTCCCCTCACCGTTTCACGCGACCCGCTATCATTCGCTGTGCGTCGACCACGACGGCTTCCCGGCGGAGCTGCGCGCGAACGCGGCGAGCGAAGACGGCGTGATCCAGGGCCTGGTGCATCGCGATCTGCCGATCTGGGGCGTGCAGTTCCATCCGGAGTCCGTGCTCACGACCGAGGGCAAAGCGATCGCCGAGAACGTCGTGCGGAGCATCCGCGGATGACGACCGCCGATCACTACCCGGCGCTGCTGCGCCGCGTGCTCGGCGGCGATCACCTCACCGCGAGCGAAGCCGCCGACGTCATCGGCGGGATCATGGACGAGACGATCTCGCCGGTGCGCGCGGCCGCGCTGCTGGCGGCGCTCGCAGCGAAAGGCGAAGACGTCGACGAAATCGTCGGCGCGGCGCGCGCGATGCGCGAGCGCAGCATCCGCGTCGACCACGGGTTGCCGCTGGTCGTCGACATCGTCGGCACCGGCGGCGACGGCGCGCACACGATCAACATCTCGACCGCGGCGGCGTTCATCGTCGCGGGGACCGGCGTGAAGGTCGCCAAGCACGGGAACCGCGCCGCGTCGAGCCTCTGCGGCTCCGCCGACGTCCTCGAAGCGCTGGGCGTCCCGCTCGACCGCGGTCCCGACGCATCGGCGCGCATCCTACGCGAGGGCGGGATCTGCTTCCTGTTCGCGCAGCGGCACCATCCCGCGATGCGCGTGGTGGGGCCGATCCGCCGCGAGCTCGGCGTCCGCACGATCTTCAACGTCCTCGGACCGCTGACGAACCCGGCCGGTGCGAACCGTCAGGTCGTCGGCGTCGCACGGGCCGAGCATGTCGACCTCGTCGCATCGGCGCTCCGCGCGCTGGGTGCCGAGGCGGGCGCGGTGATCCACGCCGACGACGGTCTCGACGAGATCTCCGGCGACGCGCCGACGCAAGTCGCGCAATTCGACCGCGACGGCGTGCGACGCTGGACGCTCGATCCGTCCTGTTACGGCGTGCACGCGCCGGCGACCGCGATCCGCGGCGGAGACGTCGCGGTCAACGCCGCCGCGCTGCTCGCGATCCTCGAAGGCGAGCGCAGCCCGCGCGCCGACCTGGTCCTCCTCAACGCCGCGCTCGCGCTCGTCGTCGCGGGCGAAGCGGTGGATATCGACGACGGCATCGCGCGCGCGCGCACCTCGGTCGAGACCGGCCGGGCCCGCGCGGCGCTCGACGCGCTCCGCGGCGAGCGCGATCCTTCGACCGCGGTCGGAGCGACGGGGTAACCAACGTAATGAACGACATGCTCGAAAAACTCTACGCGGCGAAAGCGGCGGTGCGGGAAAGCGACGAAGCGCGCGAGCCGCTCGCCGTGCTGCGCGAACGCGCGCTCAGCCGCATGCGCGAGCGCCGCAATTTCCGCGAGGCGCTCGCCGGCGCGCGAGGGCCGGCGATCATCGCCGAGATCAAGCGCGCGTCGCCGTCGGTCGGGATCATCGTCCCGAAACTCGATCCGTCCGAGATCGCGCGCGAGTACGAAGCCGCGGGCGCCGACGCGATCAGCGTCCTCACGGAGAGCGACCACTTCCTCGGCGACCTCGCGTACGTCGACATTGCGCGTGCGGCATCCACGCTCCCGATCCTGCGCAAAGACTTTCTGAGCAGCCGCTACGAGGTCGCGCAGTCGGCGGCGTACGGCGCGGATGCCGTGCTCGCGATCGTCGCCGGGCTCTCCGACGAACGCCTCGCCGAGATGGTCGACGAAGCGCGGCGCTACGCGCTCGGCGTGCTGGTCGAAGTGCACACCGAAGACGAACTGCGGCGCGCGGTCGCCGCCGGCGCGCGCATCCTCGGGATCAACAACCGCAACCTGCACACGTTCGAGACCGACCTCGCCGTCACCGAAGAACTGCTCCCGCTCGTGCCGTCCGGCACGATCGTGATCAGCGAGAGCGGCGTGAAGTCGCAGGACGACGTGCGCCGTCTGGTCGCGCAGGGTGCGCGCGGCGTGCTCGTCGGCGAATCGCTGATGCGCTCGGACGACAAGCACGAGGCGATCCGCGCGCTCAAGGGCGCGACCGTCACCGCGTAGGCCGTGCGACGAACGCGGGTCAAGATCTGCGGCGTCGTCAGCGCCGAGGAGGCCGCGCTCGTCGTCGACGCGGGCGCCGACGCGGTTGGCGTGATCCTCGCCCCGTCGCCGCGTCGCGTCGGGATCGAGCGCCTGCACGAGATCGCGGAACGGATCCCGGCGCTCGTCACGCTCGTCGCGGTCTTCGTCGACCCGCCGTCCGCACTCGTCGATGAAGCGCTCAAGGTCGGCGCGATCCCGCAGTTCCACGGCCGCGAGCCGGCCGAGGCATGCGAAGCGTTTGCCGCCGGGCCGTACGTGAAGGCGTATCACGTGGGCGCGAGCGAGCCCGTCGAGCACGAGGCGTTCGAGCGCTTCGCGCGTCCCTACGCGCACGCGACCTGGCTCTTCGATACGGCGCGACCCGACGGCCTGAGCGGCGGCAGCGGCCGGACGTTCTCGTGGAACGACGCGCGCACGCTCGCCGGCGACCGCCCGTTCGTCGTCAGCGGCGGCCTCACGCCGGAGAACGTCGTCGACTGCGTGCGCGCCGTGCGGCCGTTCGCCGTCGACGTGCGCAGCGGCGTCGAGCGCAACGGCGTCAAGGACGCACGGCTCGTGCGCGCGTTCGTCGACGCGGTCCGCGCCGCCGACGCCGAAGCGGGACCGTGAATCGCCGGGGGCGGCAGGCGACGCGCCGCGGTAGACGGCGCCGCGGCGTCGAAGGCTCTCGACGAGCATGACCACCAGCACGACGACCGTCCCCCAGCAGCTCCCCGACGAACGCGGCTACTTCGGCCGCTTCGGCGGCGTCTTCGTCCCCGAGGTCCTGGTCGAGGCGCTCGCGCGGCTCGAAGAGGCGACCCGCGACGCGTTCGCCGATCCCGCCTTCTGGGCGGAGATGGAGGTGCTGCTGCGCGACTACGTCGGCCGCCCGTCGCCGATCTATCACGCGGAACGGCTCGTCGACGGTCCGCACGCGCCGATCGTCTTCAAGCGCGAAGACACCAACCACACCGGCGCGCACAAGATCAACAACACCGTCGGCCAAGCGCTGCTCGCGAAACGGATGGGGAAGTCACGGATCATCGCCGAGACGGGCGCGGGCCAGCACGGCGTCGCGACGGCAACGATCGGCGCGAAGCTCGGGATGCAGGTCGACGTCTACATGGGCGAAGTCGACGTCGAACGTCAGGCGCTCAACGTGTACCTGATGAAGCTCCTCGGCGCGACGGTCCATCCCGTCGGCAGCGGAACGCGGACGCTCAAGGATGCGACGAACGAAGCATTTCGCGAATGGGCCGCGCGCGTCGAGGACACGTTCTACATCATCGGATCGGTCGTCGGCGCGCACCCGTATCCGTACCTCGTGCGCGAGTTTCAGAAAGTCATCGGCGTCGAAGCGCGCGCGCAGATCCTCGAACGTTACGGCCGCTTGCCGACCGACGTCGTCGCCTGCGTCGGCGGCGGTTCGAACGCGATGGGGATCTTCCGCGGCTTCGTCGACGACGCCGAGGTCCGGCTGTGGGGCGTCGAGGCGGCCGGTCACGGCGTGCACGCGATCGATACCTCGGCCTCGCTCAACGCCGGCTCCGTCGGCGTGCTGCACGGATCGCGCAGCTACGTGCTGCAGGACGACGAAGGGCAGGTCCTCGACACGCATTCGGTGAGCGCCGGGCTCGACTATCCCGGCGTCGGACCGGAACACGCGTATCTGAAAGACAGCGGCCGCGCGCGCTATGTCGCCGTCGACGACGCCGAGGCGCTCGCCGCGTTCCATCACACCGCACGGCGCGAAGGAATCGTCCCCGCGCTCGAGTCGGCGCACGCGATTGCGTTCGCGCAGAAGCTCGCCGTCGAGCGCGGCCCCGGCGGGCTCGTGCTGGTGAACCTGAGCGGCCGCGGCGACAAGGACGTGCGAACAGTCGCGGCGCTCGAGGGGGAACAGGCGTGATCGCCAGCGCCGGGATCGCCGGCGCCTTCGCCCGCGCCCGCGGGGAACGCCGCGCCGCGCTGATCGGCTACGTGGTCGCCGGCGACCCCGATTGCGAGACCTCGCTGGCGATCGTCGACGCGCTGACCGCGGCCGGCGTCGACCTCATCGAACTGGGGATCCCCTACGGCGACCCGCTTGCCGACGGGCCCACGATCGCCGCGGCGGGACAGCGGGCGCTGGCGGCGGGGATCAAAATGGCCGACGCGCTGGCGATCGCCGCCGAGGCGCGCGCCCGGGGCGCCGCGCCGATCGTGTTCTTCACTTATCTCAACCCCATCGACCGGTACGGCGCCGAGCGATTCGCGCGCGACGCGGCAGCCGCCGGCGCGGCTGGCGCGATCGTGCCGGACGTTCCGCTCGAGGAGCTCGCGTCGTTCGCGCCGCCGCTCCGCGCGTCGGGGCTGGAGATCCCGTTGCTCGTCGCGCCGACGACGCCGCCCGCGCGGGCCGCCGCGATCGCTGCGGCCTCGAGCGGGTTCGTCTACCTCGTGTCGCGTCTGGGGGTCACCGGCGCGGGACGCGCGCCGGACGTCGCGTGGGCGAGCGGCGCGATCGCACGCCTACGCGAGACGACCGAGCTTCCCATCGCGGTCGGCTTCGGCATCTCCACGCCCGAGCACGCCGCAGCGGTCGGCGCCGTCGCCGACGGGGTGATCGTCGGCAGCGCGCTCATCGACGCGTACGCCGGGGCGCGCGGCGCCGACGCCGCGCGGCGCGCGGGAACGTACGCCGCGTCGCTCAGGACGGCGCTGCGACCGAAAAATACCGCGCCGTCGCGCGGTTGACGCCGCGCCCGTGCAGGAATCATTCGCACCGGGGCGCATCGTCGCACGAAGTTTGCTTCCCGTCCGAGGTTCCGCATCGATGATGTTTCGTCGTACAGCGGCGCTTGGTGCGCTCGTGCTCTGCACGACGCTGACCGCGCCCATCGCACCCGTCTCCGCCGCCGGCGACACGATCGTGTTCGGGTCACCCGTCTCGCTCACGGGCTCGCTGACCAAAGAAGGGCACCTCACGCAAGAGGGCTACGAGTTCTGGAAAGATTACGTCAACAGCCACGGCGGGATCAAGGTCGGCAGCAAATCGTATAAGGTCGAGATCAAGTATTACGACGATGAGTCGAAGCCGGCGACGGCCGCGCAGCTCGCGGAGCGTTTGATCGACCAGGATCACGTCAACTTCATCCTCGGGCCGTACGGTTCGGGGACGGCGTTCACCGTCGCGCAGATGGTCGAGCGCAAGAAGATCCCGATGGTCGAAGGCAACGGCGCCGCCGAGAAGATCTTCAGCCAGGGCTTCCGCTACACGTTCGGCGTCCTCTCGCCGGCGCGCCGCTACCTCGAAGGCGTGCTCGAGATGGCGACCAAGCAGAAGCCGCGCCCGCAGACCGTTGCGATCACCGCGGCGAGCGACGCGTTCTCGCAAGAGGTCGCGCAGGGTGCGGCCGACTGGGCCGCGGCGCACGGCCTGAAGGTCGTGTATAACAACAAATATCCCGACACCGCAACCGACGTCTCGTCGATCGTCTCGGCGCTGAAAGCGACGAACCCCGACATCATCCTCAACGCGGGTCATCTGCAGGACGCGCTGCTGGTGCAGAAGGGGCTCAAAGAACAGAACGTGTCGGCGAAGATCTACGGCTACTCGGTGGGACCCGACACGCCCGACTTCACCAATACGCTCGGGAAAGATGCGAACGGCGTCTACGGCGGCGCGCAGTGGTCGGAGGCCGTGAAATACAAGGGCGACCCCGGGTTCTACCGTACCGCGCGCGAGTACGCCGAGGCGTTCGACAAGGTCTACCATCACCGCCCCGACTACCACGACGCCGAATCGACCGCGACGTGCCTGGCGTTCCAATACGCGATCGAGAAAGCGGGATCGCTCGAACCCGAGAAAGTGCGCAACGCGCTGACCAAACTCGACCAAGTGACGTTCTACGGCATCCTGAAGTTCGACAGCCGCGGGCTCAACGTGTTCAAGCCGATGGTCGTCAACCAGATCCAGAATCAGAAGCTGGTGACGGTGTGGCCGTCCGGGCTCGCCGCGGCGCCGCCGAAGTATCCGACGCCGCCGTGGGGCGAGCGCTAGAGGGCGGCAGCACGTGCATCTGCTGGCTCAGGATCTCGTCAACGGTATCCTCGCGGGCGGGATCCTGGCCGTCGTTGCGCTCGGCTTTTCCCTCGTGTGGGGGATCATGAACATCATCAACCTCGCGCACGGTGCGTACATCATGCTCGGCGCGTACGTGACGTATCAGCTGTTCGCGAGCTTCCACGTCGATCCGTTCCTCTCGCTCCCCGTCTCGTTCGTCGTTCTCTTTGCGCTGGGCTATCTGATCCAGCGGTACATCATCAACTGGGTCGCGCGCGCTCCGGTGCTCACGACGTTCCTGCTGACGTTCGGGCTCTCGCTGCTGCTGGTCAACATCGCGCTGCTGATCTGGACCGGCGACACGCGCGGCGTGACGCCGCCGTACTCGGGGACCAACTTCACCCTCGCCGGGATCACGATTCCGTGGGTGAAGCTGTACACGCTCGGCGCGGCGCTCGCGATCACCGCGGCCATGCAGATCTGGCTGACCCGCTCGAAAACCGGCCGTGCGATCCGTGCGACGTCGATGGATATCGGCGCAGCCCAATTGACCGGCGTGCGCGTCACGCAGATCTACGCCATCGTCTACGGCTTGGGCGCGGGGCTCGCCGGCGTCGCCGGGACGCTCGTTTCGCTCTCGTACTCGCTCAACCCGACGATGGGCCAGCCGTTTCTCATCAAGGCCTTCGTCGTGTGCGTTCTGGGCGGCCTCGGGTCGGTCGAAGGCGCGCTCGTCGGCGGCTTGACCTACGGCATCGTGGAGGCGTTCGCGTCGCAGATCGACTTCACGATCGGGAGTCAGCACGTCAGCGGCACCGGCCTGCAGGATGCCGTCGCGCTGATCGTGCTGCTGATCGTTCTGATCGTGCGCCCGACCGGCATCATGGGCCGCGCGACCGCGTGACGGTCGGTCGAGCGCCGGGCGAACGCGCGTCGACAGCGACCGTCCTGCGGCGGATCGGGCTGGGCGGGATCACCGGGAGCCCGGCGGCGCTCTGGGTTTCTCTGGTGCTGCTGGTGCTGCTGCTCGCGGTCCCCGCGGTGCTGCCGGGCTATCAGACGCTGTTCCGCTCGATCCTGATCTCGGTCGCGCTGACGTACGGCTGGAACCTCATCGGCGGCTACACCGGCTACGTCTCGTTCGGCAACGTCGCGTTCTACGGGCTGGGGACGTACTGCGCAGCGCTCTCGCAGTCGTGGCTCGACGCGCACGGGATCGGCGACCGCAACCTGCAGCTCGTCCTCGGCGTCGCGCTGGCGTGCGTGCTGAACGCGGCGTTCGCCGCGCTCGTCGGCTTGCCGGTGCTGCGCTTGAAAGGCCACTACTTCGGGATCGCGACGCTGGGCTTGGCGCTGGCAATCACCGATATCGTCGGCAACCTCGACGCGTTCGGCGGCACGGGCGGGCTCGCGGTGAAGCAGGTCGACGATGCGCACTTCGCCGTGTACTACTATGCGGCGTGGATCGTCGCCGCCGGCGCGCTCGCCGCGACGTTCTTCATCGCGCGCTCGAAGCTCGGCTACGCGTTCGTCGCGATTCGCGAAAACGAAGACGCCGCCGCGGTACTCGGCATCTCGGCGACCCGTTACAAAATCATCGCGTGGGCGCTCAGCGCCGCGATCGCCGGCGCCGCCGGCGCGGTGTTTGCGCCGGCCAACGGCTTCGTCGATCCCAGCATCGCGTTCGCCGAAGACGCGAACGTCTTTCCGATCGTCATGTGCATCCTCGGCGGCATCGGGACGGTCGCCGGTCCGTTCATCGGCGCATTGATCCTCTCCGGCGTCAACGAGATTCTGCAGCGGTTCTTCATCAAGATCCACTCGCTGTTTTTCGGCGCGATGATCGTGCTGGTCGTGCTGCTGCTCCCGCGCGGCCTGGTGTGGCTGTTCGGCCTGCGCGGCGGCGCGCGTACCTGGCTCAAGAGCCTCTCGGTCTATAAAGCATGAGCGAGATCGCGCTGCGCATCGAGGACGTCGGGATGCGCTTCGGCGGCCTTTGGGCACTCAGCGAGGTCTCGTTCGACGTCCAACGCGGCTCCGTGCTCGGCCTGATCGGTCCCAACGGCTCGGGCAAAACGACGCTGATGAACGTGATCAGCGGCGTCTACAAACCGACGACCGGCGCGGTCACGTACGGCGGCAAACGCATCGCCGACGTTCCCACCCACGACGTCTGCCATCTGGGGATCGCGCGGACGTTTCAGATCGTGAAGCCGTTCGCGAGCCTGAGCGTCCGTGAAAACGTCGCCGTCGGCGCGATGTACGGCCGGCACAGCGACCAACGCTCCACCCGCGGATCGTTCGAGCGCGCGGAAGAACTGCTGGAGATCGTCGGCCTGGCCGGCGTCGCCGACCGTCCCGCCAGCGAACTCACCATCCCGGATCGCAAGCGGCTCGAGGTCGCGAAGGCGCTCGCGCTTGATCCCGACGTCCTGCTGCTCGACGAAGTGATGGCCGGGCTCAACGCCACCGAGGTCGACGAAGCGCTCGAGCTGCTGCGCACGGTGAACGCGCGCGGCGTCACGCTCATCGTCGTCGAGCACTTGATGAAGGCGATCGTCTCGATCTCCACGAGCATCGTCGTGCTGGCCGAAGGCCGCAAGATCGCCGAAGGCGCACCGGCCGATGTGCTCGGGTCGCCGCAAGTGATCGAAGCGTATCTCGGATCGCGCTGGGCGAAGCGCCAGGAGCAGCTGCGGGAGATCGAAGCGGAACGCGCGGCGGCGTTGCGGATGCATCCGGAGGGCCGCCCGTGAGCGCGGCGGCCGCAACATCGGCCGCGACGCGTCCGCTCGTCGTCGACGCGCTGAACGCCGGGTACGGCGACACGCAGGTGCTGTGGGACGTCTCGATGCGGGTGGAGCCGGGCGAGATCATCGCGCTGATCGGCTCGAACGGCGCGGGAAAGTCGACGCTGCTGGGCGCGCTCTCCGGGATCGTGAAGACGTGGAGCGGGAGCGCGCGCTTCGGCGACGTGACGCTCACGGGGCTGCAGCCCGACCGCATCGTGCGGGCCGGCGTGCTGCAAGTGCCGCAAGGCCGTCGCCTCTTCGGCTCGCTGACGGTCGAAGACAACCTGCGCATGGGCGCGTACCTGCGCAGCGATCGCGAGGTCGACGCCGATCTCGAGAAGATCCTGGCGATGCTCCCGCGCCTGCGCGAGCGCTACGATTTCCTCGCCGGCCGGCTCTCCGGCGGCGAACAGCAGCAGGTCGCGATTGCGCGCGCGCTCATGGCGCGTCCGCAGGTGCTGCTGATCGATGAGATGTCGCTGGGGCTCGCGCCGGTTCTCGTCGACACGCTCATCGGACTGCTCCAGCAGATCCACGCGACCGGCGTCTCGATCCTGATCGTCGAGCAGGACGTGCAGACCGCGCTCGAGGTGAGCACCCGCGCGTACGTTCTCGAGACCGGCCGCATCACGCTCAGCGGTCCCTCGGAGCAGCTGCTCGACGATCCGCAAGTGAAGAAAGCCTACCTGGGCGTCTAACCGCCCCGTCACGCTGAGCCCGTCGAAGCGCAGCCGAATCGCGCGGAGAACGCTTGCCGGATCGTTGCGCCACGCAACGCGCCCGCACGGCGTCAAAAGTGCGTGCAAACGGTCCTCATCACCGGCGGCTCCGGCGGCATCGGAGCGGAACTCGCGCGTCGCCTTCGCGCTCAAGGAGCAAACGTCGCGATCGTCGCGCGGAGCGTCGAACGCCTGAACGCGGTCGCCGATGAAACGGGCGCGCACGCGTTCCCCGCCGACGTCCTCGACGCCGAGGCCTTCGCCGACACCGTGAAGCGCATCGAAACCGATGTCGGCGAGATCGACGGCTTCGCGCACGCGGTCGGCAGCGTCTTCCTGCGCCCGCTGCACGCGACGTCGCTCGAAGACTGGCGCACAACCTTTGAAACGAATGCGACGAGCGCGTTCATCGCGCTGAAGGCGGTGATGCCGCTGATGATGCGCCGCCGCCGCGGCAGCGTCGTGTTGTTCTCGACGGTCGCCGCGTCGACGGGGCTGCCGAATCACGAGACGATCGCCGCCGCCAAGAGCGCGATCGAAGGACTCGTGCGCAGCGCATCGATCTCCTACGCGCGCTACGGAATCCGCGTCAACGCGGTCGCGCCCGCACTCACGCGGACGCCGCTCTCCCGTTCGCTGTGGGAGAACGAGATGACGCTCAAAGCGTCGGTTGCGATGCACCCGCTCGGACGCATCGGCGAACCGGGCGACATCGCCGCCGCGGCGATGTACTTTCTCTCCGACGCGTCGGCCTGGACCACCGGCCAGATCCTCGGTGTGGACGGCGGCCTCTCGGCGGGCTCGCCGCCGGTGACGCTCAAACCCTGACGCTGCGCGGCATCGGGCGCCCGGCGGCGAGGCGGTGATTCGCCGCGAGCCGAAGCCGCGGCCGGTGAAGACCATCGAGGAAGTGCGCCGGATGCCGGCGCCCGCGCCGAAACCGCAAGCGCTCGCGTTCGACGGCGAACGGCTGTGGTTCGGTTCGATCGTGACCAATCGGCTCTACTCGGTCGATCCGCTGTCGTGATCGTCGCGCGACGAAGGGACGCTGCCGGGGAAGCCGTGGGGGATGACCGTCGTCGGCGACGAGCTGCGCGTGCTCACCGGCGACGAGCCCGACGACACGCGGGCGATCCGGCGCTTCATCCCCGGCCACGGCATCAAAAACGACGGGGCATTTGCTGCGCCCGAGGACACCGGATCGCAGTTGGGCTGGGACGGTGACGTCCTCTACGTCAGCCAGTGGTATCGCAAGCGCATCGTCGCGGTCGACGAGCGCGGTGCGGCGCTGAGCGCAATCGACGTGCCGCACGGCATCTGCGGTCAGGTGGTCGTCGACGGCCGCTTCTATCTGATGACGACCGACGACGAAGACGCCGGACCCTATTGGCTCACCCGCGTCGATGCGCGAGGTGATACGCCGCGCTGCGACGACCTGGCTGTCGTTCCGTTTCCGGCGCGCGCGCTCGCGTTCGACGGCAACCGCTTCTGGACGAACCATCGCGAAGCCGACCAGATCGTCGCTTTCGCGCGGCCCGACGAATAACGGCTACGCTCCCGCTTTCGGAACCGACGGCAGACCGTCGTGTTCCCATTCCATCCACGAGCCGTCGTACACCGCCACGTCGTCGAGGCCGGCGGCGCGCAGCGCGAGCCACGCGCCCGAGGCCGACACGCCGCTCCCGCACGTGACGATGGTGCGTCCCTCTTTGTTCAGCCGCGCCGCGCGTACCAGCCGCTCGAGCGTCGCGGGATCGGCGACGCGTCCGCCGCGCGCGTCCTCGAGCAGGTCGTTCCCGCTGATCCGCACGGCGTTCGCGATGTCGCGATCGCGCTGCGCGTAGGTCTGATTGCGCTGTGTTTCGACGACCGTGCCGGAGGCGCGTCCTTCGACGATCGCGAGCACTTCGTCGCGCGACGCGCGCAGTTTCGGCCGCTCCCGCGCGGTGAAGTGCGCGGGCGTCACCGTCGCCGGGTTCGTCGAGAGTGGCATCCCGGCCGCGGTCCACGCATCCACGCCGCCAGCCAGCACGTACGCCTCGTCGTGTCCGTAGAAGCGCAGCATCCACACCATCCGCGCCGCGAACGGGATCGTTCCGGCGTCGTAGGCGACGACGATCGCGTCGTCGCCGATGCCGCTGTCGGACATCGTCCGCGCGAACGCCTCAGCCGGCGCGACGCGGATCGCGTACGGTGTCGACGCGTCGCTGAGATCCTCGGCGTAGTCGAGATGCACCGCGCCCGGGATGTGCCCAGCGGTGAACTGCTCGCGGCCGGAGGGCATCGCGACGGTGCCCCCGTGCGAAACGCTGCGCGCGTCGACGATGCGCAATCGCGGATCGTCGAGCTGCGCGATCAGCCATTCTGCCTCGACAAAATCGTTCGCCATCCTCGACACCTACGCGCTCGTGCCGTGCCGCGCCTTGCCGCATCGCCGAGCCTGCACGCGGGTCACACCCCGATCGCGGGCTTGCTCAGATCGAAGCGCGTCTCGGCGTCGTCGGCGATGTATTTCCCGATCGCAAGCGAGGACGTCGCCGCGGGTGAGGGCGCGTTGCGCACGTGCACGACGCCTTCGCTGCCTTCGAAGACGAAGTCGTCCACGAGCGAACCGTCGGCCGCCATCGCCTGCGCGCGGACTCCGGCCGGTCCCGGCAGGCAGTCTTCGGGACGCAGTTCCGGAATGTACCGCTGCAGCGCCTGGACGTACGCGTCGCGCACGAGATCGCGGTACATCTCGCCGGCACCGGTCTTCCAATACTTCGTCGCGAGTTTGAAGAACCCGGGATACGTGAGCGCGTCCCACAACTCGATCGGATTGATCTCGAAGAACGAGTAGCCTTCGCGCGCGAACGCGAGGACGGCGTTGGGTCCGAGCCAGATCGATCCGTCCATGCGCGGCGTGAAGTGCACGCCGAGAAACGGAAACTCCGGATCCGGCACGGGGTAGATGTTCCCTTTCACCAAGTACGACTTCTCGGGTTTCAGGATCAGATAGTCGCCGCGGAACGGCACGATCTTCGGATCGCGTTCGCCGCCGGTCATCCGTCCGAGCCGGTCGCTGTAGAGCCCGCCGCAGGTGATCACCGATTTCGCTTGGATCTCGCCCTTCGGCGTCCGCAGCACGGTGACGCCGCCGCGGCGTTCGATCGCGGTCACCAGGTGGCCGAGATACATGTCGGCGCCGGCTTCTTTCGCGTCCTCGCCGTACGTGCGCGCGACCAGACCCCAGTCGACGATCCCGGTGACGGGCGAGAAGATCGCTTTGATCCCGCGGCAGTGCGGCTCGCGTTCGGCGATCTGCGCGGCATCGAGCATCTCGAGCCCTTCGACACCGTTCTGCTGTCCGCGCACCATGAGGTCGTCGAGCCGGCCGAGCTCCGATGCGTCGGTCGCGACGATCAGCTTGCCGACGTTGCGGTACTCGATCCCCTTCGCATCGCAGTACTCCCACGCCAGCTTGCGCCCTTCGGTGCACAGCTTCGCTTTGAACGAACCCGGCTTGTAGTAGATGCCGGAGTGGATCACGCCGCTGTTGTGACCGGTCTGATGCTTGCTCCAGACGTCTTCCTTTTCGACGTTGGCGACGCGAAGGTGCGGATGACGAAGAAGCAGTTCGCGCGTCGTTGCGAGCCCGACGATGCCTCCGCCGACAACGGCGATGTCGTAGATCATGGTCGCGTTCGTTTCTCGCCGCACTCCGCGCGTGCCCGCCGCGCGTTCGCGGTGCGGCAGGGACCGGCGCGCGCGGGCGCGGAGGGACTCCGGCCATGACGACCATCGCACCGCGCGCAGCCGCCCCGTTCCGCAACGAACCGATCCGCGATTTCTCCGCACCGGCGGACCGTGCGTCGCTGGAAGCCGCGATCGCGCGCGCCCGCGAGCGGCTTGGTCGCCGCTACCCGCTGGTGATCTACGGCGAACGCCTGCACGGCGGGCGCACGATCCCGTCGGTCAATCCGGCGCGCCCGAGCGAGATCGTCGGCGACGTGGACGAAGCAATGCCCGAGCAGGCGTCGCGCGCCCTCGACGCGGCCGCCGAGCGGTTCGGCACCTGGAAGTTCACGCCGGCGGCGGAACGCGCCGAGTTTCTGTTCCGCGCCGCCGAGCGGATACGCGCGACGAGGGACGACTGGAACGCGCTGCTCGTCCTCGAGGTCGGCAAGCCCTGGATCGAGGCGGATGCCGACACCGCCGAGGCGATCGACTTTCTCGAGTTTTACGCGCGCGAGGCACTGCGCCTGGCCGAGCCGCCGCCACTGACGCCGATCGCCGGCGAGCGCAACCGCCTCGTCTATCTGCCGCTGGGCGTCGGCGTCGTCATCCCGCCCTGGAACTTCGCCTTCGCGATCATGGCCGGGATGTCGGCGGCGGCGATCGTCACGGGGAACACCGCTATCCTCAAGCCCTCCCCGGACGCCGCGGTGATCGCGGCGCACTTCGTCGACCTGATGCACGATCTTGGGCTTCCGCCGGGCGTCCTGAACTTCGTCCCCGGCGACGGGCCCACCGTCGGGGAGCAGCTGGTCACCGATCCGCGGACCCGCTTCATTGCGTTCACCGGCTCGAAGGGAGTCGGACTGCGGATCAACGAGCTGGCGGCGAAAACCGCACCCGGCCAGCGCTGGATCAAACGCGTGATCGCCGAGATGGGCGGCAAGGACGCGATCGTCGTCGCCGACGATGCCGACCTCGACGCGGCCGTCGCGGGCGTCGTCGTCTCTGCCTACGGGTTCGCCGGCCAGAAGTGCTCGGCGTGCTCGCGCGCGATCGTCGACGCCCGCGTCTACGACGCGTTCCTCGCCAAGCTCGTCCCGGCGGTCGAGTCCCTGCGGGTCGGCGATCCGGCCTCGAACCCCGACGTCGGCCCGGTGATCAACCAGAAGGCGGTCGACAAGATTCTCGGGTACGTCGAGATCGGGCGGGGCGAAGGCCGGCTCCTGACCGGCGGCACCCGGATCTCCGGGGACGGCTTCTACATCGCACCGACCGCGATCGCCGATGTTGACCCGCGGGCGCGGATCGCGCAAGAAGAGATCTTCGGCCCGGTGCTGGCGGTGATCAAGGCCGCCGACTACGATGACGCCCTGCGGATCGCCAACGACACCGAGTTCGGCTTGACCGGCGCCGTCTTTTCCCGCAGCGAGGAGCGGCTGCGGCGGGCCGAGGCCGAGTTTTTCGTCGGCAACCTGTACCTGAACCGCAAGTGCACGGGTGCGCTGGTGGGCGGGCAGCCGTTCGGCGGTTTCAACATGAGCGGGACCGATTCGAAGGCCGGCGGGTACGACTACCTGCTCCTCTTCAGCCAGGGCAAGTCGATCTCGCGGAAGATCGCGGCTCACGCCGCCGACGACCTCGCGGCCGGAATGGACTAGCGCCGGCGGCGAGGCCTCGCGCTTTATAAGGAGGCGACACGGCAGGCCGCTCTGCCGAGTTACTTGTGCAGAAGGCCGTGGAGAAGCCGGTGGAATCGCGAGTGGATGGACTTGTGGATAACACCACCCCGCGGAGTGTTGACATGGTAGACACGCGGTGGTAGTCTATCCCTCGTTGACTCTGACGCCTCGCCTCTCCGGTGCGGTCAAAGATCCGGTCCGAAAAGGGCTTGGCGGAAGCGTCCGTTCCTTGAAAACTGAACAGTGCAGTAGCGCATAAGTCTGTGGGTCTCCGCCCGTTCAGGCAGTGCGCGGTTCCGAATGGGCCGCGTTTTTGTTTGTTCGGTCGCGAGAGCAGGGCTCGATGTCGCGGCCTCCCGGCTCCACCGGGGTTCCGCAGCAAGGCATCGGGTCCCGAAACAAGTTTATGACGACGCCGGATGCCGCAAGGCACCGGCGAGCCCGAT
This sequence comes from Vulcanimicrobium alpinum, assembly GCF_027923555.1. Classification (GTDB taxonomy): domain Bacteria; phylum Vulcanimicrobiota; class Vulcanimicrobiia; order Vulcanimicrobiales; family Vulcanimicrobiaceae; genus Vulcanimicrobium; species Vulcanimicrobium alpinum. The sequence goes on along the minus strand of NZ_AP025523.1, from coordinate 1,953,819 downwards.
TTCGCAGATCGGGCGAACGTTCGTCGAGTGATCGGCGAGCGAATTGTCAGCGAAGATAGAGCTGTCAAAAGCTCCATGATATTTTATGGAGAGTTTGATCCTGGCTCAGGATTAACGCTGGCGGCGTGCCTAACACATGCAAGTCGAACGAGGTAGCAATACCTAGTGGCAGACGGGTGAGTAACGCGTGGTCAACCTACCGTTGAGTGGGGGATAACTAGCCGAAAGGTTAGCTAATACCGCATACGTGTCCGAGAGGCATCTCTTGGCCATAAAAGGAGCAATCCGCTCGATGACGGGACCGCGTCCCATTAGCTAGATGGTGGGGTAACGGCCTACCATGGCACCGATGGGTAGCTGGTTTGAGAGAGCGACCAGCCACACTGGGACTGAGAGACGGCCCAGACTCCTACGGGAGGCAGCAGTGAGGAATTTTCCGCAATGGGCGAAAGCCTGACGGAGCGACGCCGCGTGTGGGAAGAAGGCCTTAGGGTCGTAAACCACTGTCGAAGGGGACGATAATGACGGTACCCTTGGAGGAAGCCCCGGCTAACTACGTGCCAGCAGCCGCGGTAAGACGTAGGGGGCGAGCGTTATTCGGAATCATTGGGCGTAAAGCGCTCGTAGGCGGATCAGCAAGTCGGTGAAGAAAGACCCGGGCTCAACTCGGGGAACGGCACCGATACTGTTGGTCTTGAGGCAATCAGAGGGTAATGGAATTCCCGGTGTAGCGGTGAAATGCGTAGATATCGGGAGGAACACCAGTGGCGAAGGCGATTACCTGGGGTTGATCTGACGCTGAGGAGCGAAAGCTAGGGGAGCAAACGGGATTAGATACCCCGGTAGTCCTAGCCGTAAACGATGGATACTAGGTGTATGTGGTATCGACTCCATATGTGCCGCAGCTAACGCAATAAGTATCCCGCCTGGGGAGTACGGCCGCAAGGTTAAAACTCAAAGGAATTGACGGGGGCCCGCACAAGCGGTGGAGCATGTGGTTTAATTCGACGCAACGCGAAGAACCTTACCCGGGCTTGACATCCTATGCCATCCCATGAAAGTGGGCTTCCCCGCAAGGGGACATAGAGACAGGTGCTGCATGGCTGTCGTCAGCTCGTGCCGTGAGGTGTTGGGTTAAGTCCCGCAACGAGCGCAACCCTCGTCGTGTGTTGGTCCGCAAGGATCTCTCACGCGAGACCGCCGATGAGAAGTCGGAGGAAGGTGGGGATGACGTCAAGTCAGCATGGCCCTTACGTCCGGGGCTACACACGTGCTACAATGGGTAGGACAACGGGTTGCGAGCTAGTGATAGTAAGCTAATCCCTTAAACCTGCCCTCAGTTCGGATTGAAGGCTGCAACTCGCCTTCATGAAGTCGGAATCGCTAGTAAACGCAGATCAGCTACGCTGCGTTGAATACGTTCCCGGGCCTTGTACACACCGCCCGTCACGTCACCTGAGTTTAGTGTACCCGAAGCCGCCCGTGCAACCGCAAGGAGCAAGGCGTCTAAGGTGTGCTAGGTAAGGGGGACGAAGTCGTAACAAGGTAGCCGTATCGGAAGGTGCGGCTGGATCACCTCCTTTCTAAGGAGTCCATGTCGTTGGATCTCGCCTAGCGCGATCGCGACGGCGGACATTCTAGGTCGACCACAGACGATGCTCGTAGTTCGGGGTTCGCCCGGCCAGTTCTGGCTAAGGGTCGGATGAGAACGAAGAGCCCGATGTTTTTCAGCATCGGTTGCGCGGCTCTCTCAACGAGAGTCTCCCGTATGATCGCAGGGTCAGCCTTGTGCTGAAACCACGGTCGGGACTGCACTGTTCAGCTTTGAGGGTTCGGCCTCGAGGCGCTTTTGCGATTCGCTCGTTCATCGATGCGATCGCCGGCGCCGCGGAGTATCGACCTCGTTCCTTGAAAACTGCATAGAGAAGAACTTTCATGTGCCAAACATGAGAGCGGGTCCATGGTGAAGAGCCATGGGCTGCAATTTCAAAAATTGTGTTCCTTTGAACGCGTCTTAGTAAGTACATAAGAGCACACAGGTGGATACCTTGGCACGACAGGCGATGAAGGACGTAGCAGGCTGCGATAAGCCTGGGGGAGCTGCCAACGAGCGATGATCCCAGGATTTCCGAATGGGGCAACCCACGTGGCGTCATGGCCTCGTACTCCGCGATGAATCCAATAGTCGCGGTAGAGCATACCCGGTGAACTGAAACATCTAAGTAGCCGGAGGAAAAGACATCAACCGAGATTCCCGTAGTAGTGGCGAGCGAACCGGGAAGAGCCTAAACCCCGCACGTGTAAGCGTAGCAGCGTTGCGTGAAGGGGGGTTGCACGGCGATCAGTCGCGTTTGCTGCAACGCGAGGTCAGTAAAAAATCCGATTCATAGACGAAGCCGGCTGGAAAGCCGCACCAAAGACGGTGATAGTCCCGTAGTTGAAATGGTTCGGACTGACTCGATCGTTCGTAAGTAAGGCGGGGCACGAGAAACCCTGTCTGAATCTGGGAGGACCATCTTCCAAGGCTAAATATTCTGTCGTGACCGATAGCGCATAGTACCGTGAGGGAAAGGTGAAAAGAACCCCCGAAGGGGAGTGAAATAGAACATGAAACCGTGTGCTTACAAACCGTGAAAGGCCCATGCGCAAGCAAGGCTGATCGCGTGCCTATTGAAGAATGAACCTGCGAGTTACGTGGTACAGGCATGGTTAAGGTGATGAGCCGGAGCCGCAGCGAAAGCGAGTCTGAATAGGGCGTTTCGTCTGTATCAGTAGACCCGAAACCAAGTGATCTATCCATGGGCAGGCTGAAGCATGATTAACCTCATGTGGAGGGCCGAACCTGTTGTTGTTGAAAAAACATTGGATGACCTGTGGATAGGGGTGAAAAGCCAATCGAACTTGGAGATAGCTGGTTCTCCCCGAAATAGTTTGAGGACTAGCGTCGCGCGTTAAACCGAGGGGGTAGAGCACTGACAGGGCTAGGGGCCTTACCGGGTTACCGAACCCCATCAAACTCCGAATACCTCGGCGTACTCCGCGGCAGTCAGACAGTGGGGGATAAGCTCCATTGTCAAAAGGGAAACAGCCCAGATCATCAGCTAAGGTCCCTAATCGATGCTCAGTGGTAAAGGAAGTCTCGTCGCATAGACAACTAGGAGGTTGGCTTAGAAGCAGCCACCCTTGAAAGAGTGCGTAATAGCTCACTAGTCGAGTGATGGGGCGCCGAAAATGTAACGGGGCTCAAGCATCGAACCGAAGCTATGGGATGTGTAAACATCGGTAGGGGAGCGTTGTGGCGTAGGCTGAAGGCAGACCGTGAGGACTGCTGGACGAACCACAAGTGCGAATGCAGGTATAAGTAGCGATAAATGCAGGTGAGAACCCTGCACGCCGGAAGTCTAAGGTTTCCTGAGCTACGTCAATCGTCTCAGGGTGAGTCGGGTCCTAAGCCGAGGCAGAGATGCGTAGGCGATGGCCAAGCCGTTCATATTCGGCTACCACCGACGTCAGTTTAGACTCTCGCGAACCCATGGACACGATCGAGAACCTCGACGGTGATGAGCCGGCGCGGTTGTTTGTCGCGTGCATCGGTCACGAGAGTCTATGAAGTGATGGGATGACGCAGGAGGATAGGTCAGCACACTATCGGATGTGTGTCGAAGCAGGTAGGGGGTCAGATAGGCAAATCCGTCTGGCTAACCCCGAGATGCGAGTGCGAGATTCGTTACGGATCGAAGTGATCGACTCCACGCTGCCAAGAAAAGTCTCTAACGATGACATAGGTGCCCGTACCGCAAACCGACACTGGTAGACTGGCAGAGCATGCTAAGGCGACGGGAGAACCCCTGTTAAGGAACTCGGCAAATTAACCCCGTAACTTTGGGAGAAGGGGTGCCCCTTTTGGTCTAGACCTTGCGTCGAAAGCCGAGGGGGGTCGCAGTGAATAGGCCCAAGCGACTGTTTAACAAAAACACAGGTCTCTGCGAACGCGAAAGCGGACGTATAGGGGCTGACTCCTGCCCGGTGCTGGAAGGTTAAAAGGAGAGGTTAGCGCAAGCGAAGCTTTGAATTGAAGCCCCAGTAAACGGCGGCGGTAACTATAACCGTCCTAAGGTAGCGAAATTCCTTGTCGGGTAAGTTCCGACCTGCACGAATGGAGTAACGACTTGGGCACTGTCTCGATGGGGGGCCCGGCGAAATTGCAGTACCAGTGAAGATGCTGGTTACCCGCGGCAGGACGGAAAGACCCCATGAAGCTTTACTATACCCTGATGTTGGGTTCTGAGATTTTCTGTACAGGATAGGTGGGAGCTGATGATCCGCAGGCGCTAGCTTGCGGGGAGGCAACCTTGGGATACCACCCTGAAAGTCTTGGGATTCTAACCTACGGCCGTAATCCGGTCGGGAGACAGCGTCAGGCGGGTAGTTTGACTGGGGCGGTCGCCTCCTAAAGAGTAACGGAGGCGCCCAAAGGTTCCCTCAGAACGGTCAGAAACCGTTCGTTGAGTGCATAGGCAAAAGGGAGCTTGACTGCGAGACGGACAGGTCGAGCAGGTACGAAAGTAGGGCTAAGTGATCCGGCGGTACCGAATGGAAGGGCCGTCGCTTATCGGATAAAAGCTACTCTGGGGATAACAGGCTTATCTCCCCCAAGAGTCCACATCGACGGGGAGGTTTGGCACCTCGATGTCGGATCGTCGCATCCTGGGGCTGTAGTAGGTCCCAAGGGTTGGGCTGTTCGCCCATTAAAGCGGTACGCGATCTGGGTTCAGAACGTCGTGAGACAGTTCGGTCCCTATCCGCCGTGGGCGTAGGAGATTTGAGGAGTGTCGACCCTAGTACGAGAGGACCGGGTTGAACGAACCGCTGGTGAACCGGTTGTCGTGCCAACGGCATAGCCGGGTATCTACGTTCGGATCAGATAAACGCTGAAAGCATATAAGCGTGAAACTGACTTCAAGATGAGATCTCAACCTCGAAAGAGTGAAGGGTCGTGGGAGACCACCACGTTGATAGGCCGGAGGTGGAAGGCGAGCAATCGCTGGAGCTGACCGGTACTAATCGCCCGGACACTTAATAAGTACGCTAAATGAACGCAATCGTTTGGCCCATGGAAGTTCTTCTCTGTGCAGCTTTCGCCCGCGACTAGCCTCGAGCTTCGGCTCGGCGTCGCGGTGCGGATCAAGTTTCTGGCGGCCATAGCGGCGGGGTTCCACCCGTTCCCATCCCGAACACGGCAGTTAAGCCCGCCAGCGCCGATGGTAGTCGGACCGCAGGGTCCCTCGAGAGTAGGACGCCGCCAGATAATCCGTAACCAGAAGCCCGCCGATCAGCGATGATCGAGCGGGCTTCCGGCGTTTCTCGGGATCGAGCCGGCGGACCGGGGAACGCAGTCGTTCGCGACCCTACGGTCCGGCGTCCGAAGGCGCTGCCGGGGCTGTCGACGTGCGCGGATCGGGCTCGCCGGCGTCCACTGCTTCGCCGTGCAGATCGCGGACAGGCGGTGCCGCGTCCACTTCGACGTCGGTCGCGAGCCGATCGCTCAACCAACGATACGCGGCGACCGCGCCGATCGCGAACCCCGCCCAGAGGAGCCAGCCCCCGCCGCGACGCCCCTCGCCGTCGACTTCCTGGGGCGCGTCGCTTTCATCGTCCTCGCTCAGGACGGACCGGTCGATATCGGAAGCACCGGCGTCGCCGGCATCCGCCGCTTCCACGAAGGCTGCGTGATCGGCGTCGTAGGTGTGGAGGCGGACCGTGACGTGCCAGCGCTGATCTTCGTCGTCGGCGAAGACGTCGGAGAGCGCAATGGCGAGTTCGCGCAGAAGCGCCGCGCGCGTTTCTTCGCCGATCCGCGGCGTCGAGGCGTCCAGGTGCGCGGCGTACGTGTCGTCGTCGCCGGCAAAACGGCCGCCGCTCGCAAAATCTGATTCATCGAATGGGATGAAGTGGATCGCGGTGCGCTGCGGCTCGCGTCCGGGAAAATGGCGCGCGGTGAGCGCGGTCAGCTCCTCGACCAGGCGCTGTTTGGTCGCGTGTTCGAGCGGCGGCGAGACGATTCGGAGATAGGCCATGTCGAGCGCATCGTACCCCTCACGGGCGTCCGGTGCAATGGTATCGGTGGAGCGCTATGCGTGCCGTTCCGCGGGGGCGAGGAGCTGCGAGGTCAGGAAACCCGCGACGATGAGGATGGCGGCGAGCAGTGCCCGCACGGCGAGCGAGAGCGCATCGGTGGCGTCGGCCTGGAAGACATACAGGAAGCTTTCGTATGACAGCGAGCCCGGGACGAGCACCAGCAACGACGGGACGAGGACGATCGGCGGAGGGATGCGCAGATAGCGGGCCGCGAGCGTCGCCAGCAGACCGATCGCAAACGCGGTCGCGAACGGCGCCGTCTGGGTGATGCCGAGCAGCGGCAGCGTCCGCGCCAGCGCGATCGTCGCGCCGCACGACGCCACGATCCAGCCGAGGTCGCGATAACGCGCGTGCAGCATCATGGCGATGGCGAGCGCCATGAGCACGGCAGCGGCCGTCGTGGTCAGCGGCGTCACGTGGCCCGGGCTCACGGTCGGGCCGTTGAAGATCGCGTTTCCCGTCAGTCCCGCACCGAGAGCAAAACCGCAGCCGAGGGAGAGCAACGTGACCAGGACGCCGCCCAGACGCGAGGTGCCCGAGACGAGGTTGCGGTTCGCGAGTTCGCTGAGCGCCGTCGTCAGCGAATAGCCGGGAAGCAGCTGCACGACGCCGGCGATGATCGCCACGTAGAGCGCGATCGGTCCGATGAAGCGTTCCCAGAGAGCGACGATCACCGTCGCGACGAACGCGGCCGAGATCTCGTACACGCGCGATACCCGCCGCGACCGCTGCGCGAGCGCGGCGATCGCGCCGATCGCAATTCCGCCCAGCGTCGAGACGACGACTTCGTTGCGTGCGCCGCCGAGGAGCAGTGCGGTTCCGCACGAGAGCATCGCGTACGCGCCGATCGTGATCGGCACCGGATCCGGACGTTCGACGGTGTCGACTGCGGCGATCTCCGCGAGCACGGCGGCCGGGTCGGCGCCGGATCGCAATGTTCCCAGCACGCCGTCGAGAAGCGCGAGCTTGCGAAGATGAAGCTGCCCCGGCTCGAGGCGCACGATTACCAATTGCTGCGCGAAGCCCGCACCGACGGCGAGCGTGATGCTGGTCGGGAGGACGTTGACCTGAAGGATGACGCCGAGCGTCAGTGCGACGTCACGCAGCGTCTGCTCGATGGTGTCGGTCGGCAGACCCGCTTGATGCAAGCCGCGCGCGAGGACGAGCAGCAATTCTGAACGATCGTCGCGCAGTGCGTCCACCGCATATGCTTTCGCCGCCGGTCGCCCGCGTCTCCGCCGCAGCCGTCATCGCCGCCGCCGTCTTTCGCCGCCGCTCATCGCCGTCGTCGGACCTCGCTCAGTCGCCGCCGACTCCGCCGCCGTTTTCTCCCGCGCCGGGGGCGAAACGGCCGTGTTTTTGCCGGCCCGCCGGTCCTGCGCCGGGATCGTACCCGCCGTAGCCGTCGAACGCCGGTTGCGGACCGGTCGAGATGACGACCATCTCCGCGCTTCCCGGTTTCACGTGCGCTCCGGGTTGCGGATCCTCGGCCAGCACCGTGTCGGCCGGCGCTCCGGAGATGCGTGCTTCGAACGTCGACGCGAGCGGCAGGCGCGCCAGCGCTGCGCGCGCCTCGGCGTAGCTGCGGCCGCGCGGTTCCGGCACCGTCACGAGCGGCGGCCCGCTGCTGACGACGAGGCGCACCCGGTCACCGCGATGCACGGCCGTACCCGCGATCGGCTGCTGATCGATCACGCTTCCCGCAGGGACGGCGACGTCCGGGCGTTCGACGGCCGACGACACGAGGCCGCGCGCGGCGAGGGCTGCACGGGCGTGCAGAACTTGCGTGCGGCGCACGTCGGCAAGGGCGATCGCCGGCGTCCGCGTCCCTGCCCAGACGATCGCGAACACGAGGGCGGCCGCGATCGCGGTGAGCACGAGCGCGGTTCGATGTTCTGCGAATGCTTCGGTCGCGTGACGCGTCCATTCCCGCATGCGCGTCGTCGACGTCCACGCTGCAAACGGAGTGCGGTTTGCTGACGGAACGCGCACTCGCTGGCGAAGGGGGTGCAGCGGCGGTGTGTCCGATCGTTCGCGAACAACGCGAGCGGGATGCGGATCGCCGGCTCCGTTACCAGGGCGTGCCGCCGGCGCATCGGATCCTCCGCGAGCGCGGCGTGCCGCACGTGTATGCGGCATGTTCCCAAGACCGGCCGCATCAGCGGCGCGTTGCGGAACTGCTTCGACGGCGGCGAGAGCGACGTCGAGATCGCGGGCGGCGGTGAATCGCTCCGCGGGGTCTTTGCGCAGCAGCCGATGGACGATCGCGGCGAGCTCCGGCGGCATTGCGCGCGACAACGCTTCGCGCGACGGCGTCGGCGCGGTCACGTGTGCGACGGCGCTCGCGATCGGATCGTTTGCGGCGAACGGCAGCGAACCGGTCAGCATTTCGTGCAGCACGACGCCGAGGCTGTACAGATCGGAGGCGGGGGCGAGCGGCAGCCCTTGCGCCTGCTCGGGTGAAAAATACTGCGCGCTCCCGAGCATGCGTCCGGGCTGGGTGAGCGCCAGTTCGTCGCTGCTCTCGAGGCTGGCGATTCCGAAGTCGGCGACTTTCGCGCGTTCGCCGTCCGGCGAGATCAGGATGTTCGACGGTGATGTCGCGATGGAGGATGCCGCGATCGTGGGCTGCCGTCAGCGCCGACGCGATCTGTCGCGCATACACGACGGCACGTCGGGGTTCGAGCGAACCGCATCGGCGCAGCAACGCCGCCAGCGATCCGCCGCCGACGAACTCCATCACGATCGCCGGCCCTTCGTCGACGAGGACGTCGTAGACCGCAACGACGTTCGGGTGGACGAGCGCGGCGGCGGCGCGCGCCTCGACGAGCAGCCGTTCCCGCGCCGGGCCGTCCAAATCGATCCGGGGCGGGAGCGTTTTGACGGCGACGTCGCGCTGCAGCAGCGTATCGTAGGCGCGCGAGACGGTCGCCATCCCGCCCGCTCCGAGCACGCTGCCGATGCGATATCGGGATGCTTCGCCCGGCGTCGATCGCGCTTCCATCCCGCCCGCTGTTCCCACGTTACGCCCGGTTGCTCGCATCGACCGGAGCCGTCAGCGCAGCGGAAAGCGATCGAGGACGTGATAGGTGCTTCCGTGCGGATCGAGGTGCGAAGAGAACAGCGTCAGCGCGCGAGCGTCGATGCTGCTTGCGGGCGGATCGACCGCCGGGAGAGCACCGCCCCGTGCGTTGCGCGCGAGGGTCACATGCGGTTCTACGTGCGCATCGAAGGAAAAGCCGAGCGGCGCAAGCGCCGCCCGAATCGTCTCAACGCGGTGCGTGAAGCCGGCGACCGGATCCGACGGGCCGGCCCAGATGACATGCACGCGGGTGCCGACGGAGAACGTCCCGACGCGGTCGATCGGGACCGCGAACCTGTCGCTGCGCCCGGCTGCCGCGCGGATGCTTTCGGCAACCCATTCGATCAGGGCCGGTGCGACGTCGCCGAGGAATGCCACGGTCAGGTGATAGTTTCCGGCGGCGTCCAGCGTGCTGCGACGCCGCGCTCGCGCAGCTGCGCCGCTGCGCGCGCGCAGGCAGCACGCGTCTCCGCAAGGAGATCGACCGCAACGAACAGCCGCACCGTCACCGCAGACGAACCCCGGCGGCCGGCGCCGCTTTCAACGCATCGAGCGGCCGCGGCGGCGCGCGACTCTCGTTCTCGCGCGAACAGCATGCGGCGACGCGGTGCGTGCATGCGGCAGCCTTTACCAGGGAGTTCGGCCGAATGCCTCGGGGAGTGCGCCAAATGTCGGAAAGGGACGCGCGGCGAGCGCGCGAATCCGAACGCGAAAGGAGTCTGCGTGCCCGACTATATCGCGATCCCGCTTTTTCTCGTCGTCATGTCCGCCGGTCTCGTCGCCTTGATCTACTGGGGTGGATTCGTCGAAGAGAAGCGCAACGGCCGCACCAACTAAAGGCCGGACGGCAGAGCCGGAAAAGACCGCAACGGCGGTCTTTTTTCATGCCTGAAAAAGAACGGGCACCCGGTGAACGGGTGCCCGTTCTCATCACGTCGCGAGGTTCGCGAGATTAGGCGACGTGGGCCGGGGCCAGATCGTGCTCTTGCAGGACGAGGCCCGGCGAGATGATGTGCTTGTTCATCCCCAGCGTCGACGGATCGATGCCGAGTGCGAGGCCGACGAGCTGCGGGAGATGGAAGATCGGGAGGTCGGTCCGGCCCCAGCGCGACACCGCGTCGGCCTGATAGCCGTCGAGCGCGAGGTGACAGAGGGGGCACGGAGTGAGCACCGCTTCGGCGCCCTGGTCCTTCGCCATGCGCATGTTCTGACCGACCATGTTCGCGGCGATGCCGTCTTTCTCGAGCTGGACGTGGAAGCCGCAGCAGCGCGTTTTCCCTGCATAGTCGACTGCTTCGCCGCCGAGCGCGACGATCAGATCCTCGAGCGAGTGCGGGTTGCGAGCCGACTCCCAGCCGTTGACCGACTCCGGCCGGATGATGTGGCAGCCGTAGAACGGCGCGACCTTGAGACCGTTGAGCGGCCGCACGACCATCTTTTTCAGCTCGTCGAGCCCGATGTCGTCGGCGAGCAGCCACAGCAGATGGCGCACCTTCACCGTGCCGTCGTACTTCGCGCCGAACTTGCCGAGGATCGCATTCGCCTGACCCATGTGGCGTTCGTCTTCGAGCAGCTCTTTGTTCGCCGCGCGCATGTGCCCGGTACAGGTCGAGCAGATCGTTATCACGTCGTCGAGGCCGAGCGCCTCGGCCTGCGCGTAGGTGCGCGCGTTGAGCACGCGTGCGACGTCGCGATTCGTGTCGTTGAGCACCGACGCGCCGCAGCATGACGCCGCGGTGAGTTCGACGAGTTCGATGCCGAGCCGGTCGGCGAGGAGCATCGTCGAGTTGAAGAGCTCCTTGCACGACTCTTTTGCGACGCAGCCCGGGAAGAACCCGTACTTGCGCATCTGCGCGGACTTGGATTTGCCCTTGATCGCGGGCTTGTCCATCACCATGGTCATGAGAGCGTCGGAGCCTCCAGGGTATCGAAGATCGTCCGGATCTCGTCGACCTTCGGGACGGGCTTCAGGAAGAGCGGCGGGATCTTGCCGGCCATCGCGAGCCGCAGGCCGAACGGCGCGACCTTCAGCAACCCTTTGATGTTGAAGCGGCCGACGGTCCCTTGAATGACCTCGGTCTCGTGCAGCATCCCGGTCTGCTTGACGGTCTTCGCGACGACGAGCGCGTGACGCGGACCCGGTTCGTCGACCAGGCCCTCTTCGATCGTCGCGCGCTTCACCGCGATGATGTCGTCGTGCGGATCGACGTGCTTCGGACAGTACGAGCACGCGTAGCAGTGCGCGCACAGCCACAAGTAATCATCGCTGATCTGCGCTGCGCGCTCCTTGCGTTTCGAGTCGCGCACGTCTTCGATGAAGCGGTACGCGTACGCGATCGCCGCGGGCCCGGCGAACGCCGGGTCGACGGAGACGACCGGGCACAGCGCGTAGCAGGTCGCGCACATGACGCAGTTCGCGACGGCGACCAGCTTGTGCATGTCCTCGGGCGAGACGCGCCGTTCCGTCGCGTGGTCCGAATCCTTGTCCTTGGGCTGCAGGTACGGCTTGAGGCGCGTGTACTTGTCCCAGAACGGATCCATGTGGACCACGACATCCTTCATGGGCTGGAAGTTCGGCATCGGGTCGATCGCGATCGAGCGGTCGCTCTTGAGCACCGCGGCGACCGGCGTCTTGCATGCCAGGCCCGTCGTGCCGTTGATGTTCATCGAGCACGAGCCGCAGATCGCGGAGCGGCAGGAGCGGCGGAACGTGATCGAGCCGTCGATCTCGGCCTTAGCATGCTCCAGCGCATCGAGGACCGTTACCGTCTCCGGCAATTCGGTGATTTCGACGCGGTCGCGGTGCGGAACTTCGTCGGTCGCTTGATCGAAGCGGAAGATATCCAGGGTGTAGGCCATGTGCTTAATACGTCCGAACTGTCGGCTGCCACTTGGTGATGACGACCTTGCGCGAGTAATCAGGATCCGGGTCTGCCGTGGCGCTCTTATACCGCATCAGCGTGTGCGTCATCCACTTCTCGTCGTCGCGGTCGGGGAAGTCGGTGCGCGCCTGCGCGCCGCGCGACTCCGTGCGGTTGATCGCGCCGAGCATGATCGGCTGCGCGATGTCGGTCAGAAACTCGGTTTCGAGCAGACCGACCAGATCGGTGTTGAACGTCTTCGACTTATCCTGCACGGTCATCGTCGTCGCCATCTCGCGCGCGGTGCGGAGCTTCTCCATCCCGTCGCGCAGTTCGGCGTCGTTGCGGAAGATGAACGCGTGATCGCTCATCGCGTCGTTCACGGCTTTGCGGACGTGGCTGTGGCGCTCGCCGCCGCTGCGCGCGAGGATGCCGTCGATTCGGTCCTGTTCCGCCTTGAGGGTGCGCTCCGAGGACCGGACGTTGCCGACCGATTTGATGTAGTCGGTGGCGTGCTGCGCCGAGCGCGCGCCGAAGACGATCGTTTCGAGTAGCGAGTTGCCGCCGAGACGGTTCGCCCCGTGCACCGAGACGCACGCGCACTCGCCGGCCGCGTACACCCCGGGGATGCGGGTCGCGCCCCACTTGTCCGTCTCGATCCCGCCCATCGCGTAATGCATCCCGGGCAGAATCGGGATCGGCGTATCGATCGCGTCCTTGCCGGTCGCGTCGAGCGCGAGCTCGCGGATCTGCGGCAGGCGCTCGAGGATCTTCTCGCGGCCGAGATGGCGCAGGTCGAGCAGCACGCAGCCGTCGATCCCGCGGCCTTCGAGGATCTCGGTCCACTCCGCGCGGCTGACGACGTCGCGCGAGGCCAGTTCCCCCTTGTTCGGCGCGTACTTGAACATGAAGCGCTCGCCCTCGCTGTTGAGCAGGTACGCGCCTTCACCGCGCGCCGCTTCCGAGAGCAGGACGCCGTTCTCTTTGAGCGAGGTCGGATGGAACTGGACGAACTCCATGTCCATCAGCGGGATCCCGGCGCGGTAGGCGATCGCCATCCCGTCGCCGGTCGAGGCGTAGCCGTTCGTCGTCTTGCGGTAGACGCGGCCGAGACCGCCGGTGGCGAAGATCGTCGCCTTCGCGGTGACGAGTTCGAGTTCGCCGTTGCGCATGTTGTACGCCACGACGCCGCTTCCGATCCCGTCTTCAACGGCGAGCGCGGTCGCGAAATACTCCTCGTATACCTTGACCCCGAAGCGCTCGAGCTGTTCCCACAGCGTGTGCAGGATGACCAAGCCGGTGACGTCGGCGGAATAGCAGGTGCGCGGCGAGCCGGCACCGCCGAACGGACGCTGTGCGATCCGCCCGTCGGGCATGCGGGAGAAGATGCAGCCGCGGTGTTCGAGCCAGATGATCTGGCGCGGCGCGTCTTCGGCCATCGCTTCGATGGAGTCCTGATCGCCGAGGTAGTCGGAACCCTTCGCGCAGTCGAACGCGTGGTTTTCCGGCGAGTCTTCCTCGCGGTTGCCGAGCGCGGCGTTGATGCCGCCTTGCGCTGCACCGGAATGGCTGCGGACCGGGTGCATCTTCGAAACGATCGCGACGTCGGCGCCGCGCTCTGCGGCTTCGACGGCTGCGCGCATCCCGGCCAGACCGCCACCGATCACGACGATGTCGTGCTTGATCACGTGTGCTGTTGTAGCCCCTCGAGGAGTGAGCGGAGGCCGACCTCGGCCTGAACTTTACGATTGTATAAGGAAACCATGCCCCGACGCACCACCTTCGTCGCACGGCGGCGCGGCGCTTGCCGACCGTTGGCCGGGCGTGCGGTCAGGCCGGTTCGGGCGCGAACCGGAAGCGGTTCTTCCCGGCCTGCTTGGCCTCGTACAGCGCCCGGTCGGCGGCGGCGAAGAGGGAGGCGGCATCGGCACCGTGGCGCGGAAAGAGCGCGACGCCCGCCGAGCAGCGCAGCCCGTTGCGCTCCATCGCCGCGTAGAGCCGCCGCAGGACCGCTTCGGCCGCGATGCGGTCGGTCTGGGCCATCACCATCACGAACTCGTCGCCGGCGTAGCGGGCCACGACGTCTCCGCGCCGCGCCCCTGCCAGCAGGTTGGCGGCGAAGGCCCGGAGCGCCTCATCGCCGGCGTGGTGTCCCCGGCCGTCGTTGATGCGCTTGAGGTCGTCGAGGTCGAGGATCAGAAACGCCAGGGGCGCTCCGTAGCGCTCGGCGTTGTGGAGCTCCCGCTCCATCAGCTCGGCGAGGGCGCGACGGTTGGCGAGGCCCGTCAGCGGGTCGGTCCAGGCGAGGCGCTGCGTCTCCTCGAGCAGGCGCTTCGTCTCGCTGTAGAGCCGGGCGTTCTCCATCGCGATCGCCCCTTGGGCGGCGAAGTCGAGGAGCATCCGGAGCTGCATCTCGGAGATTTCCGGCTCGGGCGGCCGGTCGACGTACAGGATGCCCCGGACCGTGTTGCGGCTGATCAGCGGGAGCATGCAGTACGAGCCGTCGGCGTCGGCCAGCGGGCTCTCGCCGTCGTCGGCATGGCCGAAGCTGAAGTCCTGCATCCCGGCGACCATCGCGCCGAAGGTGGCCGAGCGCCGCATCGCCTCGGGATCGGGGCTCGTCAGGACCTCGCCGCCGGCGGCGGTCTCGAGCCGCCGGCTCGCGACGCCTTCGCGTACCTCGAAAAGCACGACGCGCCCGAAGTGCAAGGCCTCGTTGATCCCGCGCAGGACGGTCGCCAGGATGTCGTCGATCTCGAGCGTGGAGTTCATCGTCGAGAAGACCTGCTGCAGGACGAACAGCTCGGCGTTGAGCTGCGCGAACTCGTCGCGCTCGACCTCCAGCAGCGCGAGGCGACGGCGAAGCTCCGCGGCCTCCTCACGGAGCGCGGTCAACTCATCGGGTGCGCGCTCAGGGACGGACACGCGTGGAAAACTTCCGGGACCGGGCGGGGGTTGACGCTCGCAGGGCGTTGCTACGGTTCTCAGGTATTTGGTGAGTTTCCCGCGCCTCTTCGTCCGCCAAGGTTAGCTTTTCGTTGAGTTCGTTCGTTCATCTGCACGTGCACAGCGAGTATTCGCTGCTCGACGGTGCGTGCCGCGTCGATTCGCTCTGTCGCAAGACCGCCGACGAGGGCGCGCCGGGGATCGCGCTGACGGATCACGGGGTCATGTTCGGCGCCGTCGAGTTTCACGACACCGCGAAAAAGCACGGCCTCACGCCGATCATCGGCTGCGAGGCCTACATCGCGCCGCGCGGACGCTTCGACCGCACGGTCCGCGACGAGGCGCACATCACGCTGCTCGCGGCGAGCGACGTCGGCTACAAGAACCTCACCACGCTGATCTCCAAAGGCTTTCTGGAGGGCTACTATTACAAGCCGCGGATCGACATGGATCTGCTGGAGAAGCACAACGAAGGGCTGATCGTCCTCTCGGGGTGCATGTCGTCGCTGGTCTCCGCGCCGCTGCTCAAGAACGACTACGCGACCGCGAAGGGCAACGCCAAGATATTCTCCGACATCTTCGGCGACCGGTTCTACATCGAGATCATGCGGCACGGGATGCCCGAAGAGGACGCGATCAACAACGGGCTGATCACGCTCGCGCGCGAGCTCGCGCTTCCGCTCGTCGCGACGAACGACTCGCATTACCTCACGCAGGGCGATGCGCAGGCGCACGACGTGCTCTTGTGCATCGGCACCGGGAAGACCGTCCAGGACACCAGCCGGATGAAGTTCTTTTCCGATCAGTTCTACGTCAAGTCCGCCCAGGAGATGCGCGAGCTCTTCGCCGACGTCCCGGAGGCCTGCGACAACACGCTCGAGATCGCCCGGCGCATCGACATCACGATCCCGGAGAAGGTGTTCTACCTGCCGGACTATCCGGTGCCGAAGACGCCGGCGGAGGACGTCGCCGGCGTCCTCGCCGTAAAAGCCCAGGCCGAGACGCTTGCCGGCGCGTTCGACCCCGATCGCGAGATCGCGATGTCGGCGGAAGACTACCTGCGCCTGGTCTGCGAGCGCGGGCTCGTCGAACGCTACGGCGCGGAACGCGCCGCGAGCGACGCGGCGCTGCGCGAGCGGCTCGAGTACGAGCTCGGCGTGATCCTCTCGATGGGCTTCGCCTCGTACTTCCTCATCGTGTGGGACTTCATCAAGTACGCGCGCGACAGCGACATCCCGGTGGGGCCGGGGCGCGGTTCGGCGGTTGGGTCGCTGGTGTCGTACTGCCTGCGCATCACCGACCTCGATCCGATCAAATTCGGCTTGATCTTCGAGCGGTTCCTGAACCCCGAGCGCATCTCGATGCCCGATATCGACACCGATTTCTGCGTCGAGCGCCGCGACGAAGTGATCCGCTACGTCACCGAAAAATACGGCAAGGACCGCGTCGCGCAGATCGTCACGTTCGGCACGATGGCGGCGCGTGCTGCGGTCCGCGACGCGGGCCGGGCGCTGGGCGTTCCGCTCCCCGACGTCGACCGCGTCGCGAAGCTGATCCCCTCGGGGCCGGGCGGTCTCACCATCCCACAGGCGCTCGAGCAGATCCCGGAGCTGGGCGTTCTCTACAATCACGATCCGCAGATCCGCAAACTGCTCGACACGGCGAAGTCGATCGAAGGGCTCGCGCGCAACGCGTCGACGCACGCCGCCGGCGTCGTGATCTCGAAGAACCCGCTCACCGACCACGTTCCGCTGGTGAAGATCGGCGACGACGGCATCAACACGCAGTACGAGATGTCGATGGTCGAGCGCGTCGGTCTGCTGAAGATGGACTTCCTCGGCCTGCGCAACCTCACCGTGATGAAGGCCGCCTCGGACGAGATCAAACGCACGGTCAACCCGGCATTCGACTTGGCGACGATCCCCGACGACGACGCGAAGACGTACGAGATGCTCGGCCGCGGCGAGACGCTCGGCGTCTTCCAGATGGAATCCGACGGGATGACGCGCGTCAGCGTCGATCTCAAGCCGTCGCGGCTCGAAGACATCATCGCGCTCGTCGCGCTCTACCGGCCGGGGCCGATGGAGTGGATTCCGCAATACGTCGCGGTGAAGCACGGCCGCACGAAGCCGACCTACGTCCATCCGAAGCTCGAAGCGATCCTCGGCGACACGCACGGGATCGCGATGTATCAAGAGTCGATCATGCAGATCGTGCGCGAGTGCGCCGGCTTCAGCCTGGGCCAAGCCGACGAACTGCGCAAGGTGGTCGGCAAGAAGCAGAAAGACAAGATCCCGGTCTACAAGGAAAAGTTCGTCCGGGGCTGTGCCGACAACGGGATCGGCGCCGACGTCGCCGAGAAGATCTTCGCGTTCATCGAGCCGTTCGCGGGCTACGGCTTCAACAAGGCGCACGCGACCGCGTACGGCTGGATCGCGTACCAGACGGCGTACCTCAAGGCGAACTATCCCCTGCAGTACTTCGCCGCACTGATGTCGTCGGTGCGCGACAAGACCGACAAGCTCGTCGAGTACATCGACGAGGCGAAGAAAATGGGAATCGCCGTCCTCCCGCCGGACGTCAACGCGTCGCTGGTCGAGTTCGCAGTCGTCGGCGACGAGATCCGCTTCGGTCTCGCCGCGATCAAGGGCGTCGGCGAAAACGCGGTGCGCGCGGTGCTCGACGCGCGCGAACTCGGCGGCCCGTTCAGCGATCTGTTCGATCTGGTCCAGCGGGTCGACGTCAAGGCGGTGAACCGCAAGGTCTACGAAGCGCTGATCAAGTGCGGCGCGCTCGATCCGCTCCCGGGCAACCGCGCGCAGCTGCTCGACGCCCTCGACGGCGCGCTCGAGGCCGCGTCGCGCGAAGCGCGCGACCGCGAACTCGGGCAGGCGTCGCTCTTCGGGATGATCGAGGAGCCGCATCCGTCGCTCAAGCCGTCGCTGCGGCCGCTTCCGGCGCCCTCGACGATGGAACAGCTCGGCTGGGAGAAGGAGACGCTGGGGATCTTCGTCTCCGGACACCCGCTCGCCGACGTCTCCGAGGCGCTTGCGCGCACCGGCGCCGTCCCCGTGCGCGACCTGCGCGGCTTCGACGACGACGCGCAAGTCAAGGTGGCCGGGCTGGTGACGGCCGTGCGCCGCACGCTGACGAAGGCGCAGTCGCAAATGCTGATCGCGACGGTGGAAGACACCACGGGCGCGATCGAGTGCGTCGTCTTTCCCAAGCAATACGCCGACCTGCAGGCACGGTTCATCGAAGACGGGATCGTGGTGATCACCGGTCGTTTGCGGTTGCGCGAGCGCCGCGGTGCGACGCCCGGCGAGGAAGCGCCGGTCGAACTGAACGTCTCGGTGAACGACGTGCAGCCGTTCGATCGCAGCGCGGCGCGCGCCGCCGCGCCAGCGCCCGCCGCGGGCTGGCACGTCACCGTGTCGTCGCGCGAGCAGATCGACGGCTTGGCGACGCTGATCTCCGAGTGGTCCGGAACGACGCCGCTGGTGCTGCACATCAACGGTTCGACGGTCCGCCGCAGCGTCGCGGGTGACCGGCGCGTCGGCGAACGGCTCGCCGCGATCGTCGGCGCGCGCAACGTGAGCGAAGGGTCGCCGTGAAACCGCTGGCGGTCGCCGTCGCCGCGTGCGCGGTCGCCGCGGCGACGCCGTGCGCCGCCGACGCTCCCGGCCTCGACGCCGCGCGGATCGGCGCGGCGATCCGCGCCGGCGCGCAGGCGCACTTCGGTTTTTGGGATTCCGCGCGGCACGCCGCGTTCAGCGCCGCGTGGCGCCGGTACCGCGCGACGGCGTCGCGCTTGGGCGACCGCGACGCGGTCGATCTCGAAGCGATCCGGCTCGTCGCCGCGCTGCGCAACGGCCGGACGTGGTTCGCCGATCCGGCGTTCGAGGCGAATCGCCGCTGGCGGCTGCCGTTCGCGCTGCGCTACGCCGACGGCGTGTGGTTCGCGGCGGAAAGCCGCAGCGCGGCGATCCCCGACGGCGCGGTGCTGCGTGAAATCGACGGCGTTCCGGCGGAACGGTTCTTCTCCGCGCATCGCGATCTGCTGTTCGCTTCGTCGGAGGCGCAGGCGCGCACGCTGCTCGATGCCGAGATGCACCGCGTCGATTCCGACGCCCGCGCGCCGCGTCTGCTCTTCGACGACGACCGCGAGTTCGTCCCCGCCGTCCCGGCGAACGAGACGGCTCCGGCTCGCGTGACGTTTCGCTGGCTCTCCCTCGACCGCGTCGGCTACATCGTGATTCCGAGCTTTGCCGATCCCGCCGACGAGCGCGACGCACTCAACGCGGTGAAGCACTTCATCGCCGCCGACGCGATCGTCGTCGACGTGCGCGGCAACGACGGCGGCGCGACGCCGGTCGACCTGCTTGAGCTGATCACCGATCGCGTCCTGCCGTGGTGGCGCGAGTCGACGAACGCGCCGAAGCCGGCGCGCAGGCCGATCGTCGACGGTCACATCCCCCCGGCCGACGGTCACTATCGCGGCCGCGTCGTGATCGTCGCCGACGAGCGCTGCGCGTCGTCGTGCGAAGACTTCGTGATGCCGCTGGTCGCCTCGCAACGGGCGCGATTCGTCGGCGCGCGGACCTACGGTAGCGCCGGCGATCCCTATGTCGCGCGGCTCGACGGCGGGATCACGCTGGCGTTCGGGAGCATCCGCGCCGCGCTCCCCGGCGGCGCGGCGGTCGAAGGCGTCGGGATTCCGCCGACCGACCCGGTCGCGCTGCACCTCGCCGACGTGCGCGCGCACGCCGATGCGCAGCTCGAACGCGCTGTCGCGATCGCGGAGCGGCCGCAGGTGAGCAGCGCGCGATGAGGCTCCCTGCCGGCGTACGCGACTGGCTGCCGCACGAACTCGCGCGTAAACGCGAGATCGAGCAGCAGATGCGCGCGGTGTTCGGCCGCTGGGCCTACGAAGAGGTGCAGTCGCCGATCGTCGAGCGCTTCGACGTGCTCGAGCGGGGTCTGGGCGAAGAGACGACCGAACTGCTCTTCCAGTTCAACGATCGCCGCTCGACGGCGCTGGCGCTGCGCCCCGAGATGACGACGCCGATCGCGCGGATGGTCTCGACGCGGATGCGCGAAGCGCCGCTGCCGCTGCGGCTCGCGTACGTCGCGCCGGTGTTCCGCTACTACGAGCAGCCGCAGGAAGGCCGCATGCGCGAACTCACGCAGGCGGGGACCGAGCTGATCGGCGCTGCCGGGATCGACGCCGACGCCGAGTCGCTGTTCATGGCGATCGAAGCGCTCGCGGAGATCGGCATCGTGGACGCGCGTTTCGATATGAACGACGCTCGCATCGTCGACGGCGTCGTCGCCGCGGTCGGGCTCGACGGCGACGGCGCGCGCGAAGCGAAGCATCACATCAAACAGCGCAACCTGGTCGCGCTGCACCGCTTCGAGCGCCCGGAACTGCTGACGTTCGCGCTGCGGCGCGGCGGCGTCGACGCGATCGAGGCGGTGCGGCCGCTCTGCCGCACCGACGCGTCGCGCGCCGGCCTTGAGGCGATGTCGGCCCTGCTCGCGCGCGCCGCGGCGCTGGGATACGGCGACCGCGTCGCGGTCGATTTCGCGCTGCTCCGCGATCTCGACTACTACACCGGTTTTCAGTTTGAAGGATACGTCGAGGAGATCGGCTTCTCGCTGTGCGGCGGCGGGCGCTACGACTCGCTGCTCCCGAAGTTCGGCTTCGACGTCCCGGCCGTCGGCTGGACCGCGGGCGTCGAACGGCTGCTGATCGCGCTCGAACGGCGCGGCAAGCACGTCCAGCGCCGCCGCCACCGGATCGACGTCCTGGTCGCCGGTTCCGACGTCGTCGCCGCGCGCGAACGCGCCGCTGGGAACGTCGTGCGTTATGCGGGATCGCACCTCGACGACGAGGCGCTCGTCGCCGAAGCGCGCGCATATGACATCCCGCGGATCGTGATCGCCGTGAACGGGGCGGTGCGCGAACTGCGGGTCGGTCCTCGGCGCGCCGCGGAGCTGCCGGAGCTGCGCACGCCGTCCAACTGGGACGCACGATGATCGATCACCTCACCATCGCCGTTCCCAAGGGCGCGCTGTTTCCCGACGCGGCCATGCGCCTGCGCGCAGCGGGGGTCGATGTCCCCGACGACGTCGGACGCAAGCTCACCGTCACCACGGCCGACGGGACGACGCTGCTGTTCCTGCGTCCCACCGACGTCCCGGCGTACGTCGAGTTCGGCTCGGCCGACTGCGGGATCGTCGGCAAAGACGTGCTGTGGGAGACCGACCGCAACGTCGCGGAGCTCACCGATCTGGGTTTCGGCTACTGCCGGCTCGTCGTCGCCGGCCGGCGCATCGACCGCTATCACGAAGGTGCGCCGCTGCCGACGTTCCTGCGCGTGGCGACGAAGTTCGTCAACTCCGCCGAATCGTTTTTTGCCGAACGCGATCTCCCGGTCGAATTGATCCCCCTGCACGGCTCCGTCGAGTTGGCACCGCTGGTCGGTCTTGCCGATCTGATCGTCGACCTCGTCGCGACCGGCACGACGCTGCGCGAGCACGATCTCGTGGTCGTCGAAGAGATCGCCGAGAGCACGGCGCGCTTCGTCGTCAATCCGGTGCGCTTTCGCGCGAAGTACGCTGCGATCACGGCGCTGCTCGAACGCCTGGCGAGCGTCCCCGCGTGATCGTCGTCGACGCGGGCGACCGCATCGCGCTGCGCGGGCTCTTCGCCGGCGGCTGGGATCCGCCGGCCCCGATCGTCGCGGCGGTGCGTGCGATCCTCGACGACGTGCGCGCGCGCGGCGACGACGCGCTCGTCGAGTACACGCGCCGGTGGGATTTCGCGGACGCCGCGCTCGCCTCGCTGCGCGTCGCGATCCCGGCGCGCAAGCACGCGCGCACGCTGGTTCCGGAGCAGATCGCCGCCGGTCTCGAATTGGCGAAGGAGCGGATCGCCGAGTTCCATGCGCGTCAGCTCCCCGATGCGATCGACTATTACGCGCACGACATGACGCGCTATGCCTTTCTGTCCCGGCCGCTCGGCGGGATCGGCGCATACGTTCCCGGCGGGACGGCGACGCTGCCGTCCACGGTGCTGATGACCGTCGTTCCCGCCAAGGTCGCCGGCGTCGAGCGCGTCGTCGTCGTGACGCCGCCGCAGGCCGGCGGTCACGTCGATCCGGCGGTGCTCTATGCGTGCGCGCTCACCGAAGTCGACGAACTCTACGCCGTCGGCGGCGCGCAGGCCGTCGCCGCGCTCGCCTACGGCACCGCGACGATCGCGCCGGTCGACAAGATCGTCGGACCCGGCAACGTCTACGTCACCGAGGCGAAGCGGCAGGTCTACGGGATCTGCGGGATCGACGGCCTGGCCGGCCCCTCGGAAGTGCTCGTCGTCGCCGACGAGCGCGCGAAGCCCGAACTCGTCGCCGGCGAACTGGTCGCGCAGGCGGAACACGACCCGCTCGCGCGCGTCGCGGCCGTCTCGCGCGAGCGTGCGCTGCTCGAGGCGGTCGCGGCGCTGCTGGACGGACCGTTCGGCCGGGCGTCCGGGCGTGACGACGTCGTCGCGCGCGTCCTCGCCGAACGCACCTGGCTCGTTCACGCGCACAGCGACGCGCAGATGCACGACGTGATCGAACGCTTCGCCCCCGAACATCTCTCGCTGATGGTCGCCGACCCGTGGAGCTGGATCGCGAAGATTCGACGCGCCGGCGCCATCTTCGTCGGCGACGAGACGCCGGTCGCGGCCGGCGACTACATCGCGGGGACGAATCACACGCTCCCGACCAGCGGCGCCGCGCGCTTCTCTTCAGGGCTGCATACCGCCGACTATCTGCGCACCATGACCGTCGTCGAGAACTCGCGCGAACGGATGCTCAACGACGCAACGCTGCTGGCGGCGCTCGCGGACTTCGAGGGACTGCCCGCCCACGCACGCACCGCGCGCCTGCGCGCCGGCGACCACCCGTCACGCTGAGCTTTTGTCGAAGCGCAGCCGCCTTCGTGCACGACCGAGAACTGCGCTTCGACGAGCTCAGCCGGACGCCCGAAGGGGACGGTATCGTGCGTGCGGCGAAAATGCCGGTCCGTCATGCTGTCATCGACGCGCATCCGGCTCGTGGCGCTCGATCTCGACGGAACGCTGGTCGGCGAAGATCTCGTCGTCAGCCCGCGCGTGCGCGATGCGGTCAAGGCCGCACGAGAACGCGGCGTCGCCGTCACCATCGTGACCGGCCGGATGTTCGCCGCGGCGCGCCCGTTCGCGCAGCTGCTCGAGATCGACGGTCCGATCGTGTGCTATCAGGGTGCGGCCGTCTTCGACGCTTCCTCCGGCGCGACGTTGCGCGAGACGCCGGTGCAGCCCGATGTCACGCGCGCGGTGCTCGAGTGGGCGAACGCGCACGGCGTGCACGCGCAATGCTACGCCGACGACCTGCTCTACGTCGAGGCGATCAACCGCTTTTCGAAGCGGTACACCGATCTCGCGCGCGTCGAGCCGCACGTCGTCCCGTCGCTGCGCGAGGCATTTGCGCACCGGCCGACGATCAAGATCGTCCTCGTCGACGAGGCGGCCCGTTCCGACGCGCACCTGGCGGCGTTGCGCGCATTGCTCGGTGACCGCGCCTACCTCACCCGCAGCCACGTCGACTTCGTCGAGGTGATCGACCCGCGCGTCAACAAAGGCGAAGCGCTCGCGTTCGTCGCGCAGCGCTGCGGCGTCGCGCTCGACGCGACGCTCGCCGTCGGCGACGCCTGGAACGACGTCCCGCTGCTGGACGCCGCCGCGGTCGGCGTCGCAATGGGTTCGGGACCGCCGGAGCTGCTCGCGCGCGCCGACCACGTCGTCGGCGACGTCGCCAACGACGGCGTCGCCGAGGCGATCGAACGGTACGTGCTCGCGTGAGCGCGAGCGCGCGTTCGCGCCGCAAGCCGTCGGTCGTCGCGCGCGTCCGGCCGTTCTGGATCATCGCCGCGGCGCTGGCGATCGCCTGCGCCGCGGCGGGCGCGTGGCTGGTGCAGGCACCGTGGTTTCGGATCGCGCGGATCGCGATCGACGTGCCGATCGGGTCTCCGGTCGACGCGCGCACCGTGCGCGGCGCCGCGGCGATCGTGCCGGGAAAGAACGTATGGCTTCTCGCACCGTGGCGAATCACGAGGCGCATCGAAGCGATCCCGTACGTCGACACCGCAACGCTGCGCCGCGGGCAGTTTCCGCAGCCCTATGTCGACCTCGCGATCACCGTGCGCCGGCCGACCGCGTGCATCGTTTCTGCGACGCAGACCGTCACGATCGACGCGACCGCGCGCGTGCTGCAGCGCGGCTGCGCGACGGCGTCGGCCGCGCGCATCGAATCGGGGCGCGCGCGCATCCCTGTACCGGGTGGGACGATCGCCGATGCGGCGATCGTGCGCCTCCTCGCCGACGCACGGATCCTCGCCGACGCGGACCTCGCCCCGCGGCGACTCGGCCGCGACCGCTGGGGCGGGCTGGACGCGGTCGATCCGAGCGGCGTGGTCCTCCATTTCGGCGAGGACGACGACCTCGCCAAGAAAGCCGCGCTGATCGCGCCGGTGCGTGCCGGGATCGGCGCGAAGCGGCCGCTCCGCGCGATCGACGTCCGCTCTCCCGCGACCCCGACCGTCGAGTTCCGGTAATCTGCGGGCGGCGTTCTCCACCGTCCTGTGGAGAGCGATCTGTGGACGAGTGTGGACGATCTTGTAGGTATTGCGGCGCTCGCCCCCAATATATGGTGGTGCTAGTGAAGGCGGTACGGTGATGGCTAGGGGCGAGACGATCGCCGGCCTGGACATCGGCACGACGAAGACGTGTGCCGTCATCGCCGCGTCGGGATCCGACGGACTCGAGATCCTGGGGGTCGGCGAAGCCCCCTCGACCGGGATGCGCAAAGGGGTCGTCACCGACCTCGAAGAGACGGTCCGCGCCATCGAGGCCGCCACCGAGAAGGCCGAGCGGATGGCCGGGGTCCACGTCTCGCACGTCTACGTCGGGGTTACCGGCGAGCACATGCAGTCGACGAACAACCGGGGCGTCGTCGCGGTCACCGGCGACGACCGCGAGGTGATTCAGACCGACGTGCGGCGCGTCGTCGACGCGTCGAAGATCATCAACTTGGCCGCCGACCGGCAGATCATTCACGCCCTGCCGCGTCACTTCACGATCGACGGTCAGGACGGCGTGACCGATCCCGTCGGGATGAGCGGCGGGCGGCTCGAGGTCGACACCCACATCGTCACCGGCGGTTCGTCGTTCATCTCGAACGTGCTGAAATGCGTGCACCGCGCCGGGCTCGAGACCGCCGGGATCGTTTTCGAGCCGCTGGCATCGTCGGCGTCGACGCTGCTTCCCGAAGAAAAACAGGTCGGCGTCGTGCTGCTCGACATCGGCGGCGGCACCACCGATATCGCGGTTTTCGCCGACGGCGGCGTCGTGCACTCGGCGACGATCCCAGTTGGCGGCAACATCCTCACCAACGACATCGCGCTCGGGCTGAAAACGACGTTCGCCGAAGCCGAGAACGTGAAGCGCACCTATGGTTCGGGCGTCGCGCGCGCGGACGAGACGGAGCGCATCTTTCAGGTGAAATCGCTCGACGGACGGAGCACGCGCGAGGTGACCTCCGCGCAA
Source organism: Vulcanimicrobium alpinum (assembly GCF_027923555.1). Lineage (GTDB taxonomy): Bacteria > Vulcanimicrobiota > Vulcanimicrobiia > Vulcanimicrobiales > Vulcanimicrobiaceae > Vulcanimicrobium > Vulcanimicrobium alpinum. The sequence goes on along the minus strand of NZ_AP025523.1, from coordinate 1,928,159 downwards.
TTGCGTTCGATCGTCCTGCCGCGCGTGCTCGAGATCTTCCGGCTCGCGAAGGCCAACGTCGTCGACCGGCTGCCGCGCGATCAAGTGCTCAGCGAAGTCGTCCTCACCGGCGGAGGCGCGCACCTGCGCGGGATCGAGACGACGGCCGCCGAGGTGTTCGGCCTGCCGGTGCGCGTCGGCGTCCCGTCGACGATTGCCGGGCTGACCGATGCCGTGAAACAGCCCGAATACGCGACGGCCGTGGGGCTCGTGCTGTTCGGCCCGCGCGGCGAGCAGTCGCCGCACGGGCTGAACGGTCACGGCAGCGGCGCGTTCGCGAAACTGTGGTCCTGGTTCACCTCGATCTGGAACTGATGGCAGGTTCCGATGCTCCCGCTCTTTCCGGAGGAACACGCGACGATGGCTGATGCGAAACGACTCGTCCCCGAACACGCGGCAACGATCAAGGTGATCGGACTCGGCGGCGGCGGCTGCAATGCGATCAATCGCATGGTGGACGCCGGGCTGCACGGGGTCGAATTCTATTCGATCAACACCGACGTGCAAGCGCTGCGCGCCAGCAAGACCAACAACACCGTGCAGATCGGGAGCGGGCTCACCCGCGGTCTCGGCGCCGGCGCCAATCCGAACATCGGGCGCGAAGCCGCCGACGAGTCGCGCGAAGATCTCGCGATGATCCTCGACGGGGCCGACCTCGTGTTCATCACCGCCGGGATGGGCGGCGGGACCGGGACGGGCGCGGCACCGATCGTCGCCGAGCTCGCGCGCGAATCTGGCGCGCTCACCGTCGCGGTGGTGACGAAGCCGTTCGCGTTCGAAGGCCGCAAGCGCATGCAGTCCGCGGAGCGCGGGATCGCCGACCTCGAAGCGAAGGTCGACACGCTCATCACGATCCCCAACGAACGCATCCTGCAGATCATCGAGAAGCGCACGCCGCTCAACGAAGCGTTCACCTACGCCGACGACGTGCTCCGTCAGGGGATCCAGGGGATCAGCGACTTGATCACCCAGCCCGGGCTGATCAACCTCGATTTCGCCGACGTGAAGACGATCATGACCGACGCCGGCTCGGCGATGATGGGGATCGGCGAAGGCTCCGGCGAGCATCGCGCCGCCGACGCCGCGCAGAAGGCGATCGCCTCGCCGCTGCTCGAGACTACGATCGAAGGCGCGCGCGGCGTGATCTTCAACATCACCGGCGGCCTCGATCTCTCGATGTACGAAGTCAACGAAGCGGCCGAAATGATCTCGCGCGCCGTCGACAGCGAAGCGCAGATCATCTTCGGCGCGTCGATCGATCCGGAGATGCAGGGGAAGGTACGCGTCACCGTCCTTGCGGCCGGGTTCGGCGGTCGTCCGCACCGCACGACCACCGCGGCGTCGCTCGGCCAGCCGATCGAGTTCGACAAAGTCGCACCAGTCAACATGGACGACATCGAGGTCCCGGCGTTCCTGCGCTACCGGAGCTGAACGGCGCAGGCTGCCGGCGACACGCGTAACGGTAGGCTCCGTGCGCGCAGAGAAGAAGCGCGCCGTGTATGAGGCAGCGAGCCGTCGTTCCGCGTCCGTTGCTGCTCGCCGGCGTGCTGCTGATCGGGGTGCTGGCCGCCGGGACGGCGGGCTACGCCGTCTTGGAAGGGTGGGCGTGGTTCGACGCCTTCTACATGACGGTCACGACGATCACGACCGTCGGGGGCGGCGAGCCGGCGCCGCTCCGCCTCGCCGGAAAGATCTGGACGATCGTCGTCGTCGCGGTCGGCTTCGGCGTTCTGACCTACACAGTGCTGGCGCTCATGGCGTACGTGATCGAGGGCCAGCTGGGCCGCGCCGTCGAGCAGCGCCGGATGGGCGCACGAGTCCGTAGGATGCGGGATCACTTCATCCTCTGCGGCTTCGGCCGTGTCGGCGCGGAGATCGCGCGTGAATTCACCGCCGAGAAGATCGAGTTCGTCGTCGTCGACATCAACGAAGATTCGCTGGAACGCGCCGCGGCGCTGGGCGCGGCGGTTGTGTTCGGCAACGCCGCCGACATCGAGACGCTGAAGGCGGCGGGCGTCGAGCGCGCGCGCGGGCTCGTCACCGCGGTCGACAGCGACGCGGACAACGTCTACGTGACGCTCTCGGCGCGCGTCCTCAAAGACGATCTCTTCATCATCGCGCGCGCCAACGCGGCCGACGCGGAACCAAAACTGCGTCTGGCCGGCGCGAACCGCGTCGTCTCGCCGTACACGATCGGCGGGCGGCGCCTCGCGAGCCTGGCGATGCGCCCGACCGCCGTGGAGTTCGTCGACACCGTCCTCTCCGCCGGCAACTCGCAGCTGCTGCTCGAAGACCTCTCGATCGCCGTGGGTTCGAAGTGGGTGGGGCATCCGCTGGGGACGCTGATCGGCGAGAGCGACGAAGCGGTGGTGCTGGCGATGAAGCGCGATGGCACGATGCTCTTTCGCCCGGCCGCCGCGACGACGCTCAAGACCGGCGACGACCTCGTCGTCGCCGGACCGCCCGCGGCGATCCGCGCGCTGGAGCAGCGTTTGTAACCGATGCGGCAAGAGTGCGAAGCGCCCGTTCGGAACCCAGCGGGGTGACGACGATAACGCTTCCTGAGGGGACCGCGGAACGCGCGATCGCGATCCGCCGCGAGATCCATCGGCATCCCGAACTGGGGTTCGAAGAACACAACACGCAGGCGATCGTCGAGCGCGAGCTCGACGAACTCGGGATCGCGCATCGCCGCGTCGCCGGAACCGGCGTCGTCGCCGTCGTCCGCGGCGCGCATCCGGGTCGCGTGAGCGGCCTGCGGGCCGACATGGACGCGCTGCCGATCCTCGAGGATTCCGGTGAGCCATGCGCGTCGGAGATCAAAGGGAAGATGCACGCGTGCGGTCACGACGCGCACACGGCGATGCTGCTCGGCGCTGCGCGGACGCTGCAGCTCACGCGCGACGATCTGCACGGTGCCGCCGTGCTGCTCTTTCAGCCGGCGGAAGAAGGCCCGGGCGGTGCGCTGCCGATGATCGAGGCGGGCGCCCTCGACGATCCCACGGTCGACGCCGTCACCATGCTGCACGTCGATCCGCGGCTCGCGACCGGAACGATCGGGATCACTCCGGGGCCGGTCAACGCGGCCGCCGACGAATTCCATTTGACGATTCGCGGCAAAGGCGGTCACGGCGCGTACCCGCACAAAGCGATCGACGTGATCCCGTGCGCCGCCGCGACGATCTTGGCGCTGCAGAACGTCGCGGCGCGCGAGACCGATCCGCTGGCGTCGATCGTGGTGACGATCGGGACGATCGAGGGCGGCTACCGCAACAACGTGATCGCGGATCGCGTGCACATGACGGGAACCGTGCGCACGCACGACCCCGCGATCCGCGCAGCGGCGGAAGAGAAACTGCGCCGCATCGTCGACGGCGTCGCGGCGGCCTATGGCGCGCGCGCGGAACTGCAGATGCTCTACGGCTACCCGCCCGTCGTCAACGACGCGGCGCTCGCGAACGGCTTCGCCGCCTACATGCGGGAGCACGCGCGGATCCCGGTCCAGCGGCCGGCGCCGACGATGGGCGGCGAGGACTTCGCCTACTTCGCCCAGCGAGTTCCGGGCGTGATGGTGCGTCTGGGGATTTACAGCGAAGCGGCCGGCTCGATCCACTCCGGGCACAGCCCGCAGTTTCGCCTCGACGAGGACGCGATCCCGACCGGGATCGCGACGCTCGTCGCTTTCGCCCGCGCCGTGGGAGACGGCTCGGTTCCGCTCGCCTGAGGCGACCGTCGGCCATCTCACATACCGGCGCGCTCCATCCCGGTATTGTTTCGATCCAAGGCCAGCCGGATGGCGGCCGGGATGGAGGTTCGAATCGGGATGGCTGGTGCCCTCAGGAAGATGCTCGGCGTCGAACAGCAGCTCCGCGCGGAACGCGATCTGCGACTGATCGAAGACTACCGTGCCGGCCGGCAGGCCGCGTTCGACGAACTCGTGCAAGCCTACGAATCGACGGTGCACCGCATCCTCGCGCAGCTCAACGTCGGATCGACCGACGTCGAGGACCTCGCGCAGGAAGTGTTCCTGCGGATCTACCGCAACCTGCATCGTTTTCGCGGCCAGTCGTCGTTCTACACGTGGCTCTACCGCATCACGATCAACGTCTTCTTCGATCACAACAAGAAGCGCAAACGCGCCGACGTGCGCCTGCAGCGCCTGCAGAACGCGATGGTCGACGTCTCGAACGTGCACGCCGATCCCGACGATCCGTTCCGCGTGACGTTCGAACAACTGACGCGCGACACGTTCAGCCGCGCGATCGCGACGCTCCCCGAGCCGTTCCGCGACGTCGTCGCGATGCGCGAAGTCGACGATCTCTCGTACGAGGAGATCGCCCTTCAGACCGGGATCTCGATCGGCACCGTCCGCTCGCGCCTGTCGCGCGCACGGGCCCGGCTCAAGGAACTGCTCCGCCCCGAACTCGCGGCCGCCTAGCCTCCACCGTTTCCCGCACAATATCTTGTGGTTCGGCGCAGGTCCGGACCACAAGATGCGCCGAAACGCGTGATCCATGGCTCTGTCGTCCGTGTCCGTCGACCGGCCGTCAGCGCGGGCGCTCCACCGCTGCCAGGACCTCGCTTCGCCCGCGCGGACCGCATTCGATCTTGCCTGCGAGGTCGAAAAGTGGCCGGTCTGGTTATCGTTCATTCGCAGCGCGCGACGCGTCGCTGCCGACGAACCGCTCGCGCTGGGGAGCGAGGTGGCGATCCGCTCCAACGTCCCCGGCGACGACGAGGAACTCTTCGAAGTCGACCGCTTCATCCCGGGCCACCAGCTCTCGCTCGTCGGCGCGTTCAGCGTGCGGCGGCGGATCGACATCCGCGTCGAGCAGAAGTCCGAGCGTTCGCGCGTCGTCGTCCGGGTGGACTATCCGACCTACGGCGGCTTCGTCGGGAAGGTGATCGACCGCCTGACCCGGCGGCGGCGGCTCGATGCGGCGCTCAATGACGCGCTGATCCACTTCAAAGGGCTCTGCGAGTTCGAGCGCGAGCCGGATGCGCTCTTGAGCGACTTCTAACGTCTAGCACTCGTTGACGAGGTCTGCTAACTCGGGTAGACTGATGCTCAGCGCCTTTCCATCGCCCGGAGATCTCCTTGCCGCTCTACGACTACCAATGCCGCACGTGCCAGACGGTGCATGAAGTGCGTCACGGCTTCCGCGAGGCCTACGACGGCGTGTGCCCCTCCTGCGGCGGACCCGTCGCCCGCGTGTTCAATCCGGCCGGGATCGTCTTCAAGGGTTCGGGGTTCTACGTGACCGACTCGCGCAAGGCACCCGCCTCGCCGGACTCCTCGTCATCGACCTCCACGTCCGCATCGCCGGCCGCGCCGGCTTCCGGCTCCGGGAAGAGCGAGTCGGCCGCTTAGCGCATGGAGCCGACGGCGATCGTTTGGGCGGCGACGGCCGCCGCGCTGATCGTCGTTGCGGTCCTCGCCGGCGTGAACGCCAAGCGGGCGGCCGATGAGCTCTCGCGGATCTCGAAGCGCGTGAACGCCTTTGCCGACCTGCCGCTGAACGCGGCGCTGGCGAAGGCCGGCACCGACGCAGCTCGGCTTTCAACGGCGCTCGACCAGATGACGCCGCTCGTGGCGCGCGCCCAGACCGCGATCGCGACGATCCGGCGCGGGCCGATCCCCCCCGACGTGGTCGGCGGGATCGTGCGGATCGGCGTCGAGGTCCAGGCGCTCCAGCAGTTCATCCCGTAGCGCACGGCGGTCAACGGGCTTCGGGCTGTTCCGGCTCGTCGGGCGGTTCCCACGACCAGCCGAAGCCGCTCTTCGGCGGCTCGGGCGCGGCCGCGCCGCCGAACGGCGGTTCGTCGTCGGGCAGCGCGAACGGCGTGCCGAATGGCGTCGCAGCGGGCGGCGTGGGCTGACGCGGCGGCGCCGGCTGTTGCGGAGCCGCGGGCCGTTGCGCCGATCCCGAGGGCGGCAGCGGCGGCGGTGCGGCGGCAACCGGCCCCGGCCGCAGGGGAGGCGGCGGCATGACCGGCTCGTCGTCGCCGAAGCCGAAGCCCCGGGCGGCCAGGCGGGCGCCGTCGCGGTCGCCGGATGCGGCGGAGCCGGCGGCGGCGGAGATGGTGCGACTCTGCGAGAGCCTCGCGCGGCGCAGGCGGCGGCATCGCGAGATCGACGTCGCGCCTCGCGCGCGCGTAGAGCGCCGCGATGCGTTTGCCGAGCGGGTCGGCCGGCGGCGACGGTTCGACGATCACGACGCGACCTGCGACGCGCCCCATCTCCGAGATCACCTGCGCGTGAAAGCCCGGATCGATCTCGTGCAGGTAGTGCATCGCGATCGCGGCGTCGTACGCGCCTTCGGAGGCGGGTATCATCGTCGCGCTGCCGCGCAGCACCGTCGCGGCGCAGTCTTCGATCTTCGCGATCGACGCGTCGTCGGCCGCGATCGCCGTCGTCACCGCGCCGATCTCCACCGCGCGCTTGACCCACGCCCCATCGTTGGCGAGTCTGAGCACGAGGAGGCGATCGCCTGGCCGAAGGGCGAGCGCATCCCAGATCTGCTCGTCGATCCGATACGACTCGCGTTGAAACTCGGAAGCGCTGGTCATCGTGACGCGGTGTTCTTCGCTCTCGCTGCCGCACTCCCCGTAGACGCCGAATGCGGAGAAGCCGCGCTCGCGCGCGGCTTCTCGTGCGTCGCCTCGATCCGGCCGTCCGCGCGGCGGCGCGGCCCGGCGAGCGCGGTTCTATGACTCGGTAAACGTGCTGCTGAAGGTGCCGGAACCGTCGCTGGTCGTCGTGCCGTTCTCGAAGAAGCAATCTTCGCCGAATGAAAGACCGACCGTCTGCACGTTGGCGATCGCGGCTTCGAACGCCGCCGTCGTCGCCGGGTCGTTGGTGCCGAGTTTTCCATTGAAGTCGGACCACTTTGCGGGATCGTTGACTTTTTGCGTCAGATTCGTCGTGCCGTTGGCCAGCACCCATGAAACCGGGTTCGACCACCAGTAGTTCGTGTACGCGAACCCGCCCTGACCCTGCGTGATGAAAAAGAAGCGGACTGCAGGTGGATTTCGGCAACCGCCGCCGAGATGGTCCACGAACGCCCCGGTAGCGCCGCTGATCGACAGCGCAGCATTCAATGTCTTTGCGCTGAGATCGCCGGTCAGCGTATTTGCGTCCGTCGTCAGCCGCGCCGTGTAGACGCCCTTCTGGAAGTGAAACGTCGCCGTGCCGTTCGCGTAGTCGGCGGGCGTCGGCGTAATATTCGTGTCCGCAGGATTGTAGTTATAGACCGACCATGCAGCGGCGCTGTTCAAGGAGCTCGATGCCGGTGCGCGCCCGACGCCGGCCGGAAGCGACGTGCCGGCATTGACGCCGCAAGCGGCGAGAAGAAGGCCGAGCGCAGCGCTGGAAACGGCAAGAAGAGCCCCGGTTTTGAAAGAGATCATCCCGTAAAACCTCCGAGCGTGGTCCAGGTCGAGTCGGCTCGAGTACAAAACGTCGAGGCGATCGCCGGCACTGCCGCCCGGGCAACGCGCCAGCCGACAAACGCTAACGGAATCGTCGCCTTCCGCGGCGCCATCTCCTCCAAGCGATGGTACGATGGGCGCACCGCCGCGCTCGTACTCGCAGTTGCAGCACCGTCGGACCACTGTATGATGCAAAAGAAAACCGTGCCCGTCGGCGCGGTTCGGTCATTGGGGAAGGTGGGACTCGAACCCACATGAGCTCTCACTCGGTCGCTTTTGAGGCGACTGCGTATACCGTTTCGCCACTTCCCCGTCGGTAAACGGGGATGCGTTCGCGGCGACCCATCGGTGCTCCGCTTCCGCTAAGCGCCTCAGATCCTCGCCCTTCGCGGTGCCCGCGTCGCGAAGCGTGATGCGGTGCCAGCGACTGCCGCCCGTTTCGGGGGCGAAACGCAGCTGCAGCGTCCCGTTGCTGCGCGCAGGCGTCCAGGATGCCGCCGCGATCTCCGCCGGTGTCCACGCCGCGACGAGTTGCGGGAACGCGATCTCGCCCCGACGCGGGTCGGGATCTCCGTCGACGACCGTACCGCCGGCGATCGCGGAGAGTGAGACGAGAGCGCGCGCCGCGTCGCCGGCTCCCGGGGTGAAGCGTTCGTCGACGATGAGCCGCGGATCGTCGCCCGCGAGCATTACGACGCGCTCGAACAACGGTGAGCCGGGAAGATCGGGCGCGCGGTAGCGCAGGTACGCGCCCGCGCCGCGCGCGGTTTCGAACGTGCAGGGCTCGTACGGGCGGTTGAACGTCCCCGCGGGATACGTGTGCGTGTATTTTGCAATCCGGTCGGTCGTCGACAGCGGGAGCGCCGGGAAGATGTCGTCGCGCAGCGCTCCGGTCGCGTCGACGTCGTTCCTGGCGCCGGCACCGTACATGACGAGGCGCGCGCCGCCGTCCGGGACGATGACGGCGAACGCGTTCGCGTTGCGCAGCACGATCTCTCGCGCGCCGTCGGCAAACGCATCGATCGTCGTTACGTGCGCGCCGGCGGACGGGGAACTCTCCGGGCTGGGGAATGCGATACGTGCGTTCGGAGCAAGATGGACACGCGCCGCACCAGGCGCACCGTCGTCGCGGGACGACGGATGGGTCCACCGGACGTCGCGCACTCGGCGTCTGCCGGCGATCGTCGTGACGACCCGGCACGGCGCACCGGCGAGATCGAAGGCTGGAATCGTGGCCGCCGGCGCTCCCGTTGAAACGGGCCCCGGTATCGCCGTCACCTGCGCGGCCGACACGACGCCGAACTCCGGCAGCGGTTCGCCGTGCCCGACGACCGCGCACGACGTCGTCAGGCGATCTCCGGCACGAAAAGCGCTCCGCACGAACGGCAAGTCGACGCCGCCGGCGACGATGCGCGCTTCGCGCGGCAGAACCGTGAACGGCACGAGCCCGGAGAACGCCGGTCCGAGCGCGCGCGGATCGATCCTCCGCGGCGCGCTGCTCCAGTTTTCGATCGCGGCGAAGGTGCCGTGACGCCCGCGCAGCAGCGTCACGTCGCCCGGCGCCGCGCCGCGCACCGCTGCAACGTCGCCGACGACACGGACGCCGAGCCGCCGCGCCCGCGCGACCAGCGCGGCCGACGCACGCCGTACGGCATCGTGCAGCACGAGCGCCGGCGCTGCGCGCAGCCGCGCATCGTCGACCTGCAGCGGATCGATCGCGTCGCAGACGATGCCGCCTGCACGGCACGCGGCAAGATCGGTTTTGATCGCGCCCGCTGCCGCGTACGCATCTCCGCGTCCGTCGTAGACGACGGCCGCGTCGCTGACACGATGCGCTTCTTCGAGCGCCGGCCCGTAGAATGCGAGCGTCGAGAGCATCGGCTGCGTCGTGAACCAGCGCGACGCGTACGCTGCGGAATCGCCGGCGGACGGCGCCCGCAGTTCGAGATCGTACGCCGCATCCCAGGCGTAGAGCGCGTTCGAGAACGGTGCTTCCCAGCCGAACGGCGCCAGCGTGTCGTGGAGCGGAAAATCGATCAGTCCTTTGAGCCCCCAGCCCGCGAGCTCGCCGATCGCGAGCGACGTGTTGGTGGGATCGGCGGGCCGGGGCTGCGGATCTTCGGGTCCCGCGAGCCAGCCGGCCTGGAATTCGCTGTACGCCAGCGGCACCGCGGCCTGCGTGCGCAGCGAGGCGGTCGCGAACGCGAGCTCCGCGCGATCGTGCTCGCCGATCGAGAACGCATCGCTCTGGTACCAGTTCCCCATCGCCCACACCGGGGACGACGAGGGTACCTTCATCTCGTAGGTGTTGATGAAGAGCGGCGTCGCGGGTCCGACGACATCGCGCACCTGTCGCTCGAGCCACTGCAGGTACGCATGCAGGTGCGGCGCCGGATAGGTGTCGTTGTCGAGATACGCACCCTGATCGTCGTCGAGCTGGACCGCGAGCACGCGATCGGCGACGGGCCGGAACTCCTCGAGCGCGCGGTGCAGCCACCGCCCGGCGTACCGCAAGTGCGTGGCGTTGCGCATCCACTCCGCCGCGGCGTCGTCGCTGTGCGCGTTCTGCAGCGTCGCGGTCGCGGGATAACGCCCTTCGAGCACGTCGTGCAGGGGCATCCCGTACTCGGGACGTTCGAGCAGCCACGCCGGATAGCCGCCGTTGCGCCACTCGTTGCGGATCACCGGGCCGGGACGAACGACGAAGAAGAACCCCAACTCCTCGCCGAGCCGCAGCACCTCGCGCAGATCGCGGCGCGGGCTCGTGTGCCCGTCGAAATCGAAGACACCGTCCGCGGTTTCGTGCCAGTTCCACGGGACGTACAGATCGATCGTGTTGGCGCCGACCTCGCGCATGCGCAGCATCGCATCGCGCCAGCGCTCGCGCGGAATCCGTTCGTAAAAGAAGGCGCCGCCGACGAAGAAGAACGGCCGGCCGTCGAGCGCGAGCATCGGATCGCCGTCCGCGCTTCGCGTGACGATCGCATGACCAAACGACGGGGCGGCGGCGGCGGACGCGGGGAACGCGAGCAGCAGCGCGCACGCGACGACCGTCGCCAGCGCCCCACGAAGGCCCCGAAAAGCGCTCATGCGAACGCCTTCGCCGTCCCGTGAACGAACTCTCGCACCTGCTCGGCCTGCGCGGAACGCTGCACGTCGACACCATCGACAGCCCCGCACTGCGGGGAAACCCGCTCGGCGATCCGTCGGAACGTCCGCTCGCGGTGTACACGCCGCCCGGCTACGACGCCCAAGGCTCCGTGCGGTATCCGGTGCTGTACTGCCTGCACGGCTACACCGGCGATGTCGGCGCCTTGGTGTCGTCGCGCAAATGGGAGTTCAACGTCGTGCAATGGCACGACCGCTTGATCGCCGAGGGACGGATGCCGGCCGCGATGCTGGCGATCGTCGACGGCTTCACGCGCCTAGGCGGATCGCAGTACGTCGACTCGATCCACAATGGCGACTACGCCACCTACACGGTGCGCGACGCGATCGGCCATGTCGACGCGCGTTACCGCACGATCCCCTATGAAGGCGGCCGCGCGGTCTTCGGCAAGTCCTCGGGAGGCTTCGGCGCCCTGCACCTGTCGCTCGCGTATCCGGGGACCTTCGCCGCGTTCGCATCGCACAGCGGCGACGCGTACTTCCGCTACGCGCACCTGCCGTCGTTCCCCGCCGCGCAGCGGACGCTCGAGGGGTTCGCGTCGCTCGAGGCGTTCGTCGAGGCGTTCGAGGCGCGGCCGAAGCGGCCGCAGCACTTCTACGCGACGATTGAGATGCTCGGCTACGCGGCCGCGTATTCGCCGGCGGCGGCGCAGCGCTGGGCGATCGACCTGCCGTGGGACGCGAAGACCGGCGCGCTGCGCGACGACGTCTTCGCGCGCTGGCTGGCGTTCGATCCGTGCGAACGCGTCGCGGCCGGCCGCGATGCGCTCGCGCGCCTGCGGCTGCGCTATCTCGATTGCGGCCGGTGCGACGAGTACGGTCTCGACATCGGCGCGCGCGTCTTCACCGAGCGCTGTCGCGACCTCCGCCTCGACGTAAGGCACGAAGAGTTCGACGACGATCATCGCAACGTCGGCTACCGCTACGAGATCTCGCTCCCCGCGCTCGCGGCCGTCCTCGACCGCGGCTGAGAAACGACAACACCGGACCCGCGCGTACACGAGCCCGGCGTTGCGGGAAGGGACGGTTACTGCGGTTTGGTGGGCGCCTGAGGCTGCTGCGCGTGGCGCAGTTCGCGCATCTTCTCGCGGCTCACGCCCAGCATCAGCAGGAAGCGGCCGGCGGACGCGGTGTGGGCCCGGGCGCCCGGCGGCGGACCGCCTTGCGGACCGCCCTGGGGAGCGTTCGGCATCGCGGCGATGTCCGCACGGATTGCGGCGATCATTTTGGTGCGCTCGGCGAGAACGGCGGTGGTTTCCGCCGGCGTGAGCGCGGCGTCGATCTGCTGCGCCGCGGCGCGCAGGTCGGTCTGCTGACCGTTGTTGACCGCGTCGATCACGGCTTGCACTTTGGCGCGATCGGCGGCGGAGAGATCGTTGAAGGCCGCGGTCTTGGCGTTGTCGCGAGCCTGCTGCATTTGGGCGTGGACTTCGGGCGGCGGACCGTTCTCCGCCGCGCTGCTCTGCTGAGCCGAGGCCGCGAGAGGGAATCCGGTCGCGAAGACGAGCGCGAGGACGGGGAGCGATAATTTCATAGCGTCAGCGTAGCGCACGCCCGCGTGGGATTTGCTGGCAATTCGGTGAGCGTGCGATGAAAATGCGTTCCGGCTATGAGGTCGGTGCGCCCTCGCTCTGGGTGGCGGGGATGCGTTCGGGATGCGAAGCATCGCCGGCGCCGTTGCTCGTCCCGGCAATCCCGGCGAGCGTGATCGTCGCGTCGAGCGCCCGGCGCAGATCGGCGATCAGGTCGCGCGCTGCTTCGAGTCCGACGGAGAGCCGCAGCAAGCCGTCGCCGACTCCGCGCCGTTCGCGATCTTCTTTGGGGATCGATCCGTGCGTCATGCGGGCGGGGTGCGTGATCAGGGACTCGACGCCGCCGAGCGATTCGGCGAGCGAGAAGAGGCGCGTGTGCTTGGCGGTCTCGAGCGCGCGCGACTCCGGTCCGCGCAGCGTGAACGAGACCATCCCGCCGAAGCCGCGCATCTGCCGCTTCGCGAGCTCGTGCTGGGGATGCGAGAGCAGTCCGGGATAGAATACGCGCGCCACGTCGTCGCGTTCTTCAAGGAACGCCGCGACGGCATGCGCGTTGCGCTCGTGCTCGCGCATCCGCACGGCCAGGGTCTTGGCGCCGCGCGACGTCAGAAACGCATCGAACGGTCCGGGGACGCCGCCGACCGCGTTCTGATGGAACGCGATCGTCTCGGCGATCGACGCGTCGTCGGTGATCGCGACGCCGCCGACGACGTCGGAGTGCCCGCCGATGTACTTCGTGGTCGAGTGGACGACGATCTCGGCGCCGAGCGCGAGGGGCGACTGAAAGTACGGCGTCGCGAACGTGTTGTCGACGGTGACGAGCGTCCCGCAGGGCTTGAGCGCGACGATCGCCGCGATATCGATCAGGCGCAGCAGCGGATTCGTCGGCGTCTCGATCCAGAACATTTTGGTGTTGGGCTTGATCGCCGCCCGGACCGCGGCGGGATCGGTCATGTCGACGTAGCTGAACTCCAGGCCGTAGCGCACCAGCACGCGCGAGAAGAGCCGGTAGGTTCCGCCGTAGAGGTCCTCGGTGACGATGACGTGATCGCCCGACGAGAGCAGGTTCATGACCGCCGATGTCGCCGCCATTCCCGACGCGAACGCGGAGGCGAAGCGGGCATCCTCGAGCGAGGCCAACTGCTTTTCGAGCGCGACGCGCGTCGGGTTGACGGTGCGCGAGTAGTCGAAGCCCTTGTGCTTGCCGGCCGCCTCCTGAGTGTAGGTCGACGTCGCGTAGATCGGGACGATCGTCGCGCCCGTTGTCGGATCGGGATCCTGGCCGACGTGGATCGCCCGCGTCGCGAAGTCCATCTCGCCGCTCATCCGGCGGTCTGCGCCGAGAGGAACGAGATGACGTCCTGGCGCGTCACCACGCCGACGGGACGCGCATTTTCGGTGACGACGATTGCGTGGTTTGCCATCGTGAGCAGTTTGTACGCCATCCCGACCTCGGAATCGTGCTCGAGCGCGGGGAACGGACGGCCCATCACCTCGACGACCGGTTTGTGCATGATGTCCGCGTGATCGAACACGGCCTGCATCACGGCGACGTCGTTGATCGAGCCGACGACGTCGTTGCCGCGCATCACCGGGAGCTGCGAGATCTCATAGCGGCGCAGCAGGTCGAGCGCCTCTTTCACCGTCTGCTCTTCGCTCACGACGATCATCGGCGGCAGCGGCTGCTTCGTGCGCAGCACGTCGCCGACCGTGTCCTTGCGGCGATCGTCCTCGAGGAATCCGTTGGCGTGCATCCACTCGTCGTTGAAGATCTTCGACATGTAGCCGCGGCCCGAGTCGGGCATCATCACGACCATGATCGCGTCGGCCGGGAGTTCTTTCGCGATGCGCGCCGCCGCCGCGACCGCGGTCCCCGACGAGCCGCCGACGAGCAGCCCCTCTTCGCGCGTGATGCGGCGCGCCATTAGGAAGCTCTCCTTGTCGGTCACGCGCAGGATGCGATCGATGACGCGCATATCGACGGTCTGCGGGAGATAACTCATCCCGATCCCCTCGACTTTGTACGACTTCGGCGTATCGCCGCTGTAGATCGAACCTTCGGGATCGGCCCCGACGACGACGATCGCCGGATTCTTTTCTTTCAGGAATCGGGCGGTGCCCGAGATCGTTCCGCCGGTCCCCATCCCGCTCACGAAGTGCGTGATCTTTCCCGACGTCTGCTCCCAGATCTCGGGGCCCGTCGTCGCGTAGTGCGCGCCGGGGTTCTGCGCGTTGTGCCACTGATCGGGCTGAATCGCGCCGGGGATCTCCGCGGTGAGCCGGTTCGCGACGCCGTAGTATGATTCGGGCGAGTCGTTGGGCACGTTCGTCGGCGTG